>JAHFIE010000069.1 GCA_023246565.1 Candidatus Magasanikiibacteriota bacterium
AAATGTTTGAGTGCAATGGGTGAATTTGACGACGTGTAGCTATAATCAGTCTTTTGGTAGCGGGTGATAGGATCAACAATGTAGTGGAGCGTGGTATAACCACACTCCATGCACAAAAGAACACGAAGCGGGTAGGTAATTTCTTCGTGATTGAGTTCAGAGGGTGACAAAAAAGTATCAGCGAGCGGATGATATCCAAGATCAATAATAGTTTCAAAATGAGAAGCGTTGCAGAGTTGACAATTACTCGTGATCATAGGTTGCTTTTTGGCTGATAAAGTTTTCAAAACATGATGGGACATTGGTCGACGCCTTCCAGTTGAGCAGGTCAATGATTTTTTTATTGCTTGGCAAGCGTACTGCACTATCAATGCCATGGAACGCGCTCCCGGTAACAATCTCTGGTTGATAATCAGCAGGTAATAATTTTTTTTCTTTACCAATCATCAACAACATTTCCATTAATTCCAAAAGCGTTATTGGTTCATTATTACCAATATTAATGATTTGGTTATTGGTTTTTTCGTGGGTAAGATGATCGACGATGCCTTGTACCAAATCTTCAACCCAGGTAAAACATCGTACTTGCTGGCCACTGCCATGGATCGTAATAGACGGTGCTTGTTCAACAAAGAGTTTGTGATAAAAATCCATAAACACATGCCCGCCACCAGATTGTAATCGTTCACGGGGTGAAACAACGTTGTAGGCGCGCCAGATGGTGTAGGGAATATTCGTCTGCTTTGAAAATAATTGGATTGCTTTTTCTCCAAAAAATTTTGCTAAACCATAGGGTGATTGTGGTGGGGGAATATGTTCTGTTTGATCTTCGGTAAAAGGAACCGTGGTACTTGATTCGTATACAAGAACTGATGACAAGTAAATAAATTTTTTGATAGTTTGAGCTTCGTGTAAAATATTCATGAGAATCCCCGTATCATTTTCAAACACGGTGTAGGGTTGATCAAACCCAGCCTTACCATAGGGAAAAGCTGCGGTGTGGATAACATAGTCAATCGGTTGCTCATTAAATATTTTTTTGACCACGCTTCGGTCGTTGAGATCTCCGGTTATGATTTCAGGATTATTTGAATTTGAAAGCGAGATACGAATAAGTCGAACATCAGGATGATGAGTATGAAAATAATTGACCAAAGATTGACCAATAACACCTTCACTTCCGGTAATCAATATCGTTGTCATATTATGATTTAGGATGTTCTCGGTACCACGTAAATGTTTGTCGCAAGCCCTCATCCAAGGATATCTGCGGTTCCCAGCCAATTAAATTTTTGATTTTTGTAATATCTGCCAGACGACGTTTTACGCTGCCTGCTGGTGAAGGTTGTTCGTTGAATGTTTGAGGATGCCACTCGGTAATGGCAAACATTTTTTCAGCCAAATCACGCATGGTAATTTCATCAGTATTGCCAATATGAATCGTGGGAATAGGTTCTGTGTTGGTCGCGGGTGAATCCATAAGCATAGACATGGCTCTCACTGCGTCAGTAATATAACAAAACGTTCGTGTTTCTTCCGGACTATACAATACAAAAGGATCCATTTTTTGAGTAATTTTCGTGCACCATTCAGGTATGACATGATCATATCCGGCACGGGGACCATAGAAATTGTGTGGCCGTACAATGATTGCGGGAATATGGTGTGTTTGTGCGTAAAAAATAACGAATTGCTCACCGATTAATTTGGTTCCAGCATAAGTCCATCGTGGATTGTACACGTCGCTAATAACCAGAGGAACATTTTCTGGAGTAGGGATGGGTAGTTGTCCAAAAGCTTCGATCGCACCCGCATAAGCTTCGTTTGATGACGTAAAACACAGTTTTGGTTTTCGCGGTAGTGTTTTGATCCACTCCAAGATGTAAATCAGTGACAATGTATTAATCCGTAAAACTTCGTCAGGTATTTTATAAAACCATTTTGTGCCATTGACTGCCGCAAGATGATACACGTGGTCAAAATCAGTGGGTAATGATTGAAAAAATGATTGATCAGTCAAATCAGCTTGAATGAATTGTACACGACTATTTTTCAAAAGTTCTTGCAAATCTTCATCCATGCTTCCTCGTTGAAGATTATCAACAAGAACTAAGGTATGGTTTTCGTCATTGAGAAGGTAACGTGCGAGATGATAACCAATAAAACCAGCACCGCCCGTGATTAAAATTTTCATACTGATGACGTATTATTTTTTTTGACCGTAATCCATAAGCTTTTATTGTTTTCAATGGTCAAATCAACCAACGTAAGTCTTGTTGTTTCAACTAATGTTCGTACTTCATCCGGTGTTAGACTTACTCCATAAAACCAACGCCAACGATACACGGCTTGACCTGTACGAAGTTGGATTTTGGCCATCCCTTCGGGGACAAGAATTCTTTGTACTTCTTTTAAATAATCACTGATAATCACTGGACTCGGCAAGTGATTAAACGTATCGCTTGAAAAAACGATTCCCACTGAATTATCTTGCACGGGCAAGCGATTGCCTTCGGTTTCCAAAAAAGTAATATTTGGTACGTTTGAAAGACGTTTTTTTGCTATGGAGAGCATTATCGGTGAAATATCCACTGCGGTAACATGAGAACATTGTTTTGCTAATTGTTCAGTTATACGACCAACTCCACAACCAATTTCAAGACATGTCGTCCCAGTATTATTCTGCAGGGAAGTCCTCAAATTGTTATCTTCTGAAATGTACTGCTCATAATCTTTGACTCCTGTTTCGCGCAGTTCAAATTCATCGACTTTTTGTCGGCTCTTGGTATCACTATGGGCGTAATAAAAAGGATTTTTTGTTGCTAATGTATTCCATAATCGTTTATTCGTATCGAGCGCATTTGTGGGGAAAAGATACTGCATGACCCGTGCAGCAATTGGTTTCAGGAAAGAGCGGATATGGCGTATGAACGGTAGTTCATTCAATCGTCGCCATTTTTTTTCTATGCTGCTGAAAAGATGAGTACCAAAGGTTTCATAATCCCAGCCAGAAAACCATTCGGGAAGAGGGAGACGATCAACAATTTTTTGATGTTCAGCATTTGATGCAAGCGTCGCACGCAAGATTGGTGATGGATGACTTGTTTCAATGAGACGAGTATACGCGCGAAGATCTTTTGGTAAACAATGTCCACCAAATGTTTTTCCATAGCGGAGATAATTTTTTTTCTCAAAAAAGAAATCAATAATTTTTTCTATATGCTCTCGATCCGCGTTCGATTCAGGAATGGCAATGGAATTGCCGAATTCATTGACAAACGCAATGCGAACCGCGTTCCAGATATTGGATAAATACTTTATATGGGAAGCTTCTTCGGGTGAACCAATAAAAATTCTCTGAGCACGTTTCTGCCATTCTTTGAGGAAACTTGGTAAAGATCCTGGCGAACGTTGTCCAATAATAAAATAGTAGGGATTTAAACATTCATCCACCGCATATAATTCATGAAGAAATTCAGGAACGTACACATCAAAACGTAAACCAGACAGAAGGTTGGGAAGGACTGTGGAACGGAGAATTATTTTTCCTTGTGCTGGAACAAGACTTTGTAACGCGTTTTCAATAAGAGAAATATCTTGAACACCATCCATGCTGACGCGGTCTCCGATACAGACAATATACCAGGTGTCTGGACTGTCAATGTCCAATGGTTTTTCAAGTGCTCTCACTTGTTCGTAGAGAGCATAGTACGTGTCAGAATAATGATAGCGAGGTGTTATGACATCGTAGTATGCGACTTCATACCCCATGCGGCGTAAAGCAAGCGCGTTTGCTTGACCTACCCAACCATATCCGAGCACAACAATTTTTTCTGGTGTATTTGTAGTCGCCATAGAAGTTTAAAACAATGAGACTATGGTATCGGAATGGGATTGTTTTGTCAAAGTAAAACACATCGATTCCCTTGTTGTAAAATTAGGCTCTCTCGCGTGCACTCACTCCCAATTTTTGTGCTAACAAATGAGCCAATGGTTCAAGAGCTTGTTTCTTTCTTTGCTCATCTTGTTCTTTGTCCCAAAGATACAGAAGATCAATATCCGTAATTGAATTTTTCATAATTCCACTAATAAATCCTAATAATTCGG
>JAHFIE010000070.1 GCA_023246565.1 Candidatus Magasanikiibacteriota bacterium
TCCATATTATTGATTATAAAACTGGTCAATCAAAAGAGACCTTAACCGTTGATGATAAAGAACAATTATTGATTTACCAAATTGCGGCCGAGACATTACCAGAATATCGGCATCTTGGTAAAACCGGAGAACTTACGTTTTATTATTTAAATGACACCTTACAAACATCGTTTGTTGGTGACCCGGATGATTTGGAAAAAATAAAGGGTAAAATAACAACAACAATTGATCAAATTTACGACCGTAATTTTACAGCAACTCCCAGTCCTTTTATTTGCAAATATTGTGATTTCCGTGATATTTGTCAATTTCGTGCTCAATAATATGATTCTCCTTATTTTCTTTTTTCTTTTTTTAGTTTTTGTTCCGATTCTTATTTTCATGCTCTATACTTTGTATGCCATTGTTCGTGGCGCGCCATATGTACCCTTATCAAAAGACAAGGTTATGATCATGATACAAACAGCTGGCCTTCAATCAACCGATACTTTTTTTGATCTTGGTTCTGGTGATGGTCGATTATTGCGTGCCGCGGCTCCTTTGGTGAAACAATGTATTGGTATTGAAATTAATCCTGTATTGTACTATTGGAGTCGCTTGCTTTGTCGTCGGTACAAAAATATTACGATAAAACGTCAAGATCTATGGATGGTTGATCTCTCTACGGCTACTAGTATAAGTCTGTATTTTATTGCTCATAAAATGGATGCCTTGGCTACAAAATTAAATCAGGAATTAAAACCGGAGACACGAGTTGTTTCTTATGGTTTTCAATTTCACTCATGGCACTATACGCAAAAAAATAAAAATGTATACCTTTATGTTTTCCCTCAAAGAATAAACCAATAGTCAATCTTTATCATAACTCCGTATTATTGCGTACTCTCTAGAGACATGCTATTCTGAAAGTATTCATTTCCTCTATGCCTTTTACTCCAATCGGTGACACTCTGCGAGAATCAGTAGCCAAAAAAGGATCACTCAATCACCAGCTTGAATCAGTGGGAGCTATTGATGCTGCTGAAAATGTTCTTAAAGAATTGTTTGGTGATTTGGCTGCTGCTGCCAAACCGCTTTTTTTAAAAAATCGTACCCTTACGGTGAGTTGTGCCAGTTCAGCCATAGCCCAAGAAATTCGCTTAAATCAGGTAAAAATCGTTGAAAAAATTAATGAAAAATTAGGAAGCATCGAAGTTGACCGGATTCGGTATTTAGCGTAAAATAGCTTTGTATGACTATCCGTCACTATCTTATTACCATGGCTCTCGCCACGGTATTGTGTTGGCTTTCCTGGGTTTTTGTTCTTATGAACGTTGATCCCTTTGAGACCAATGGTTTGGGTTTTATATTTTTTTATACAAGTTTGTTTTTTTCTTTTGTTGGTAGTTTTTCTATAGGATTATTTTTTATGTATCTTAAAATTTGGGGAGATGAAGCACCACTTTTTGCCTATGTTGCAAAAAGTTTTCGTGAATCATTTCTTGTATCAGGATTTTTGACCCTTGCTCTTTTCTTAGTCGGGTCACGGTTATTAAATTGGTGGACGTTTTCATTACTCATTACCAGTTTCGCGTTGTTGGTTTCTTTGGTCATGTCGCTTGCTCCACGGGGAAAGACAGAGACCAGATCAAGCGGAACTTTTTTATCTTAACGCTATGCGCCAATCACAATTATTTACCAAGACCAGTAAGACTATCTCCCAAGAAGAAGTGAGCGTCAACGCTCAACTTTTATTACGGGGTGGATTTATTGATAAATTATTTGCTGGGGTTTATACCATGCTTCCTTTGGGTTTTCGAGTTCTTACGAAGATTGAAACCATTATTCGTGAAGAAATGAACCGTGTTGGTGGGCAAGAGGTACTTATGCCAGCTCTAAACCCGAAGGAAAATTGGGTCGTTACGGGACGCTGGGATACCTTTGATGTTTTATTTAAATTAACCGGCAGTGGGGATAAGGAATATGCTTTGGGTGCGTCACATGAAGAAGTGGTTACACCGTTAGTGCAAAAATTCGTTTTTTCATATAAAGATTTGCCTCAAGCTGTGTACCAAATGCAAACCAAATTTCGTAACGAAGCGCGTGCGAAATCCGGTATTTTGCGCGGTCGTGAATTTAGAATGAAAGATTTGTATTCATTCCATCACAATCAACAAAATTTGGATGAATATTATGAACGTATGATCGAAGCGTATTTTCGGGTCTACACGCGGTGTGGGATTCGAGAAAAAACCTATCTTACCTTTGCGTCCGGCGGAACGTTCTCCAAATATTCGCATGAATATCAAACCATAACCGAAGCAGGTGAAGATTCAATTTATATTTGTGATACATGTAACATTGCGTTTAATAGTGAAATTATTGAGGATGTAAATCACGCGTGCAATCAGTGTCAAAATAAAGAATTGCGTGAAGCTAAGGCCATTGAAGTCGGTAACATTTTTAAATTGGGTACCAAATATAGTGCTCCGTTTGGATTTAGCTACAGTGATGAAAATAATAATCAGCAGCCAGTAATTATGGGATGTTATGGTATTGGTTCGTCTCGTGTTATGGGAACAGTTGTTGAAATTCATCATGATGAAAAGGGGATTCTCTGGCCAGAAGAGATTGCACCGTATTCATTGCATCTTGTGTCACTGTGTCAGGAACCGGATCATATACAACAAGCAGAAGTACTTTATGAACAATTAGTTGCAAAAGGTATTGATGTTCTTTTTGATGATCGACCTGACGTACGCGCTGGAGAAAAATTTGCTGACAGTGATTTGCTTGGTATTCCTACCCGTGTTGTGGTCAGCGCAAAGACCTTGGCACAACAATCAGTTGAAATAAAAAAACGTTCTTCTGAAGATTCTGATTTTAAATCAATAATATCATTTTTGGCTGAAGTATAGTTGGTATGTTTTCTTTCTTGAAACGAAATAGTCAGGATATTGGTATTGACCTTGGCACGGCCAATACTCGTGTATATACCAAAGCCAAAGGTATTACCGTGGATGAACCAACGGTTGTTGCAATTAATTTAAAGACTGAACAAATTTTGGCGGTTGGAACTGAAGCGAAACAAATGCTTGGCAAGACCCCACCGCACATTTCTGTTGCAAGACCACTCCAAAATGGCATTATTTCTGATTATGAAGTCGCAGAAAAAATGCTTCGTTATTTTATTGATAAGGTGCATGAGGGAGGAATTTCATTATTACGTCGTCCGCGCATTATTATTGGTGTACCGCTTGATGTAACTGAAGTGGAGGTTAAAGCAGTTGAAGATTCACTCATGGCCGCGGGAGCTCGTGAAGTATGTATTGTCCAAGAACCCATGCTTGCCGCAATTGGTGGTCGTATGCCTATTGAAGATCCTGTTGGTAATCTTTTAGTCGATATTGGCGCGGGAAAAACCGAAGTTGCCGTTATCTCTCTTCATGGAGTAGTCAATTGGAAATCAACACCCATTGCTGGAGAAGAAATGAATCGAAATATTGTGCAATATGCTCGAGAAATTTTTAATATATTTGTGGGAGAATCTCATGCTGAATATATTAAAATGAAAGTTGGTTCGGTTATTCCAGGTACTGAAATTTTACAAATTCCTATGCGTGGACGAGATGTTATTACGGGTTTACCAAAAGAAGTAATGATTACCGATGTGCACATTCGAGAAGCACTGGATCGTTCCATTCGAACCATTGTTGATCATATAAAAATGGCTTTGGAAGTTACGCCACCAGAATTAACTGCGGATATTCATGAACGAGGCATGTTAATTTCCGGTGGTGGTGCACTTATTAATGGACTAGACCGCGTCATTGCGCAGGCGACCGATATTCCAGTGCGTATTGTTGATGATCCTTTAACCGCTGTGGTTCGTGGCACAGCAATTCTTCTTGATAATCCTGATTTATTACATCAGGTGCGTCTTCCATCAGCCCGTCAATCGGTTCGATCATAATGTTCTTGTATGAGTCGCAAACGAACTACCACTGCTTTGGTTGTTGGTATTCTTGGAGGAATTATCGGCCTTCATTATCTTGGTTGGCTCACTATTCCCGAAACTGCTGCACGAAGTGTTTTTG
>JAHFIE010000071.1 GCA_023246565.1 Candidatus Magasanikiibacteriota bacterium
AACACCGGCGACATCGGGAAGACTGGCATAGTTCATGACATTATCAGGAGTAACTGATCCGCCATAGAGTATGCTGGGATTCGTGAAACCATACTCTCGTAATTCAGTCGTTAACCAACCATGAACGTCAACTACATCAGCTGGAGTACATGCTTCGCCGCTGCCACTATGCGTAATTGCCCAAACAGGTTCATAAGCAAACAGTATTTCATTACCATTTCTTGATAAATTCTCAAGCGCGACTAACAACTGTTTTTTTAACCGATATTGTCTGCGTCCGGCTTCTTTATCTTCTGCTGTTTCACCAAGACACAATACTGGCGTAAGACCTGCTGAAAGACATGCTTCTAATTTTTTACGTACGTCAGGATCAGTTTCATGAAAAATATGACGACGTTCTGAATGGCCAATGAGTGCATACCGTGCTCCTAATTCATAAAAAAATTGAGCTGAAACAGCCCCCGTATACGCACCATCAGGTACCCAAGCAACATTTTGAGCACCCACCTGCCATGATGAATCATGCAGAATAGTGTGCACTGATTCGCACGATAACGCGGTTGGAAAAATAGTTGCTCGAACCGTATCAGGTACGACAAATCCTGCTAATTCTTGAGCAAGAAGATTGCTTTGTTTGGGACCACAATACATTTTCCAATTAGCAAAGACGTATTTCATACGTATGTAGCTACTTCTACTTAAATCCCCTCCTTTTATTTTAGAATACAATGCGCTCCGCATCAACTGACCCAATAATAGCAATGCGTGCTTGATTCATTTTATAAACAGATTGAGCCAAATTTTGTACATCCTCCCTCGTAACTGCCTCGATTTTTTGCAAGCGTTCTTCGGGGGTATATATTCGATCCATAAAAAGTGCTTGGCGTACATACCAATCAGCTTGGTTGCTTGAATCTTCGAGTGAGAGGGTAAGGGCGCCACGAATATGTGTTTTGGCATCAGCGAGTTCACGAGCAGTGACACCTTTTTCAATCATTTTGGTGATTTCCTGAAAAATACAAGCTACAGCTTTGTTAATATTTTTTGGATCTAACCCGGCGCGAATATACGCATAGCCTGTATCACGGAATGTTTCCGCCCCACTGCGAACAACGTAAGCTAATCCCCGTCGTTCACGAATTTGAATGAATAATCGTGAACTCATGGAGCCACCAAGAATCGTATTTAAAACAGACATCGTGGGATTATGAGGTTCAGTATGGTGAAATCCGGGAAAACCAATCATCATTTGAGCTTGATCAGCTTTTTTATGGTCAACAATGAGGCGATCAGTCTTTTTTTGCGCTGGCCCAAAGACAGCTGGTTTAGAAGAAACACTTATTTTTTTCTTACTTTGCCGCGCAGCAAAAAATTCTTCGATATATAGCTTTGTATCCTTCGTCATAGCACCGGCAAATACAATGGTCATCGCACTTGGATCATAATGTTCGTCACGAAAACGCAATACTGCGTCACGCTTATAACTCATGACCAGTTCGGGAGTTCCGCCAATATCCCAACCCAAGGGGCTCCCTTTAAACATGAGGCTCTCAAAAACCGTATCAATATTCATCATGGGGTTATCCCGATACATACGCAGTTCTTCAACCACAACACCTTTTTCACGCTCCATTTCTTTGGGATCAAACAAAGAATTGTAGAGCATGTCCGATAAAATATCGACAATAATTTTGGTATACGACGCGTCAGCTTTTACATAATATCCTGTTGTTTCCTTGCCCGTAAAAGCATTATATTCAGCACCAAGGCGATCGATTTCACGAGTCAAGGTGAGGGTGTTCTTGCGCTTGGTGGTTCCTTTAAACATGAGGTGTTCAATATAGTGCGAAACACCATTGAGATTCGCGGGTTCATAGCGTGAACCAACCGGAAACATAACCAAACCAGTGACTGATTTAGTATCCTGCAGGGGAATCAAATAAACATTGGCTTTATTTTTTAGTTGATAGTGTTCGAACATAAGTGCTTTGCTAAATAATCCACTAAATCAGTAATCAAAATTCGTTCTTGTGCCATAGTATCTCGATCACGGACCGTTACTTTTTTATCAACGAGTGAATCAAAATCAACAGTCACACAATAGGGTGTACCGATTTCATCCTGACGACGGTACCGTTTACCAATGCTTTGTGTTTCATCATACTCCACCATCCAATCTTTTCGTAAACGATTCGCAATCTCTTGCGCGAGCGAACTTAATTCAGTTTTTTTTGATAATGGCAATACCGCAACTTTAATGGGTGCGAGATAATGAGGAAATTTCATGACAACGCGTTTGTCAGTTTCACCAGCCTCGCCCGTAGGAGCATCTTCAACATGGTAAGCTTCGAGAAGCGATACCAGGAGCATGCGATCAATCCCAAAGGTTGGTTCAATAACATGAGGAAGAAATTTTTCATTCGTCACCGGGTCAGTATACTGTAAATCCTCGCCACTGGCTGCTTGATGACGCAACAGATCAAAATCAGTACGATAGGCAATACCATGCAATTCTTTGACACCAAACGGAAACTTATATTCAATATCAACGGTTCTTTTACTATAATGGGCTCGTTCACCATCGGGAAGTTCGTGCCACACCAAATTATCCATATCAATCTGCATAATGTCTTTCCACCACCGGCGTATCTGGTCAAGCCACATTTCAAACATAGCCTCCCATCCGGCTCCGTCTGCCGGATTGGGATTGATAAAATATTCAAATTCTCCAATTTCAAATTCTCGGGTTCGAAAAATAAAATTACCTGGAGTAATTTCGTTCCGAAAATTTTTACCGATTTGCGCTATACCGAAGGGTAAACGACGACGAGTTACCTGAAGAATATTTTTAAAATTAACAAACATTCCTGCTGCAGTTTCGGGACGTAAATACGCTACAGATGAATCATCTTCAGTCGAGCCGATAAACGTTTTAAACATTAAATTAAAATTTTTCGGTGATGATAATTGTCCACTGCAATTGGGGCACGGTACATCTTCAATTCGAACCACTTCTTCTTTATCATATCCTGGTTCAGCAGAACGAGCTTCGAGTAAATGATCAACACGAAAACGATGATGACAACTTTTACATTCAACAAGAGGATCACTAAAATTTTGAATATGACCCGAAGCTTCCCAAACTTTGGTGTTCATGATAATCGCTGAATCCATAGGAACCATATCATCGCGCTGTTGCACAAAAAATTTCCACCACTCCGCTTTGATGTTTTGTTTCAAAAGATGGCCGAGCGGTCCATAATCCCAGCTATTGGCAAGTCCGCCATAAATATCTGAACCAGGAAAAACAAAACCACGTCGTTTTGCCAATGAAAGTATGTCATCCATGGATGTTACGGGCATATATAATTTTTCAATAAAAAAAGACCAACGTAATGGTCTTGGGCCCAGCAAAGCCGGGGGTTCCACCCAAGCTCGTTCGTGTTTCCATACATCTTGCTCAGAAATTATCTGAACAAGAAATAATGTTCACAACAAACGCACTTTGTGTATTGTCTGCCAGCTCCAAGGGTGCCACCCTTTTCATTGCTAGCTCTTATACTATAAACCCAGGACACCGCGATGTCAAGACTTGTTTTCTCTCTTTCACACCACCCCATGCCAACAACAATTTTTGACATGGGGAATAGCTATAGGTTTACTTAATTCAAAGTTGGAAGAGAAAAGTTCGCGTTAAAATCCTCATTATTATTTTGTTTATCCTGATTATCACTGGATTCTCCGGTCATTGATTGAATCTTGTCCATAAATTCCTGTCGCAATCCGAATAATTCTTCAAGCGCATCCATAAGTGCGTCAGCATCAAAGGGTTTGGCTTTCATCAAACTTTGCGCCATGACTCCTTTTTGATTAATGGTCGCTTCAATCTGTTCTAATTCCGTGGTATTTATTTTTTGACGTTTTAATTTGGCAATGGTCTGCCCCATTTGTTTTTGCGCTTTTTTAAAATCACTGGGGAAGCGTCGAATATTATTCATGGTTTGAATAATTCTTGCTTTTTCATAGATTTCTTCAAACGCGTCATAAAATTTATCTTCCAGAATATCGTATGCCG
>JAHFIE010000072.1 GCA_023246565.1 Candidatus Magasanikiibacteriota bacterium
TTGGAAATTGCAACGACAACACCATCTACCTCTCCATTAAGCTCAGTGAATGCTGAACCTGATTTTGATTTCCCTCCGCTTATTCAAATTGATGCAGCTGATCTTGATGCTGATAGTCTCACGGATGCTGAAGAAGAATTATTGACCATTGATCCTGGTGCTTTTGATACTGATGGTGATAGTTATTACGATGGTCAAGAAGTGTTTAATTTATATAATCCCAAAGGAACTACCCCGGTTCGTCTTATTGATTCTGGTCTGATCCGCGAATATATTGCTCCGATTGCAAAATACCGCGTATATTATCCCCAGGCCTGGGAATTAGGGAGCGTTGACCCAGCAGGGGATCAAATTTTAGTCAGTGCTTCGAATGGTGATTATATAGAAATCCGTCTTTCTCCCAAACAACCTGGGGAAGATTTTTACGCGTGGTTTGGTCGTGTAGCACGGAGTGAACGGGTCACTGAACTCCAATCATCCGTCAATCGTTTTTCTCAAAGTTATTTTAAACGTAAGGATGATCTCGTCGCGTATTTTGACAGTCCATCGGTTGTCTATGTGATAATCTACCATCCTAAAACTGCCGCGCCTTTATTGTATCGACATCTGATGCAAGTAATGGTTCAGAGTTTTCGTTTACCAGGTACGAATAATGCCCTAATCGGCACTGAACAATTATTGGTTTCTTCATCTCCGACTGTTACGACTAGTCCTTCATCCACGATCACACAATAGTATGGAGTGCTGTATTGTTTCCACCCTACGGAAGCCGGTTGGAATTTCATATAACCATATTCGTAACGTTATTACCTATGTTCTTGGTGAAGAAAAAAAGGTCGGTGATTTAACCGTGCATCTTATTGGAGATACTAAAATGAAACGTTTACAAAGAATATATCGTGGTAAGAATAAAACTACGGATGTGCTTTCGTTCGCGGCTCAAGAAGGCATTACCATGGCGCCAGAGACATCACTCGGAGATATTTTTTTAAGCGTGCCGCATATTCGGCAACAAGCCAAAGATTGGTCAGTATCATTTTCCGAAGAATTTCACCGAATGTTGATTCATGGACTGCTTCATATTCTCGGGTATGATCATGTTAAAAAAACAGATGCGAAGATTATGTTTGGTAAACAGGAAAAATATTTGGAAAAAGTAGTATGAACATTCTTTTTTTAACGAGTTTAAAAAAAGCATTTCTTGGATTATGGTATGTGACAAAAACACAGAATAATTTTCGTATTCAAATATGTGGTTTGAGTGTGGTCGTGCTCATGGGTATAGTTATTCGACTTAATCTTTGGGAATGGATTTTTTTACTGGCAAGTATGGTTAGCGTACTTGTTTTAGAAATCATTAATACTGCCTTTGAAAAATTATTAGATGTTATAAAACCACGTCTGGATGAGCGTGTCGGGGTTATTAAAGATATGATGGCCGCGGCTGTGTTACTTGTTTCTGGTGGAGCATTTTTGGTTTGTCTTGTTATTTTTTTACCGCGTTTCGTTGGAATCTTACAACAATAATGTTATACTACTCCCGGCTTTATCTTTTTTACTATGGTTCGCGCCAAGCACTCCACTGAATATATTACTGGTCTTGATATTGGTTCACAGGCCATTCGTGTGGCTGTGGGGCAAGTATCAGCCTCAGCAAGTAGTGGAACGCGTGAGGTTCAGATCGTGGGTGCGGTTGAAGTACCGTCCGAAGGAGTCCAGAAAGGAATTGTAACGAGTATTGAGGAAACGGTTTCAGCAATTGCCAATGCCCTAGAAACAGCTGAAAAAGTTTCAGGGATTCCTATTGAGCATGTTTGGGTTGGTATATCGGGAACGCATATTATTTGTCAGGATAGCAAAGGTGTGGTTGCAGTCTCTCGGACAGACAGTGAAATCACTGAAGAAGATGTGCACCGCGCTCTTGAAGCTTCGAAGACTGTCGCCACGCCGCTCAATTATGAAATTTTACATGTTCTACCTCGTAGTTTTTCAGTCGATGGTCAAACCGGAATTAAAGATCCTGTTGGCATGACCGGTATTCGATTGGAAGTTGATGCAAAAATTATTTACGGAGTCACTGCTCATGTAAAAAATATTAGCAAAGTAATTTATCGGACCGGCGTTGATATTGATGATTTTGTATTATCGGTTATTGCGGCAGGAGAAGTCGTTTTGACGAGTCGTCAAAAAGAACTTGGGGCTGTTGTTGTAAATATTGGCAATGCCACGACCAGTCTTGTGGTGTATGAAGAAGGGGATATCGTACACACCGCGGTTTTGCCGGTTGGGTCAGGTCATATTACTAATGACTTAGCACTTGGTCTTAAAACTTCGATTGATATCGCGGAACGAGTTAAGGTTGAATATGGTCAATGTTCACCACAAACTATTACGAAGAAAGAAATGATTGATCTTTCAATCTTAGGCTCTCGTGAATCAGAAATGGTTTCTCGTTATTACATTGGTCAAATTATTGAAGCTCGAGTTTCTGAAATTTTGGAAAAGGTTGATGCTGAATTACAAAAAATACATCGCAGCGGGCTTCTTCCCGCCGGAGTCTATTTTGTAGGCGGTGGTGCTCGGTTGGGTGGACTTACTGATTTGGCAAAAGAACAATTACAACTTCCTTCGGCTTTGGGTTATCCTTTAAACATCACCAGTATTACTGATAAAATTCAAGACGTTGCTTTCGCCAGTGTTATTGGATTGGTAAAATGGGGTGCCAGTCTTGCGGATACGAATACACATGCGCCAACTAATTTTCGTGTGGTATCGGGAAAAATATCTGCTACGGTACGGTCAATTTTTCGGTCACTTATTCCGTAAAGTTTTAATTAATAAGCATTGTTTCTACTCTGTCATTCTCGTTACGGCTGTCATTCTGGCGAAAGCCAGAATCCAGAATTACATTGAATTAATAAATACAAGATTCTGGCTGGAGTTTATCCTAGTGAAAATCGGGATCAGAATGATAGTATCCAAGGCTGCATCCTGGCTGGAGTTTATTCCTCGACTTTACTCGAGGATCCATATAAAGCATGACATGACTGGTCCCTTTTGGGATCGTTTTTTAATCATACAATAAACTTGACATTGGGGGGTAAACTATCTACACTATAGAAAGAGTTTTGTGATTTAAATTTCTTTGAATACTAATTTTGTTCATAGATTGTAAAATAAAAATGGTATGCCCCAAGTTAAACCAGAAATTGAAACATTTGCAAAAATTAAAGTGATTGGCGTGGGTGGGTCAGGTGGTTCTGCGGTTGATCGTATGGTCAAGAGTGGTATTCGTGGTGTTGATTTTATTGTCATGAACACTGATGTACAAGCCCTCCATCACAACAGTGCTCCTCATAAATTACATATTGGCAAAACGGTTACTCGTGGTTTAGGTGCAGGAATGAATCCTGATGTGGGGAAACGAAGTGCTGAAGAAACTCAAAATGAAATTCGTGAAATGCTCAAAGACACCGATATGGTATTTATTACCTGTGGTTTGGGTGGTGGTACGGGATCAGGTGCTGCACCAGTGGTCGCTGAAATCGCTCGCGACATGGGTGTACTCACGGTGGCCGTAGTGACTAAACCATTTTCATTTGAAGGACCCCAACGTCGTGCTATTGCTGAACGCGCGCATGAAGAATTATCACGTAATGTTGACACGATTATTACGATTCAAAACGATCGTATTTTGCAAATTATTGATAAGAAAACGTCGTTAATTGAAGCATTCCGAATTGTTGACGATGTTCTGCGGCAAGGTGTCCAAGGAATTTCCGAACTCATTACGGTTCCTGGTCTTATTAATGTTGATTTTGCAGATGTGCGCACGATTATGTGTGACACTGGATCAGCATTAATGGGAATTGGTTTAGGAACTGGCGAAAGCCGAGCACTCGAAGCTGCTAAAGCTGCAATTTCCAGTCCACTTCTTGATATTGCGATTGATGGCGCACGTGGTATTCT
>JAHFIE010000031.1 GCA_023246565.1 Candidatus Magasanikiibacteriota bacterium
GGTCCACGATAAGGCGGTTTTGTTGGGTAAGGGGAGGGTTCCGGGGTGAACAAGACAAATTGGACAAACATTTATATTTGCTTCTCTGGATTCTGGGTCGTTTTTACAAGGACAAAACATCTTGCTTTTTGTCTTCAGTTCAACATGGATTTCGAGACCAATAATGGGGGTAAGTTCCATAAAGATGACATTATTTTGTTCATCTATCCTAGCATTATTGGCAGAGATTGAAAAGCCCTTCATGGTTTGATCTGGGTGGTATTTTTTATTTAAATTAAACTAAAACAACCTTTTTAGACCTGCCAGATTACCGGACGGTCTAAAAAGGTTGTTTTAGTTTAATGAGATAAACCACGGTCAATTATTCTCGAATCTGGACTGGATTTTTTTTGAGATTTTCGTATAGAATGATTGGAGTAATAGTAATGATTGGTACAAAAAAGAAATAAAAAATAATAGCAAGTGCAATGGAAAGCCAGTAAGCGCCTGATGAGCCAGTACTCATTAAAAATAATTTTCCTGGAGTAAGAATAAACCAATTTATGGTACTAAAAAAAGCGATATAGATTACTATTGGTAGACCAAGTCGCCAAAGAACCGCGCCCCATCTCCCCGTTACTAATTTTTTACTGAGACGAAGTGATTCAAATACTTTCGCGTTATCGAGCATAACCTCATACGGAGCAAAATAATACCAAACCGCGAAAATCGCACCAGGGATGATAAGGAGTAAGGATCCACCAAAAACAATGATACCGGCAAGGAATGAAATGCCTAAAAATGGCCAGAATAAGTGATACGCAGCTTTTATTTCATTGTGTAGCGTGGTTGTTTCCAGTCCGTTGTATCGTTTTACGAGGACACGATTCAACGTAATCGTGGCGATGACAAAAGCACCGAGCAATAGGATCTGAGCGATGATTATGGTTATTTCTCCGGGAATTTGACCGAACCATTTAGTTAATGATTCACGGGCAATCGTAGAATTAAGTGCTAATAAAATCCAAATAATCAAACTAAGACCAAGGTAGCGCATGATTAAACGGAAGTTTTGCCAATAGAGTGTAATTGTTGTTGTGAGAAGTTCAGGGACAGAAATAAGCATAGTTTAGGGAAAGATAGTGTTCAGGTGCTTTGAAACGAGAGTCCAGATTTTTTTATGAATAGTGTCAATATCGAGTATGGTATTGTTTTCAACACATTCAATGATGGAATAATCAGAAAAATGTTGAGCCATGGTAAGATAGGATGCTTCGGCCGCGCGAAGATGGTTAAGATCGTCTTCGTGAATATCGCGCTTTTTACCATGTAAATAATCTCTTGTTTCTTTTTTATCTACGAGTTGTTGAGCGATTTCCGCATTGACATGAAGAATAATATTAATGTCAGGTTTGGGAATCGCAAAAATAGTATACTCTAATTCATGAATCCAGGCAAAAAATTTTGTTCGTTTCACTGGATCAATAATTTTGCCACCCTGATGCGCCATGTTTGATCCAACATAACGATTCGCAATAACTATTTTTCCTTGGTTTAACCAGTCACGAATTTCTGATGAGGCTGCATAACGGTCTGTAGCGTAGAATATTGAAGCTCGATAAGGTCCAACCTCGGTGGCGGTCCCGTACTTACCATTGAGATAATCCTCTACCATTACGGCACTCCGTTCCCCATAACGAGGGAAACTTATCACCTCCATGGGGTAGTGTTCACGTTTCAATCGTTCTACCAGGAGTTGTGTTTGCGTACCTTTTCCTGAGCCATCCGTACCTTCGATGGTGATAAAGAGTCCGTGGTTCATACTTGCATTTTTGTGTTATCTTCTTTAGATATGTTTTGTATACGTCACAAAACTAAATCCATCGCGGTCTTCACGTTCTGTCTCTTGCCAAAGATTTTTTTTGATCTCGGGGAAAAATGCGTCTCCGTCGATTATTTTGTGAATATGAGTAATAAATAACGTATTGGCTTGATCAATGGTTTGTTTATAAATTTCTGCGCCACCAATTACCATAATCGTTTCGTCTTTGTGTGATGTTAGAGCTTCATCAATGGTGCCATAGCATTCAACGTCGGCTGGTACTGGATAATCAGATTGGCGAGTGATGACAATATTTTTTCGGTTTGGTAATGGACGAAATTTCTCCGGGAGTGATTCCCATGTTTTTCTGCCCATCAAAACAGTTTTTCCCGAAGTTACTTTTTTGAAGTGCGCTAAATCTTCGGGCAAGTACCAAGGGAGTCCTCCGCTTTTCCCGATACAATTGTTTTCCGCGATTGCGGCGATTAAGGATAATGACATAGTAAATTTAAAGTTCATCCGGCAGCTGCCGGACAAAAGTCAAAATTGAAACTTTAATCTCAAAACTATTGAAATACTGTTGTTTGATCGCCGTTCGCTCGCAGTCTTTTTATTTTCCGGCTCGCTCACTACAACTATTGCTCGGCTTTGTTTAAGAACAGTATTATCTCTGCCTCGCAACAGATGTGCGTTCAAACAGCAGTATTTCAATTATATTTTTAAAGTATATTTTACACTGCAATTTCAAAACTAATCCGTGGATGGCTTTCATAGTCAACAACTTTTGTATCATCATACTTCCAATCAAAAATTGAAGTAAAATTTTCAGTCTGCAGGTGAGAAAGTCGATACGTATTAGGGTCGCGGGTTAATTGTTCACGAGCACCCTCGACATGGTTATTGTAGATATGGACATCAGCCAAAAAACCAACAAGTTTTCCTTCAGAAAGTCCAGTTTCTTTGGCAAGTAAATGGAGAAGAAGCGCATAACTGGCAATATTAAAGGGTAGACCAAGCATGGTATCTACTGAGCGTTGGTTCCAGAGCAGATTTAATCGTCCATTGATTACGGTTACCTGGTATGAATAATGACAGGGTGGTAATCCCATATCGTGCAACATACTTGCATTCCAAGAATTGACGATAAGACGACGATTATTGGGATCTTTTTTTATTCCATCAACCAAATTTTTGAATTGATCGGTTCCTTTACCTGTGTAATCAGTATCGTATGAATCATATGCAGCGCCAAAATGTCGCCATTGAAAACCATACACTGGTCCCAAATCCCGTTCTTCTGCCATGCGTTTTTTTGCTTCTTCAGTATGACCATAGGGTGCTTTGCTCGGTCGTGCCCATTCGTCCCAAATATGGTTATTACGTTCTTTTAACCATTCTTTGTCTGTAATGCCTTTGATAAAAAATTCCAGTTCACTGGCAATTACTTTGAAGGG
This sequence comes from Candidatus Magasanikiibacteriota bacterium, assembly GCA_023246565.1. GTDB lineage: Bacteria > Patescibacteriota > Patescibacteriia > Magasanikbacterales > UBA922 > 2-12-FULL-41-16. The sequence continues at coordinate 3,256 of JAHFIE010000031.1, forward strand.
CATTTTTTTTGTCGTGAGTAAGGGGAATCCTTTACTCATATCATGTTCAAACAATGCGCCGGCAATAGCACGAGTGCCTACACCCGTGCGGTCAGCTTTTGCTTCGCCAGTTTCAAGGATTTTTTTTACAATATCTAAGTATGCTTGCATATTTTATTAACTCAAATGTCAAAACTCAAAACTTTGAACGCTGTTCATGTTTATTTTAAATGGTTCTCTGTCATTCTGGCTTTCGCCAGAATGACACGATCTAGTATTGAATTCTGGTTAGAGTTTATCCTGGTGAAAATCGTGGTAAGATTGAGATTTGAGTTTTGATTTTTACTGTCCCGTTGTCCCAAACCCCCCGCGACTCGAGTTTTTCATTTCACTGGCTTCTTCCCATTCCATGTGATCAACCCGTAAAAAAGCGGCTTGACCAACACGTTCACCGCGCGTAACCACTACTTCTGTATCAGTAAAATTATACACTTGATATAAAATTTCGTCTTCTTCTCCACAATAATCTTGATCAATAATACCGAATCCTTGTAACAAAGACAATCCTTTTTTGACCGCAGTGCTGGAACGGGTAACAATGGCGAGTAAATAGCCATCCGGAATTTTTATTATTAAATTGGTGGGAATTTTGGCAATACTTTTTGGTGCAATAATCATGTCAATCCGACTGTACAGATCAAACGCAACAGCGCCAGGAGTTTGGTACGCGGGTAGAGGAAGAGTTGAATCAATGCGTTTGATTTTTATTTTCATACAGGAGAAGTTTTATGTGATTTTTATTGGTGTTGTCATTCTGGCGAAAGCCAGAATCCAGTATTGAATTTTGAACTGGAGCCAGATCTGCCCAATCAGGATTTTTATCTTCAATTAGTTTTATTTTCCATGCCCGCTTCCAATTTTTAAGTCCGGTTTCTCTTTGGATTACTATTGGTAAATGTTTCGTAATAGACTAATATATGTACTTGGTATTTTTGTGTAAAACCCTTAATAAAATTTGTTTTGTGCTCTATCGTACGTCTATGTAAATCATTCGTTATCCCAATATATAACGTTCCATTTTTTTTACTTGCCAGAATATATACATAGTAATAATTCATAGTTCCTCCTTTTTGATTTCATCAATCTTAATGGATTCTGGCTTTCGCCAGAATGACAAGGTTAATCTCTGTAATTATTTTTTCAACTTGCTTATGCAATTCTTCTGTGGTCCCGTTATTATCAATCATAAAATCCGCCCTTGCCGCGATCTCTTTTATTTTTTGTTCTGACTCTTGTTGTCCTTCGGCTCGGAATTGTTCCCAAGTTTTATTGGCATCATCAGGGTTTTCACGTCGTTGAACGATTCGTTCATAGCGGGTGCGTTCGTCAGTATTTATGGCAATGATATGAAATCCAGGAAGTTGACTGAGATACACAATATCGCTTGGTCGACGAATACCTTCGGTAATGATCACACGTGCTGATGAATTTTGAACATCTTTTGCAATAACTTTGGACATGATATCTTCACTATAATTTTGACGAATAAACGTTGAAAGAATTTGGAGATTATGACGTTCTGGTTCTACATAAATACGATCTAAAATATCACGGAGCATATCAGAAAATCGAAACGTAACCGCACTATAGTGTTCTTTTAGATACTGGGTTACGGTTGATTTTCCTGCGGCCATTTCACCAACGAGTCCCAAAATTATTTTATTGGTTGGCATAGTGTTCTACATCTTCATTAAAATAATCAAGTTCAATGCCGACTTTTCGGAACATTTCTTCACTTTCTTGTCCGGCATGATAGCGTTTTTCACAAACCACACGTTTGATCCCAGCATTGATAATCATCCGGCAACAGGCAGCACAGGGTGTCATTTTGGAATATATAGTTCCCTTATCAATACCAATACCAAGTTTAGCAGCCTGTACAATGGCGTTTTGTTCAGCATGCGCAGTGCGAACACAGTGTTGACTCTCATGTCCATCCTCGTGGATAACGGTTTTCATTTGATGTCCGATTTCGTCGCAGTGTTGCAGACCTGCTGCTGAGCCAACATAACCGGTTACTAAAATTTGTTTGTCACGCGCAATAACACAACCCGAGCGACCACGGTCACAGGTAGCCCGTTTGGCTACAGCTCGGGCGATTTCCATAAAATATTCATCCCAACTGGGACGGACAAAGGTTGGTTCATGGGTACTTGTTGTATTCGTTTGATCTAATGGTAATATTCGGCCGTTTATAGCATCAACTTCTATTTGATCCCCATTTTTTAACAAGGTCATAGCGTTTTTAACTCCAACCAGACAAGGTTTCCCTAATTCTCGGCTCACAATCGCGGCATGAGAAAGAATCGTGCCTTGTTCAGTTACAATTGCTGCTGCCCGTTGCATAAGGGGGACATAGTCTACCGTAGTCATGGGGCAAAGGAGAATTTCTCCATCAACAAATTCAGTATTTGCAGGATCAAGAACCAGGCGAACACGACCACGTGCCTGTCCACGACTCGCAATCGTGCCGGTTAATTCGGTACTTCCAATTTCAGATTTTGGTGCAGCAACATCATCTGCCAGTAGAGTATACAAAAATCGGTTGTAATCAATAAATTCCACTCGGTAGTGGGGATCAGGCACAGCAAATTCAAAATAACCTTTTAAATATCCTCGGGCAGTAAATTCAGCATTAAGTTTATCCTTTAATTTTGTTCGTATGGATGGATCAGTGACATGCAATGCCTCGAGTGCTTCGCGCATGGTAGCAAGTGCGTCTTGGTTTGATTCAGAGAATTGCCAATTATGGTAATCAAAGAAAAAATTGATTGGTGGTTTTTCATACATTCCTTGGGTCAATTGCCAATGAAGCCCAGGAGTTAATTCACCGAGTACTCCGGCATCAGTTACTAAAAAAATTGCAGACCAGCGTGAGTCTGATGGGTGAGGCACAACTTCCACTCGATAAACATCAGGGTCAATGTTTTGTTCGTGGAACCAGATTAAATTTTCATGAAGAGTCTTGCCTCGAACGCGAAGTTTTGGTAATTCTGGTTTTGTAGGAACCAAACGCAGAGCGCATTTTTCATTGCCTTTACGATTGAGGATATCCGTAAAAAGCGGTGTTTTATCCACAATATCCCGGGCTGTCATTCGTTCCGGACGATCATAGTTAAATCCAATGGTTTGGTACAAGATTTCCATTCTATCCCGCTTTGTATTGTCCTCTAGTCGAAAGGCTTCTGCAGAGCGATGATTGATTTTTTCGAGCCATTCCGTGAGGGAGGGCATGGCCTTGTCCACGATTTCAGAAATAGGCATATAGTCAAATAACGGATAACAAATAACATGGTGCAGAAGAATCTTAGCAAAAGGTCAATATTGTGGCAATACAAAGATTTTTTTGGTTAAAATATCAGTATCATCCTTGAATTTTATTCAATGTCTTTGTTGACGAAAAAATTAGAAAGGCGTTTAATTAAGGGAAATTCTTTGGAGGTGGGAATGAAAAGGCGCGCGCGACGAGGGAACCGGTGGACTGGTCAACAACGACCATTGCCCACACCCGTGGGCAACAACAAGCTTGCTTCTTCCAAGAAGCAGTACAGAAGAACAAAACCCCTCAATTGCCACGTCTGTGGCGCAGAGATCCCTCGAGGATCAGAAGACTGCAGAGCCTGCGCCTGGTGATTCTACAGAAAACAGCACCATTCAACCTTTGTATCTTATTTTGGGTATAAAGGTTGGAGGTTCGGTGCTGTTTTTTTGATTATTCAAAAACACTCCTTTTCAGAAGTGTTTTTTTATTTATTTTATTGCGCGATTTCCACTTTTACACTCGGCCCCATGGCACTAGTGAGGAAAACATATTGGAGATACGTACCTTTGGCACTGTGTGGTTTTACTCGTTTTAAAGCATCGATGAACGCAGTAAAGTTTTCTTTTAATTGGTCCTCGGAAAAACTCACTTTTCCAATGACTTGATGCACGTTCGCTCCGTCGTCGTTTTTAAAGGCTGCCTTACCTTTTTTAAGTTCAGTCACCATTTTTTTAACATCCGGGCCTACGGTTTCAGTTTTTGGATTTGGCATTAAACCTTTTGGACCCAAGACTTTGGCAGCTAAAGCCATCTTGGGCATCATGTCAGGAGTTGCGACTGCGATATCAAATTCAATTTTTAAAGATCCATCTTTAATTTTTTTAATATCTTCTTCGCCATACACAAAATCAGCACCAGCTTCAGTAGCTGTTTTTTCATTATTGGGGCCAACGAACGCTGCGATTTTTTTCATTTTGCCCGTACCATGAGGTAAGGCAACCGTGGCACGGATTTGCTGGTCACTTTTGGAAGGATCAATGCCAAGTTTGGCATGGATTTCCACTGAAGCATTGAATTTGACCGTACTGGTTTGTTTGACGAGTGCAATTGCTTCGTCAAGGGTATATGTCTTGGTCTTGTCGACCAAGGCATTAAGAGCCTGCATGCGTTTGGACATAGCTGGATGTTAGTGGTACGTGCCTAGGGTACGATTGGCGTCTCCTAGTCCCACCGAGTAAATAATGATCAGTTTATACCTTTTTTTGAGAGGGTTGTCAAGTGTCTGTATAGTTCACCCTATGAGGTGACAAAGGTGAACTCGGCTCTAGGCAACGATTACCCGACGTGCTTCGAATCTTTCTCGAATACGATTAAATATCGGGAATAATAGTGCCCAAGGAAACATGGCGAGAATTAAGATCGATGTTACGTCTGGATTCTGTATGAATTTTTGCGCGATATAAATTGCAAGGGTTATGTTCATATACGTAAGGCAAATACTCATGGTAACATGTTCTTTTTTTGTGGAGTGGTACGCCAGAAAAAATCCAGCAATGTGCATGAGACAAAAAAATACTGTGGTAATGATTAACCATGTTACGTGCATAACCATAGTCTGGGAAGAAAACGAAAAAGGTTGCGAGGCTATTACACCGATTAATAATAAAGCAAGACACAAGACTGATATTGGTTTTGAAATTCGCCCAATTTTTTTTGTTTGTGTTGGTAGAAAATAACTGGTTATTTGGGCGAGCACAAAGGGGACAATAATAATGGTTACAAGATTTAAAAACATGGCAACAAAATCAACCGTGACATTCGTATTGGCCGTAAGTTGAATAAGTGCTGGAATCGTAAGCGGACATAGCAAAGATGTGGTGACGGTCAAAAATAGAGCAAGTCCTGGCTTGCCGTGGGCTAGTTCTGTGAGAAGGGGTGCGGTCATACCAGTGGGCATGGCAGCAAGAATAATAAAGGCTAGGGTAATATCCCATGGCAGAATCCATTTGAGGCCATAGACAAGAAGGGGGAAGATGATCAGCATGTAAACATTGGCACGGAGTAATAAACCAATTTCTTTGTGTATATCGTGGAATATTGTTTGGTTAATTTTAAGCGCGCTGAAGAAAAAAATGATTTGTAAAAATATTCCAGTATAAGGAGTTAAAAAAATTCCCCAAGTAGGGAATGAAATACCAAGAACAAGAGCTGTGAGTACTATGATGGTGTATGAATCAGTAATCTTATTTAATAGTCGTTGTAATGACGAGCTACTCATACAACATTATTTTGAGTTTTTCCTGACCGCCATGTTTTAAGATTATGTAATGATGTGTCAATGATTCTGTAGATTGCTTCGATGGTGTTGAATGCGTTGTGCGGAGTAACAATGGTTTTTGGGTGATCAATGAGCATGGCATTAATCAAACTCGTTTTTACTCGACATTCGCTGCATTTTTCACTAAAAATAAGAACAGGGTCTCGCATTACTTCTTCATCTTCAAGAACATCAAGGCCAGCGCCAGCAATGGTATTTTTTTGTAAGCCTTCGAGAAGTGCTTCTCCGTCAAGAAGACCACCTCGCGAAGTGTTAATGATGTAACAACTTGGTTTGACTTTGGCAAGATTTTTTTTGTTTAATAGATGATGGGTCTCTTTGAGCAGGGGGACGTGTAAGGTAATAATGTCTGCGGTTTTAAGGAGTTTGTCTAGCGTGACATACGGGAATTTGTGTTCTTTCGCAAAAACTTTATTCGGGAATGGGTCATACGCGATAATATTCATTTCAAATCCTTGGATCATACGAATGAGTTGTTGACCAATTTTACCCGTGCCAATAACACCCAAAGTTTTTCCTTGTAAATCAAACCCACGCATCCCATGATAGTCATAATTTCCTTCTTTGACCCGCTTCACTGATTCAAATAATTTTTTCGATAGGGCTAATATGAGGGTAAGCGCATGTTGCGCAACCGTATAATCACCATATGTTGGCACATTGCACACAGGAATCCCACGACGTTTTGCTTCGGCTAAATCTACATGATCAAAACCTGTTGAAAAAGTAATAATTAATTGTAATTTTGGTAGTGCTGCGAATACATCCTTGGTAATTTTAGAATCCGTGAACACGCCGAGAATTTCGGTTTTAGGATCAAGTTTTTCTTTGGTTAAAACTCCGGGAATAATGCGGTGTGGCAAGTCTTTGACTTTTTGAGAAACGTATTTTGTGAGGTCGGGAGTGAGACTGAGAAAAAAGAGAGCAAAAGTTTTTTTCATATTTTTGGTACAAGAGTAAACGACTGACCGGGAGCCAATCACCCCCTTCATCGCTGTTCGTTCGGAGTATGGTGTATTTATGCATCACTCACTAACTAATTTTAGAGCTTTATTGTAAAAATTTGAGCGTTATTTAAATCATTAATCTATTCCTATCTGTCATTCTGGCGAAAGCCAGAATCCAGTATTTATTAATTCATGTAATTCTGGATTCTGGCTTTCGCCAGAATGACACTACTTAACAATGGATCCTGATTGGAGTTTACTTGGATGAAAATGATACAGAATGACAGGGAACGATTTAAGTAGTATAACAAAAGACCCGCCACGTGGCGAGCCTTTGATTTTGGAATGTGAGTAATTAACCTTCGATGGTTACTCCCATTTGTCGGGCAGTACCCATAACCATGTTCATGGCGGCTTCAACGGTGTTGCAATTCATGTCCACCATTTTCTTTTCTGCGATTTCACGTACTTGCTTCATGGTGAGTTTACCAACCTTATCTTTGAGTGGAGAACCAGAACCTTTTTTGATTCCAGCGACTTTTTTAATGAGTTCGCCCATGGGCGCTACCTTCATGATAAAGGTAAAGCTACGGTCATCGTAAACATTGATAATCACGGGGACGACTTCACCTTTTTTGTCTTGAGTGGCATCATTAAATTCTTTACAAAATCCTTGAATGTTGACACCATGTTGACCAAGCGCTGGACCAACTGGTGGTGCTGGATTGGCTGCTCCACCAACGATCTGGAGTTTAATTTGTGTGACAAGTTTTTTGGCCATATTTTTTATTATAGTACATTTTGCCGAGAAGCGTTCTGTGAAGAACCGGCAAGTAACTTTTATTAGATTTTTTTCACTTGCAGGGCATCAAGTTCTACCGGTGTCTCTCGACCGAACATGTTTACCAGAACTTTAATTTTACCGCGAGATTCATCCACGGCACTTACCTTACCTTCAAAATTTTTAAACGGACCATCCACAATTTTGACCGGGTCATTGATAGATACATCAATTTTGTGCGTGGGAGCTTCTACGGTCATGCGACTCATGAGAGAAGACATTTCTTTTTCATCAATCGGTGTTGGTACGGTTCCAGAGCCAACAAAGCCGGTGACATTCGGAGTATTGCGGACAACATACCAAGAGTCATCAGTTACTTGCATCTTAACGAGAACATACCCGGGAAAAATTTTTTCTTCAATCACCAAGCGTTTACCGCCTTTGATTTTAATTTTCTTTTCTTTTGGGACAAGAACCTCGGCAATTTTGTCCTGCATGTCAAACGACTCAATTCTTTGTTCCAAATTGCGTTTAACATTTTCTTCATAACCACTGTACGTGTGAATAACGTACCAGCGCATGCCTAAATTGGGATTCTGTTTGGACATAGCCAAAGATGACGATTATTGAATGAGTGTGTCTAAACCCTTTGATAAGACATAATCAAGAACAGCAAAAAATACTGCGATACCCACACTGAGGGCGAATACGGCTATGGTATAATTAGTTGTCTGCTTTCGACTTAACCACTGAACTTTCTTGAGTTCAGCCAGAGATTCAGTAAAATAATCAGTAAGTTTTTTCAAAAAAGACATACAAGTATTTAAAAACGGCCTACGGCCGGTTTATTGATTAAGAGTATATACAAAAGATGGGTATTTGTCAAGCATTGACAAAAGTGGATAAATATGGTAGTCTAAAGAGCTTTTTGAGCGGTTTTTGACCCAGTACACGGTGCGGGGTTAGAGACGGCTGAAAAAGGCCGATTGGAGGATTATGCGACGGGTTTTTTCCATCGCTTTCTTCGTCGGCATGATGCTGACGACTGGTTGCCAGGAGGCAACATGGTTCGAGGATCAAGAGGTTCGTCCTGGGGAGTGGCGGGTGATTGAGACGGTCCGGGCTATGCCCGGGGACTCTCTCTGGAAGATCACCCGAGATTTCCAGACCAACGGGGCGACTCTGCCCCACACCCTTGCCTGTAACACGGGCAAGTTTCCGGGCAAGGTCGTCCACATCGGCGACCGTGTCCAGGTGTGTGGTCCGCCTCGAGCCTCGACCGCGTCGGCCGTGACGCGTCAATGAAAACTACGGGGACCGACGGCCCGGCCCCCCCAATCCATTGTACAAAGGAGAATAGTGGATTGGGTTTGTCTTTAAAGGATTAATTTTGTAAACTGGTGTGAAGATTATCTACCAGTTTTTTTGTATGAAAAATTATCCAATGTTTTCCTTCATTATGCCCACGTATAATCGTGCTTGGGCTTTGGAAAATACCGTGTCTAAAATTATAGAACAGAAAAATTGCCCTGACTGGGAATGTATTATTGTTGATGATGGTTCAGATGATACTACTCAAGAACTTATACAAAAAATTCAAGAAAAAAATAATAAGATTCAATATATTTTCCAAAAAAATGCTGGGCCAGCCACAGCTCGACAGCACGGATTGTCTTTCGCACAAGGGGAATGGATCGTTTACGTTGATAGCGATGATGCATTATTTCCTGATTTTTTAAATAAAGTATGTACATTTTTTACTGAACATCCTGCGGTTTATTTTGGTATGGTCAATATGGAACGGGAAATTGTTTTGCATGATTCCAATCATCAAATACTGGCCACGAAAAAAGAGCCGGCTACTGAAAAAAATCCGAATCAAATCATGTTACGGGATTATGCACATTGGAATATAAAACCGTGTGGGACAGGGATTTTTCATCGTCGAAATTATATTACTCCAGAAATTAACTGGGATCCTTCATTTCGATTGTTAGAAGACATTGATTTTTTACTACAGTTTGGTGCAATCTATCCTGATAATTTTGGTTTTATCCCAGAAAAATTATTTTATCAAGGACAAATTTTTGGTTGTGGAGGGGTTTGTTCCGGAGCTAGCTATGAAGACTGGGCTGATTATTTTGAAAAATTGTATAGGAAACATGAAAATAGTCCACTCATGAACGGCCAGGAATGGTATCCTACGAAAGTTAATAACTATCGTATAAAACAAAAACAATTTGAGGCTGGTTTATTACCAGCCCCAGCTCATCGTCATTTTCCCGAATATTTCAATTGAAGTAATACTACACATCCAAATTCTTAACATTTTTTGCATGCGTTTGGATGAATTTTTTGCGCGGAGCGACTTCAGAACCCATAAGAATGTCAAAGACTTGATTGGCACGTTCCGCGTCTTCGACCGTGACTTGTTTCATGATACGGTTTGCCGGATCCATGGTTGTTTCCCAAAGTTGTTCTGGATT
>JAHFIE010000073.1 GCA_023246565.1 Candidatus Magasanikiibacteriota bacterium
ATGCTGTGCAAAAATTACTGGTCAATGCGAACGTTGATCCTGGACGGCTTTTTGAATTGGCTGAACAACGATTGGCCGCGTCTGGACCATCAACAACAGACTTAACCGATACGATAAGCGAACTCACAGCATCACTCCCTGATCAATCACCATCAAATCCACAAAAAATCGGGTTAACCCAAAAACCAGTGAAAAAAAACAACCAACCAAGCGCTGTGGAATTTTTTACGGTCAATCTTACTGATCCGCACATTGAAAAAAAATTAGATCCGGTCATTGGACGCGCTGTGGAAATTAATCGAGTCATGAATATTTTATCCCGCCGTACCAAAAATAATCCTATCCTCATTGGCGAACCTGGAGTCGGTAAAACTGCCATTGTCGAAGGATTAGCTAAAAAAATTCGCCAAAGCGATGTGCCACACAGCCTTAAAAGAAAAAAAATCCTGTCACTTGATTTAACGCTAATGATTGCGGGAACCATTTACCGAGGAGAATTTGAAGCCCGGCTCAAACAAGTGATTGACGAATTATCTGAAAGTCCTCATTCAATTCTTTTCATTGATGAACTGCATACGATTATTGGTGCTGGCTCAAACCAGGGAACTCTTGACGCGGCCAATATTCTGAAACCAGCCTTGGCGCGCGGTGAATTACGGTGCATCGGTGCCACAACGTTTGATGAATACAAAAAATACATTGCCGCTGACCCTGCTTTGGAACGACGTTTCCAACCAATCTATGTTTCAGAACCAACACTTGAACAAACCAAAGAAATTGTTCGAGGTATAAAAAAATATTATGAAGAATTCCATAATTTAACTATTGCTGATGAAGCAATCGACACAGCAGTAACTTTGAGCACAAAATATATTCATGATTCATTCCAGCCAGACAAAACTATTGATCTTATTGATGAAGCAGCGGCAGGAGTAAAAATTCATCAAGAACCAAGCTCGATTGATGTTAAAACAGCAGCATTACTTCGTGAAATTGAGGCTCTTGAAATGCAAAAAAATACTGCAATCGCAGAAGAACAATTAACTGCGGCAGCTGATTACAAGAAAAAACTAACCAAAGCTAAACAAGCTTTACAAAAATTAGAAACACGCCAGAAAAAAAAGAGTACCAAACCGCGTATCGCAGTTAATACTTCTGACATTATCAAAACGCTTTCTGACCGTTTAAGTATTCCTGAAACATTATTACAAGCCAATGAATGGGATCAACTTGATCAAGCAGAAAAGAAAATTCAAGAAACTATTGTTGGACAAGACCAGGTCATTGGCCAAATCATGGGAACGTTACGAGAGCGATATCTTGGTCTCGGAAGAAAAAATAAACCACGTGCTTCATTTTTGTTTGTTGGTCCAAGTGGCGTAGGTAAAACTGAAATGGCCAAAGCATTGGCAGAAAGTTTATATCATGATCCCAAAGCACTCATTAAACTTGACATGAGTGAATTTGCCGAACCTCACAGTGTGGCAAAAATTCTTGGTTCTCCGGCCGGATACATTGGTTACAAAGACCGCAATCGATTATTTGATGATTTACGGCGTCATCCCTATTCCATAGTCTTGTTTGATGAAATCGACAAAGCACATGCTGATGTTCGTAAACTTCTTCTGCAAATTCTTGACGAAGGTGAACTTTCAGATAGCGGTGGCAAAAAAGTGTATTTCAATCATGCCATTATCATTTTAACGGCTAATATTGGCGCGCACTTATTCCGATCTGGCGGTATTGGTTTTGGTGAATCAAGTCCGACAGTAACCACACTCAATGATCATCTTACGAAAAAAATCATGAGTGCGGTTAAAGAAGAATTAAGCCCAGCGATTGTAAGCCGATTGGACAAAATTTGCTTGTTTCCGCCGCTCACCAATGAGCATGTTCAAAAAATCATTGCCCAGGAAATTACACGATTAAGTCGAGAATTACACACAACACAAAAACTAACGGTTAAACCAGACAACGAAGCACTCCTTGCTCTTGCCAAAGAAGCGTACCAACCTGAACTTGGCGCACGGCCAGTACATCATATTATCGAACGAGTTATTCCCGAACTGATTATAAAACTTTTGCGAACAAAAAAAATAAAACACAAACAGCATTACACCTTAACCCGAGAACAGGAACATTATATTCTCAAATAAGTATGCTGTCTCAAGAAGAAATGGCTCGGCTGCAAACATTTAAAAAAATAAAGGCCAGTCAACGACCAGGCTCACGACGAGTTGGCCGTGAGGATCAAATTGCAGAAGAAATGGACTACTGGAAAAAACGTTGGCAAGGTTCTACGACCACACTTGAGCGGGAAACGTACACGGATAAACTCATCAAACTCCGCGCAGAGCAGACAAAACTCCTTCTTGAAGCTGCCACAGTAAATCGAGCTACTGAATATAAAATTAAATGCATTATCCGTGCCTATTATTATGATTGCGCCCGCCTCGTAGCGGCCACTACTTTGGTATCTTAATCATGTACGTTCTGTGGCTCTTGCCTTACCAAAATCAAGTCCAATCGAACCAGGAGTTGCGCCACTGGTAAAGAAGGCGGCTCGTGCTATTCAAGAAAAAAATCCCCACATACAAAAAGCTTTGTCGGAGAGTATCAACCATAGTCAACTTGGTGGTCCAGGAATGAGTGAGGTACAAAAATCCATGGAAGCCGTTGCTGTAGAAATGATAAAAGAAGCCGGAAATGAACTTGCTGCAAATACTGATTTTGAAGAACTAGCCCAAGGAATAATCTTAAACCAACTTGCACGAGCAGTGGCAGCAAACGATAATCAAGAAACATTACAAGAGGGTGCCCAGCAAGCCCTAAATAATTTTGGACAAATTCCTGAAGAGGACATATTGGGAAATAATCAAGAAGCTGCTAATGATGATAAGGAAATTATTCCTGAAAATCCTGACGCAGAACAAGAAACGCCTGTTGATGGAGATACTTCAAATAATACTCCTGGTGCACAAAATCAACCTCGTCAAAAATCTGCGCCTGAAGAAGAGCAAGAACCAACCACACCTGAAGCTGAAAAAAAACAAGAAGGACCCGAAGCACCAACAGACAATCAAAAAGCAACAGAAGAACCAAAACCAGAAGTACCACCGAATGAAAATTCAGCACAAGACCAAACACCAGGAACACAAACCCCTCCGGAAACTGAACCAAAACCACAACAAAATGAAAAAGGGAGGGCTGACGCAGGGGGTGAACAAAAAAATAATCCTGAACCATCACAAGAAACTCCAGAACAAAATCAAGAACAAGCTCAAGAAAGTCAACCAGAAAAAAATGAAGATAAGGGCGAAAAGGAAAATGAAGATGAACAAGAACCAGAAGATAAAAATGAAGAAACACCCCCTCAAGAAGAGGAAAATCCTAACGAAGGACAACAAAAACCAGAGGAAGAAGAACGCCAACTCATTCCTACAGATGAGTACGGAAGACCGGCTGAAAAAAAACCAGCCAATGGACAAACTGCAGCACCACAACAACCAGAATCTGATGAAGAAAACAATGGTGAACAACCACCACAACCAAACACAACCGGTGTTGACCCTGGCGCAAACCAGGCAAATCGCGGTACAATTACTCGTGGAATAAATTTTATTCGCAATAGAAAAAAAATCAATGCTCTTGAAAAAGAAATTAAAGCATTGAATAAAGAAAAAAAAAGAATTAGTAAGGACATAAAAAGATTAAATGCTATCATTAGACC
>JAHFIE010000032.1 GCA_023246565.1 Candidatus Magasanikiibacteriota bacterium
TCTGCCTTCACCAAAAGCAGCCGAGTGGTTGTGGTCACTTTTACCCGTTGCTGTATTTGGCATATTTCTTTTTTTTGAAACAAAAATTATTCGACTTTCAGCACAAAAATTTTTAGCTACACTCATGGTAACCTTTATTTTTTTTGCCACAAGTGTCGCAGCCACGCGAGAGGGGACCTATAGTATCTACGAACGTTTTACGCGGACATTCTGGGAATACACCGGCAATCTCCCCTTGGTTACCAATGTTCATGATTTTTTACGTGATTATTCTTCGCTCCATGCTTCGTTGGTGAGTCATACGGTTACCCACCCACCCGGTTTTACGTTATTTCTTTATGGTTTGCAACAGATATTTGATGTTGGTTTTTTTGGATTATCGTTTTTGGTGATATCGAGTGGCGCGATGGTACTCATTCCCCTCTATTATTTTTTGATGCATTTTTTACCGTCTGAAACAACAAGGCGGGTGATTATGGTTTATGTTTTTTTGCCAAGTTTTGTTTTATTGGGTGCCACATCTATGGACATGATTTTTCTCTTATTCACCTGGCTCAGTATTAGTTGTCTCTATCGTGGTTGGCAAAAGAGTTCTTTGTTTTCATTCCTTGGCGGAATCGTGGCTGCGCTTGCACTCTTTGGTAACTTTTTATTTTTACTCCTTGCTCCATTATTTTTGTATTTTATTTATGATCTTTCTCGCTCGATCCCCAAAAAAATACTAGGTTTGAGGGTTGGGTTGTCATTTCTTGGTTTCATTGGTTTTTATTTGGCGATCTATGGATGGACTGGATATTCTATCGTCACTAATTTTATCGCGGCTCGAGCGACACAATCAGGAATCGTACAAAGTAATTTTGCTTCGTTATCACTGTTTATAACTTTTGCATTCATGAACATAAGTTCTTTTTTTCTGTATCTGGGTATTCCGAATTGTATTCTTTTCATAAAACAGTGGAGTTTATTCAAACAACGAACCATGCCGTATTTTCTTGGTTTCATTATGGTATTATTTTTTATTGCACTAGGAATTTTTCAAGGAGAAGTGGAACGAATTTGGTTATTTATTACCCCATTATTTCTCTTACCAATCAGTCTTGTGATTAAGAATTATTCAGAACGAACATTTAAAGGTTATTTGTCATTATTATTTTTTCAAAGTATTGTTATTCAGACGCTCTTTTATACGTATTGGTAATATGGCTATTCTTGGTTTTGCTTTTGATCTTGAAGGAACCGTTATTGACGTGGAAACAGCACATCACCACGGTCATTTGGCTACGGCAGCTGAACTTGGTGTTATGCTTACCCTTGATGAAGCATTGCAAAAATTGCCTCATTTTATTGGTGGTCCTGATGAGGCAATTTGTGAAGAAATTTGGCGTTTCAGTGATCAGACGACATCGCTTGCGACCATTATTGAACGTGATAAATTTCATTACCATCGTTTGTTGAAAGAATTACCAATTGTGCCTCGACCAGGATTTTTAGAATGTAGTGCTCATCTGGATAGATTGGGTATAAAAAAATCAATTGGATCACTGACCGGAACTATTGAGGCTAACACGCTTCTTGAACGATCTGGTTTAAGTAAAATTTTTGATCGTTCGGTTACCGTGCTTCGTGAAGACGTACAAAATATCAAACCTGCGCCTGATGTTTTTTTGGAAACTGCACGAAGGATGGGAATTCAACCAAATCAGCAATTAGTATTTGAGGATTCTTCTCGAGGTGTTCAGGCTGCTCGGGCTGCTGGTTCTCTTGCGATTGGCATGCCGGTTTATCATCGTCCCGAAGTCATTGCATCACTGAAAACTGCTGGGGCACTACATATTTTTATGGATTGGCATGAAATTAGTGAAGAGAAAATTTTAAGTTTTTTGGATCATCCGTAAATTGACATTTTTTCTGTTTTTGCGTATAGTAAGGCAAGTTTAACCATACTTTTGTCTGTGAAAATCATCATATTTGCGGCTGGTGAGGGCGTGCGTATGCGGCCATTAACTCTAACGACCCCAAAGCCACTTTTATCATATCGTGGAACAACCAATCTTGATCATTTGTTTGCTGCACTACCCCATGAAATTGATGAAGCAATTATTACCATAGATTATTTGGGGCAACAGATTAGGGAATATTGTGGTGATAATTTTTATGGTCGCAGTATCAAGTATGTTCAAGGCTCATCAGATGGCAATGCTCTTGGTTTCTTGGCTACGAAATCGTATATTACTCTTGGTGAACGTTTCGCTGTGGCGTATGGAGATGAAGTTTTTGCTGGCGATGAAATCTCACGATGTTTTGCCCATGAGTATTCATGGATTTGTTATCCAGTAGAGGATCCGACCAAAGTCGGAGTCGTGAGCGTAGATGACAAGGGTTTTATAACACAGATCGTGGAAAAACCATTACAACCAGAATCAAACTTAGCCGCGGATGGATTTATGATTATTAATGCTGACATTTTTGATTATCCTTTGGAAAAACATACGAATGGTGAATATATTTTTGCTGATCTTATGAAACAGTTTGTGCTTGATCATAGTGTCTACGCAGTCATGGGTTCTCCGGGGCATCAGCAATTAACTACACCTACTGATATTGAGTATTTAAATCAAACGGTATGATCCTTGTTCGGGCTCCTCTTCGTATTCCTTTTGTTGGTGATGGCACTGATTTATTAGGTTTTTCTACGAAATATACGGGACAAGTATTATCAGCGACGATTAATAAATTTATTTATTTACTCATTAAGCCGACTGATTTAGTCGATCGGTATATTGTGAAATACCAGACTATTGAGAATGTTACTGACCCGCGGTTTATTAAACATGATCGAATTCGAGAAGCATTATTACATTTGGAAATCACGAATGGTGGTATTGAAATTGCGTCATTTGCTGATATTCCGGCAAAGACTGGTCTTGGATCTTCAGGTAGTTTTACGGTCGCGCTTATGAAAGGTTTGCATGGATATCGTGGTCAGCCCATGAGCAAACACGAAGCTGCTGAGGCAGCGTGTGCATTGGAAATTGATATTCTCAAAGAACCGATTGGAAAGCAAGATCAATATGCTGCTGCGTATGGTGGTTTTAATATTTTTCGGTTTAATCTTGATGCGTCCGTTGATCAAGAATCAGTTCTTTTGGGTTGGGAAAAACGAGCACTCTTGGAACAACATCTTCTTCTTTTTTACACGGGAGTGACGCGCGATGCCAGTAGTGTTCTCCATGAACAAACCGCTCATATTGATGACCATACTGCAACGTACAAGAATATGGCAGCTGCGGTGCCGGATTTCCATGATGCTTTGATCCGTGGCGATGTGGGTGTTATGGCACGTTTGGCTCATCAAGAATGGGAATGGAAAAAGACCTTAGCCTCAAACGTAACGAACGAAAAAATTGATACCCTGTACACTACAGGAATCACGGCAGGTGCTTGGGGAGGAAAGTTACTCGGTGCTGGTTCAGGTGGTTGTATACTTTTTTTCGCGCCACCGGATCGGCAAGCAGAGATTCGAGAACAAGTATCCCAAGAAGCTTTTCGTCAAAATTTATTGGATTTTCAAGAGATTACGTTTCATTTCACGCAATCAGGGACTGATATTTTATATAATGATTCATCCAATCGTTTGTAATTGATTATGAAAGAATTTATTCGTGGGTTTACTGACGATGTTGTGCGGACAATCTACACCGTTTCGCAAACTGAAATCGCCAAGGCCATCAACATTATTCAATCAGTATACGAACGAGATGGCCGGATTTATATTTTTGGTAATGGCGGATCTTTGGCTTTGGCTACGCATTGGGTGAGTGATTTTAATAAGACCGTGTTTAGTCATAATTTGGAAAAGCACCGCCGCCGGTTTCAAGCTATTCGTCTTCCGTCAACAGAATCAGAATTTTCAGCCTGGGCAAATGACATGGGATATGACATGGTGTTTGCTGGTCCGCTTCAAAATTATTTGCAAGAAACTGATTGTGTTATTGCTATTAGTAGTTCGGGAAATTCTCCTAACATCATGAAAGCAGTTGAATTAGCCAGGGCTCATTATGTGCCGGTCATTGGTTTGTCTGGTTTTGATGGGGGGACACTGAATACTTTGGCTGATGCCAAAATACTCGTGCCAACAGAAAAGGGGAATTATGGTGTGGTGGAGGGTATTCATGATATTATTCTTCATTTGATAACAAAATACTTTCAAGATTATTTTGATCATTGTGTGAAACAAGATACGGTATGATTTCTGTACTTTTTCCCGCGTACAACGAAGAAGCTAACGTTGCTGAACTGCATCGTCAACTTATTGCGGTATGTAATGGATTGCATGAACCCTACGAAATTATTGCGATTGATAATGCTTCAACAGACAAAACCGCGGCTGTTTTACAAACATTGTCTCCGCTCACCGTAGTTACCTTTGCGTACAATATTGGTCAGACTGCGGCTTTGGATGCAGGAATCAAACAGGCTCAAGGCGATATTGTTGTGATTCTTGATGGTGATTTACAGAATGACCCTGCTGATATTCCTCGTTTACTTGAAAAAATGCGTGAAGGTTATGATGGCGTGGTTGGTTGGCGTCAGGATCGACATGATTCAATGGGTAGAAAAATTTTTTCTCGGTTCGCAAATTGGTTAACACGACGGATCGCTGGTCTTGATCTTCATGATTATGGTTGTGCTTTGCGCGCATTCAGGAGCGAATTACTTCGGAATATTCATCTTTATGGGGTCATGCACGTGTTTATTCCGGTCATTTTGGCAGATCGGGGAGCACGAATTACTGAAATTCCGGTTCAACATCATGAACGACGAGCAGGAATTTCAAAGTATAATTTTAGTAAAATGGCAACTGATTTGGCAGACTTATTGACCATTAAATTTTTATATTCATACGCTTTACGTCCTTTGGTTTTTTTTGGTACGTGGGCATTGGGTAGTTTTGCTGTTGCCAGTATTGCCGTCATTGCTTCGATGATTATTAAATGGCAAGGCATCTATGGCTTTAGTCAAACTCCGTTGCCGGTTATCGCGGCTCTATTTTGTATTCTCAGTTTTCTTTTGCTCATGCTCGGTTTTGTGGTAGAACTTCTTATTCGGATTTATTTTGAATCACGAGGACAGACACCGTATCACATTAAAAGTGTAGCAACGCATTAAGGTATGGAAATTCGTGAATATCAAAATTTAGCAGATCGAGAAATAACCTATTTTTGGCATGTTGGCCGACGAGAAATTCTTCATGAAGCTATTGAGCGACATTCCTATGGCGTGCCCTCATCTCGAGCGATTTTGGATGTTGGCTGTGGCACGGGTGGCAATATGCTCCTTCTTAAAGATTATGGCTCGGTTACTGGTATTGATTTTTCTGATGAAGCAATCCGTTTGGCTCAAGGAAAAGGTTTTGCCACATTATGCCAGGCTGATGCAACGAAACTTCCGTTTGATGGCCACAGTTTTGATCTTGCAACCAGTCTTGATGTGCTTGAACATATTCCCGGAGATGAAATTGCAATTGGTGAAGTGTATCGAGTTCTTAGAAAGAATGGTCTTTTTGTGGTTACGGTTCCTGCGTATCAGTGGCTCTTTAGTCAGCACGATGTAGCATTGCATCATATGCGTCGGTACACAAAAAAAGAAATGACGAATAAATTAAAAGCGGCTGGTTTTGAAATTCAACAAGCAAGTTATTTTGTGATGCTTGGTGTATTTATGAATGGTCTGCGTAAAGTATTTGATATGCTTCGCAGAACTTCTGCTTCAGTCCACACCTATGATGTGGTCTATCCTGACTCAGTGAACACCCTCTTACTTTCAGAATTACGTTTAGAAAAAAAATGGTTACGTTTTTTTCCATTACCCTTCGGAACATCAATTTTTGTGGTTGCTAAAAAAGTATGAATCACGTGGATTATTGTCAACAGTTTGTTGGTCCTGGATCCGCGATTCTTGATGTGGGTAGTGGTAAGGGGAAATTTGTTTGTGCCATGGCAGAACAGGGCTGTGAAGTTTTTGGTATTGAACTCAGTGATGATTATATTCAACGTGCCCAAGCTTTGGCACGTGAAAAAAATGTTTCGATTACCCTACAATCGAGTCGCGCTGAATCATTGCCGTTTCCTGCCGCATACTTTGATTTTGTTAATTGTGCCGAAGTTACTGAACATGTTGATGACCCGATCGCTGTTTGCCAAGAAATCTATCGCGTTTTAAAACCACAAGGGCGGGCTTATATTAGTTTCCATAATCGTTTTGGCATCTACGATTATCATTATCATATGTATGGTATTAATTGGTTACCGCGATCATGGACTGAACCGATTTTGAAATTTCTTGGTAAAACGAAAAGTGAAGGGGGTAACATTGGCCGACAAAAACTTATTTCCATGCATTATTATACGTATGTAAACGTCGAACGATTGCTCAAGAGTATTGGATTTTTCGTTTATGATATTCGTGAGACCAAGATCAAGAATTATTGTGGCAGGTACGCGTTTTTGGCTTTATTCGTTTATCATTGGTTTGTTCGACCATGGGCTTTTAATTCATTTCATATTCTTCTTGAAAAATCAAGGTGAAGGTACATTCTATGATTGTTTTTATAAAAAATATACGAGCGATTCTTCGACAGCACTGGCTTATACTCGTGCTTGCAATGATGCTCACCATGGTTATTGCTTGGCCTGTTATTTCTTTTCCTTTTGTTGCTGGTGAAGATTATCAGGGGATTAACATACCACATTACGGAACTGATGCTCATTTGTATTTGTCACGTGCTAAAGAAGCACTCGAGGGCAAAGGATTAGGTAATGTTCCGTTGCGAGAAGGTAAAGATACGATAGATCCTTTTTTTATGTATACTGAGCGATTTTTAACTGCTCCGTTTACATTGCTTGGCGTTGGTGATTCGATAAATCCGGTGACACTTTATAATGTGTATAACAGTATTGGTGTCTTTATTTTGTTGTTGTTGCTCTACACCTTTGTCTGGCAATTGTCAGGGAATCGATGGCTTTCAATGGCCGCGGCATTATCCGTGGTTGGTAGTTATTCAATCGTCTATAACAAGTCATTATTTTATACTGACTTCAATGTTTACGGTCGACCCATGTTTCCGTATATCAGTTCTTTGGTAACTTTTTTGTATTTGAATCTTTTGGTTTGGTGTTTACGGTTACCCAATAAACAACGCCAGTGGTTGGCAGGATTTGGTTTTGGGATTTTATTTTATACGTATTTTTATGCCTGGTCATTTATTTTGGGATTGAATGTGGTGTTAATCGGACTGTATGGCATAAAAAAAGATTGGAAAGTAGTCAAAGCATTGGCCATGATTACTGGATGGGGAATAGTTCTTGGTAGTTACAATCTTTATCATCAATTTGCTTATGCAGCTTCGACTGAAGGTCAGGCATTAACATATTTCCACTGGTTGCTTCATACGCATCAACCAGTTTTCAGTAAAATTGGCATAGTTACTTTATTGTTATTTTTGCCCTTTGCGTATTGGCGTAAAAAAGATCCTCATCTTTGGTTCATTGCAGGATTGATTATCAGTGGTTGGCTGGCGCTGAATCAACAGATTATTACGGGAAAATTATTGCAATATGGACATTATTATTGGTATTTTATTGTCCCTCTCTCGATTATCATGAGTCTTTATATACTATGGTCTTGGGTACCTGTTGGCAAAAAACAAACACTGTTTTTTATTTTTTTAGCGTCTCTTGCTTTTGTGAATACTGCCGTGGGTCAGTATCGTTCGTCATTAACCGTAGTCCAAGAAAAAAAATATGAGCAGCAGTATCGTCCCTTTATTGATCGTCTCAATAAAGAAGAACAAGGAGTAATTTTAGCTGCTGACAGTCACTTGGAATCATTGTTTACGATTTTTACTAACCATGATTTATTTTGGCAAGCAGCAGGTCCGCTCTATGGTATGCCGATTGATCGGATGAAAGAAACATTATTTGTCTACTCGTATCTGAATAAAAATTCACGATATTATTTTTCCGGATTTTTACGTACTCGGTTAGATCATCAAAAAGAACCCTCAATGTATCTTGATCTCTACCAAAATTTGGAAGGATATTGGTCTGGTTTGGACTATTATGATTATTATTATCGTTCAGTGCGTCGCGAGCCTTTTGTTTTGGCTCATCGTGAAAAAACCATGTCAAGGTTGGAAGAAGAATACACCCAATTGGTTCGAGATGAGAAGAATATCAATGATATTTTAAAAAAATTTGGCGTAAACTATCTTCTCTGGGATAGGAATCGACAACCTGAATGGGATCTATCATTTTTGGGTTCAGAAATACATCTTTTGCTTGACCATAACAATATCTCCCTTTATCGTATAGACTATGATTAAGGATTTTCGCTTGACTTTTTTGGTCTTTTTTATTACCATTCCATCACAATTTTAAGCTCAATCTAGATAAAATATGAACATATTAGGCATAAATCAAGTACAGGGAATGTTTGCGTGGTTTCATGATAGTGCAGCAGCTTTGGTCAAAGATGGTGTACTTATCGCGAGTGCTGAAGAAGAACGATTTAATAAAATACGTCATACCAAGGGCTATCCTTATCAAGCCATTGATTATTGTCTTAAGGCTGGAAATATTGAGAAAAAAGATATTGATGTTATTGCCATTGCTCATGATCCTTTTCAATTTTTAAAGACCAAACCAGCAGGTCTTAATCCTCGGTCACTTTTTAGAAAAATTGGTAATATCGGAGTATTTTTTGTTTTTAAGAAATTCGCGCGACGTGAATTTCCCAAAGCAAAAATTGTGTATGTGGCTCACCATCTTGGTCATGCTGCCAGTGCCTATCGTTGTTCAGGATTTAAAGAAGCTAACATTTTAACCATTGATGGTTCTGGGGAAACAGAAACATTTACTTTTTTTACGGGTCGTGACGGTGTTATCAAGAAAATTTGGGATATTAAATTTGATGATATTTTTGGTACAGAAAAGAAGAACTCTATTGGTTTTATTTATAGTCATGTCACGAACCTTTTGAATTTAGGATTTAAAGCCGAAGGTAAGACCATGGGTCTCGCGAGCTATGGTGAACCAAAATACGATTTTTCAACGATTCTCAATATCAAAACTCATGATGATTTTGCGATCAGCCGTGATGAAGTTGATCGTCTCTATGGTCATTTACGTCGAAAAAGTGGTAAAGACCCTCTTACCCAAGAACACAAAGATTTGGCTGCAAGTTTACAACAAGCTTTGGAAAATTCCATCCTTAATTTAGCCAAGGAAGCCCATGATTTTAGTGGTATCAAGAATTTTTGTTTAGCCGGTGGTGTGGCACTTAATTGTAATACGAACAGCAAAATTTTAGGTGCTGATTTTTGTGATCAAATTTTTGTTCAACCTGCTGCAAATGATGGTGGTATTGCTCTTGGAGCTGCTCTTGAAGCTGCGTCAACATTGGAAAAACCAGTTAATTTTGCCATGGAACATGCTTATTGGGGTCCATCATTTTCTAATGAAGAGATTGAAAAATTTCTTAAAGAAACCAAGGTCGGCTATGAATTCCATGAAAATATTGAAAGCGTAACTGCAGATTATCTGGCACAAGGCAAGATTATTGGTTGGTTTCAAGGAGGCATGGAATTAGGACCCCGAGCACTCTGCAATCGTTCGATTCTTGTTGATCCCTCAGTTCCTGGTATGAATGATGTGGTGAACATGGCAGTAAAACACCGAGAGTCATGGCGACCTTTTGCTCCGGTTGTGATTGAAGAAGATGTTGGAAAATATTTCGATGAATCAGCGAAAAGTCCTTTTATGTTGCTGACTTTTTTTGTTAAACCAGAAAAGCGTTCGTTGCTACCAGCCATCACGCACATTGATGGGAGTTCCCGAATCCAAACAATCAATGAGCATCAAAATCCTCGGTGCTACAAATTATTAAAAGAATTTGAAAAAAGAAAAGGCTTCTCTGTTTTAATGAATACCTCGTTCAATGATAAAGATGAACCGATCGTTGCCACACCAAAAGATGCGTTTCGTTGTTTTTTTGCCACTGGTTTTGATGTACTTGTTATGGGAAATTACTTGGTTAAAAAACAATCATAGTCATCTATGTATAAGATTGCTATTATTACGCCCTATGGTGCTGAAGAACGACTTGACCATTATGCTGAATTTATTTTAGCGAAAGGATTGGTCGCGCACGGTGAGCATGTTCAATTCTATACGTATGCTATTCAGAATAATCCTGATTATCGTAATGGGCTTTACCAAGGTGTAAATGTTCGACGGTGTTGGCAAAAAGCAGGGATCGCGCCAGGACTATTTTTTTCCATCCTGCGTTTTCGACCAGATTTTGTTTGCTACTTTCATCCTCGTAGTTTTTTAAGTTTTACGGCCTACGTTGCCGGCCGTTGCGTCGGTGCAAAGATTATTTCAGAAATCGTGGGAATTCTTCATGATCCTTTTATTGTTGGTGATCCGGATAATCCTTTGGAAACAATTAAAGCTCATCCACTCCTCATAAGGACATGGCGTGATTTTTTTACTGAGTTTTTCTTGCTTCGTTGGTCATTACTGTGGACCAATCTGCTTATGCATCTTCCGATAGCCAAGGCTGATGTGATTGTGGCGATTAATCGTGATGAGGCAAACTATATTCATACGTGGTATGGACGTTCATCAACATTGATTTATTGGTCAATACCTCAGTCAGAAAAGCATGGAGAAAATGATCAGCCTTCTTTTTATCATGATCTCCCCAATGAATATCTTTTATTTTTAGGACAAATAAAAAAACGAAAAGGCTGGGATACGGTCATTGAGGCACTCGCACTTTTGAAAGATCAGGGAATAATAAAAAAATTAGTATTTGTTTCTCCATCAAAAGATTTAACCCTTGCTCGTGAGTATGCGAAAAAATATGGTGTTGAAAATCATATAGTATTTTTATCGAGTATTACGAATCAAGAAAAAAAATGGTTGTATGACCATGCTCAGTCGGTGCTGGCACCAAGTCGGTATGAAGGATTTGGTTTGCCGGTTTTTGAAGGATTTGTTGCAGGAAAACCGGTTCTTGCCACCAAGATTCCGGTTTATGAAGAATTTTTAGTACACGGAAAAAATGCTTTGTTGTCTGAATCGGGTAATGCAAGAGCATTGGCAGATTCTATTATTTCCTTGGATAAAGATCCTGTATTAGGTGCTACTCTAGTGGCCGAGGGATATAGAACAGCTGCGGAATTTAGTGATACGATTATGATTTCAAAGTTTGTACAATTGTTTGCGTCAATGAAATAGGATTGCTTGAATGACATTATTTAATGTTAGATCCCGATTGGACTTGTCCAGATTTGAGTGAATGAGGAATCGAGGTTCAATGTCTCTCGGCGCAGTGGGAGAAATCCTTATTTTTGAGATTGATTCTGCATTTTCCATTGTTTTTCCAAAGGAACTTCCAAACGGTACGTATCTTTTTCATAATTTTTTCCTCCGCGTAAACCATCAGCAAAGGCAAGAAAAATAGTATTTTTGTCTGCCACGAGTGCATGACATTCCATGGGTAAATGCGTCATGAGATCATTGGGCTTAAGGATATGGCGATAGACTTTTTTTTGACCGTATTTTTGTGAGTACAACGTAAGCTGGCCACTTATGACAAACGTGTATTGGATTGATTTCTTGTGGTAATGGTTACCGCGAACCGCGCCTTTTTTTGATTGAATGATCGTAACATGATCTTTACTACCATTCGTAAAAATATCCGTGATACTGCCTCGTTTATCTTCAAAATTGATTGCTCGATGTTCTTGTTTCATACTGAAGCGATTAAATATTAAGTATCGTATGATGTTTGTTCCCAACTTGGGATAATGAATTTTACATTGAGATGCTTTAATTTTTCTTTTAAAAAGTTTCCAATATTCCAGGGTAAAATTACTGCGTAGGTAATATCAGGAGTAATGTCTTCTTCTGAACGAATGGGAATATGAGAGCCAGGAGTTACTTTGCCAATTTTGAGTGGTGATGTATCAGCAACAAAGGTGATGATTGATTGATCGAGCTGACAAAAATTCAAGAGAGTGTTTCCTTTGGTGGCCGCGCCGATAGCCATAATTTTTTCTCCACGAGATCGAATAGCGTACAATGATTTGTTAAGAGAAAATTTAAGTGTATTGATTTTTTTCATGAATTCTATGTACTGATGAGGCTGGTAAATACCCGTGGCTTCTTCACGTTCAATATAGGAAGTAACAACATTACTCTGAGCTGGTTTTTTACCAACAAACACTCGAATTGATCCACCCATGTAATCATTTTCTTCCAGATGATTGATAGAGAGACCAAAGCGTTCAAAGAACGGAGCAAAAGGTTTGACTCCAAAGTATGAAACATGTTCAAGATAAATAGTGTCAAACGCGGTTTGGTTGAACAAATGAAGAAGGTAGGGTGTTTCAAACACGAACTGCCCATCATCAGTGAGTAAACGGGCAATATGACCCATGAATTGTGGTAAATCAGTGATGTGATTAAATACATTGGTCGCAGTAATAACTTTGGCTTGGCTTTGGTTGAGGATAGTATCAACAGCACTAGTTCCAAAGAAATCATTGATCGTCGGAATGTTGTTTTCAGCCGCTAATTTCGAAATATTACCCGATGGTTCCACACCCATAATACGACAGCCAGATTGTTGGCGAAAAGCATCAAGGAG
>JAHFIE010000033.1 GCA_023246565.1 Candidatus Magasanikiibacteriota bacterium
TACCAATAGGATTATCATCCAAAAATAAATCTTGCGCCACAGTACTTCCCAAGACAGCAACCGTGCTGTGCGTACTGTCTTCTTCTTCAGTAAAGAATCTACCATAAGAAAGAGCAATATCTTCAACAAAAGGATATGAAGCATTAACACCCACAAAGGTAGTATCAGTTTTTGTCGTGTCATTCGTAACCGTGTCTGATCCTCGTACATAACCGGTTCCTGTAATTACATGGGGATCACCAGACGATTTGATCGCTTTGAGATCATCTTGATTGAGCGTGGTTACGACGATCCCCAGAACAGCAGCAGGAGGGCCACTGTCATCTGATTTTCCTGGCAGTATTCCAACCAAATTTGATCCCAAACTTTTTATCTGATTTACGATAAGACTCTGTGCTCCAGCGCCGACTGACATTATGATGACCACAGACATTACGCCAATGATAATGCCGAGCATGGTGAGTAATGATCGAAGACGATTACGAATCATGAGATGCCAGGAAGAAGGAATGTAGCTGATGATACGCATACGATAACCACGTTGTTGATCAGATAAAATGGGCACTGGTTATTTTTTCAATTCATTTTTTTCAGAAGCAATTTGTTTATTTTTGACTGGTTCATCAGAAACAATACTACCGTCCCGGATTTGCAAAATGCGTTCTGCGTGTTCGGCTGTATGTTGTTCGTGGGTGACTAAAATAATCGTATGTCCTTGTTCATTGAGTGATTGTAAAATTTTCATAACTTGATGGCCGGATTTTGAATCAAGATTACCGGTTGGTTCATCAGCAAAAATTATTTCCGGGTTATTGACGAGGGCGCGAGCAATAGCAACACGTTGACGTTCACCCCCTGATAATTGATTGGGAGTATGGTGAAGACGATGACTAAGTTCGACTGACTCGAGCATCAGACGCGCACGTTGTTCCTGCTCTATTTTTGGCATGTCACTGTAGAGGAGTGGTAGAAGTACGTTGTCCAAGGTCGTGGTACGCGCAAGTAAATTAAACGCCTGAAACACAAAACCAACTTTGCGATTACGCATGTTCGCGAGTTCATCGTCGGAGAGACGACTAACATCTTGATCTTCAAAGAAATAAGAACCAGTCGTGAGTGTGTCGAGAAAACCTAAAATATGCATTAACGTGGATTTTCCAGAACCACTCGGACCCATGATAGAAACAAATTCACCTTTTTTTATGGAGAAATTTATTTCTTTGAGTACTGGAGTTATGACGGTATCGCTCTGATATTCTTTGGAAAGATTGTGGACTGAAATCAGTGTCATATGTTAGGTCTCTTTTATCGAGACAATGACTGTTTGATTAAGACTAAGTCCATCAAGAATTTCAACTTTTCCATTGTCTCCTCTGAGCCCGAGTTTAACGGTTATTTCTTGTTCTTGATTATTATTGAGTACGCGGACAAATTTTTCACTATTATCACGTGTTCGTATAACGCGTTGAGGAACAAAGAGAACATTTTCTCGGCGATTGGTAGTAATCGTAACATTGGCAGTCATTCCTGATTGGATAGCTAAGGAAGGAGTACTTGTGGTTAGAGCAACCGTAACTTGATAATAAACAACATCTTGGATTTCTGTGGATTTTTTATCAATAGAAGTAATCACACCAGGAAATTTTTTGTCGCTACCAAAAGCATCAAGAGTAAATACTGCGTTTCGTTCCGGGCTGTCCACAATTTTTGCAATATCAGTTTCAGGAATATCTACATTAATTTCATAATGCGGTGAGGTCATCTGTACAACACTGTCGGCTGATGTTACTAATTCACCCCTCTTTTTATTTATTTTTGCCACAATACCATTCATGGGAGCGCGGAGGATGGCTTTGTTACGACTGGCCACAGCCTGAGCAAGGGCTGCTTGGTAAGGTGCCAAATCAACAGGACGCGTTGGAACTATTTTGGCTTCGTAATTAGCTTTTGCTTGCAAATATTGAGCCTCTTTTATTTTGCTTGTTGAGGCACCATTTGATTGTACTTGTTCAAGATCACGTTTGGCCTTGGTATACGCAATTGAATAGGTTGTATAACTATTTTTAGCATCAGAAATATCTTGTCGTTCTCCAACTGTTGTTGAGTATTGCGCAGTGAGTGTGGTGCGTATCGTGGTAATCGCAGTTTTTTGAGCATCGATTGATGTTTGTGTTGTAACATTTGTCGCAGGGGGTATGACACTGAGCGCGTCATTTATTTTTGACAGCATTTGAATTGTTGTGGCAAGAGCTTTTTCAGTACTAACAAATGCTTGATCAATAAGTGAATGCTGACTTTTTGTTGTTAAGTTTGAAGTAAAGCTTCTGGCAACCAATGTTTCATCAAAAGCAACAGTATACATTGCTTGAGCCTGGGCTCGTTTGATTTGGTCATCGGTCTGTACCACCGAAAGATAATCAAGTGCTTTTTTTCCTTGTGTTAGAGCATCATCAAGTTTTGCAATGGCTACGTGCAGTGTGGTAACACCAGTTTCATATGCTGCAGTAACGATCAAACTATTATCCCCACCCTCGACAAGCTTAAGATTATTCAGTGCCGTTTTGACGGCTGTTTCCGCGATCGCTTCTTGTGTTGCTGCATCAGTTTGTGCCTGTTTCCATCCTACTTCAGCCGCATCAAGTGCTGCTTTATAATAGTCACGATCTTGGTTTGTGGCACCAGCGATTTTTTGTTGCAAATTAGCAGATGCCTGAGCAACTGAGGCGTTTAATTCTCCAAGACGAAGCGATGCCAGCAAGGCTCCGGCTTTAATGGTTTGTCCTTCGCGAACTGTTATGGTTTGTAATATACCTGGAATTTCAAAACGTAGAGCAACATCATCAGTTGATTCGACCTTGCCTGTTGCTTGAACCGTTTGGACCAAATTACCTTGTTCCACAGTAATTGTTTCGTAATTGGGTGGTTGGTGGGCTCTGCGATAGGAATTATATGACCATAATCCAACAATACTTACTCCAATAATGGCAGTCACATAAACTTTTTTGAGTTTTATAATTTCTTGTATATTCATATATTGGTGATTATTAACGAGTATCTATCCTACTTAATAGACCCGCGTATGTCAATGTAAACAAAAACACCTCCGTTAGGAGGATGTTCTTGTGGATACCATACAGTGCGGCTAGATAATAACCGACTGTCTAATTGAGACCTCAATAGTATAACACATTGGGGTCGTGAGCGGCAGACCGGATTCGAACCGGCGACCTTCTCCTTGGCAAGGAGACGTTCTAGCCAACTGAACTACTACCGCGCTTGAAAAGCTACGGCGTGCGAAACGCTTCGCTTTGGTTGCGGGGGAGGGATTTGAACCCCCAACCTTCGGATTATGGGCCCGACGAGCTACCAGGTTGCTCTACCCCGCTTTAGGTGCATTGCGGATTATAGCTGAAGCACAAAAAAATCGCAAGTCTAGGTAGACCCTAGTATTACTTTTTTCCTACCAACCTGTTTGGTAGTTACCAACCGGTTATGCATCCCTGTTGACTATCGGCTATATACAGACTACAGAGTAGGGTGTATACTTAATATTATTAAACATCTAAACAAGTATTTAATTATAATCTATATGCTTAGTGAAAAAGAAATTCAAAAAAACCGTACAATATTCAGCGAAACAGATAAAAGTATGGCCGCCTCATTTAAGGTTCTTAGCGATGTTAATCGTTACAGAATTTTTCGCATCCTGGCCCAACAACCAAAACTCTCGGTAAGCAATATTGCCCGGATTTTAAATATTTCCTTACCGCTTACATCTCAACATCTCAAAATTTTAACGCATGCCAATCTGTTACAGAAGGAACGAGCTGGAAAAAAAATTTTTCCCAAACTAGAGCACGGCAATCCATTCGTTCAAGCAATTGTTAAAACAATTGAATTGACGTTAAAATCAACTGATTAAAGATACGTAACATTATTTTTAAGTATTTAAAATTCTATGATTAACAACAATGTCGCAGATGATAAAAAGTATACCTATAAAGAATATTACGAAATGGGATTAAAAATAGCCAAAGGTGAAGAGATTACTGAAAATGAGACTGGCAGAGGGAATTCCAATGAAGATTAGCGTAATAATGCTCAGGTGAAAATAGAAAATAAGGATGTTATCATGAGTTTTAATCTTAATTTTTCGCATATGTTGTGGACTATCGCTGTTATTCTCATCATTTTGTGGTTGCTTGGACTTGTTACTTCCTATACGCTTGGTGGTTTTATTCATATACTGTTGGCCATAGCTGTTATTGTCGTGCTCGTGAGAGTAATTAAAGGTGAAAAAGTCTTGTAAATTTAAGTGAATCAAGAAGCTCATTTAAGACATTTTAATTTTATCTATATGCAAAAATCAAACGATGAGGAAAATAAACTTTTAGAGAAAGAAAAAGAAGATATTGCAAAGAAAGTTGCAAAAAGCGTGAAGAAGGGGGTGGCTAAGGGAGAAGAGAAAGGAATGGACGAGGCTATGAAACAAGTTGGAAAAGGGGTTACTGTGCGAGAATAACTGGAATTCTTATATTTGAGCTTTTTGTCAGGAGATGTTAGAAGGACTATTTGGATTGATGTCGATAGAAAAAATTACTTTTTATCTTTTTTATTAGGTAGTAGATAAGATTCAAAATCAAAAAATAAAATAGTATATTAAAAGAAAATGATGGTAAATATAAATGATCTTCTCCAAATGTCAGAGCATTCATTCTTGAAACTCCTTCCGCATCAAATAAATGGGGTAATGGAAAACCACCGGATAATTGACAATAATGATAAGGGCAGAGACTATCCGGTGTAGTTTTTCTTTCGTATGTTACTGAATTGGAAGTTATTGCTATTGATATTATTAATCCAATAATTACCAAGGTAGTCTTGATTAAATTTTTTTTCATAAAAAATTTACGGTTATGTGGTGAGAGAAGACGTTTTTATTTTTTCCCCACTCGCAATAACTCAACTACCAACGCCACCATTTTATCTTTTTGTTTCGGGTCACTTTCGGCAATAAGAAGTGTCAAAGCTGTGAGTCCTGATGGATTAATGTTATACGCCCCCTTGACTCCAAGCTTTCGCAAAAACCAAATAAAGGCAAATGCGCCTGATCGTTTGTTACCGTCAATAAACGGATGATTTTTTACTATGAAATACAACAAATGAGCTGCCTTCTCCTCAAGAGATGGATACAATTCTTTGCCTCCAAACGACTGCATCACATTTCCAATAATTCCAATGACGACGTCGTTGGTTCTTTCTTGGGCAAAAATGTCTGTAGCCTCTTTCTTTTTTAGGAGTTCGGACTTGAATACTATAATGGAGTCCATCAATTCTTGCCCCTGGAGTTTTACTTTTTTCTTGGTAGCTCCTTCTTTTTTTAACACGTCATGGTCGTAGGCATTAAGTTTTGTCCAGGTGCTCGCATATTCTTTTACTAAATCTAAAACAGTTTTGGGATCAAGAATGATGTGGGCTGGCAAGAGAGCTTGCATGTCTGAAACGGTTTTTATAAATTGGTCGTAGTTTTTGAGGATGACTTTTTTGTTGAGGGTGTAGCCTTTGATTAAATATTCGCGCAGGGTTTTTGTGGCCCAAATACGAAATTGGGTAGCCTGTAATGAATTTACCCGATAACCCACTGAAATAATTGTATCGAGATTATAGTATTTAGTTTGGTATGTCTTTCCATCACTGGCAGTATGTGCAAAAAATGCACATACTGAATTTTCCTTTAGCTCGTTTGTAGCGAAGATATTTTTTATATGTTTTGTAATAACGGTTCTGTCAACCGCAAAAACATCAGCAATCTGCGCCTGTGTCGCCCACAAAGTTTCTGTTCGAATATCACCACGTAACTCAATAGCTCCAGTTTTGGTTTGGTAAATTACCAGAGCATTAGGGTTTGGCTTTATTGTTTTTCTAGTTTTCTTTTTCATATATGAAAATTATAGGCTGCATCTAATGGTTTGTCTAGAAAGTTTTACTCACACTTGCCAGTATATAAAAAACCTCGCCATGTAAGCGAAGTTTTTATCTGAGTTCATTGGTACTTGAAGTTAGAACTATTTTCTAATATGATCAAAACATGAACATTTTACCCAAACAATGGGAAATCTTTTGGGAAATCCCGGGGTGTCCACCTTTTCTAACCAGTGAGCCTGCACGACTATTTACAAATGGGATGCGGGATTTTTGTGGCGTTGATTTTCCGGACTGTATTTTGGAGTATCGTCATAATACCAATATTTGGTACCTGGATGCTAATGAGTGGTCAAAATTGGATAAGGTACTTTTTGAACGCATCATTGAAGATATGGAGTGGGGCAAAAAAATAAATTTAATTACTGAACAGCACTGTTACCCTTGTTTGGAGTATGTGGGGACTTTAAAGAATCGTGATTTTTCTTTACTTTCCAATGAAGAATTGTTCAATGAATATGACAAATTCATGGGGATTTATATTCCTGCCCATGCGTCTGGCCACCCGGCCAATGTACTAGAAATGAAAAATCAAAGACTCTCAGGTTATTTGAAGGAATATACCCAGCGTCGAATCTGGACAATAGATTATGAGGGAAACGCGAATGATATTTTTTCAAAACTAGTTGCGCCGACTAAAGATATGTCTCCACAGCTAGAAGCTAAAAGTTTATATACTTTTGGTTTAGTTGTGGCCAAAGAAAAAGATTTAACTCCTATTTTTAAGGAAAAAACGCCAGAGGAAATACGAAAGATAATAGAAAATAATTTTCCTGGTCTGTGGCAAAAATTAACTGAACACTATTCAAACTTTTGCTGGACTATTTATAACTGGGAGGGGCCGGCTAATACTGTTGAAACATACATTGATTCCGTTAGTTCTTTATTTAGACAGGGAAAAAATTTTGCTGATCTACTTAAGAAAATAAGTGACGAGCAGGATGTACTTATCTCGGAACAAAAATCAATAAAAG
Organism: Candidatus Magasanikiibacteriota bacterium; assembly: GCA_023246565.1. GTDB lineage: Bacteria > Patescibacteriota > Patescibacteriia > Magasanikbacterales > UBA922 > 2-12-FULL-41-16. Next base: position 6,957 of record JAHFIE010000033.1, read on the forward strand.
AAAGGCTGGGGGTGGATAAAAAGCACGAAACACTTCTGCAAATTGCGAGTGATATTATGTTTTTAAAAGCACTTAGAAAAGATTGCATGTATAAAAGTGCATGGCTAACTGAAGGTTTATTTAAAGAAATAGGAAGCAGGCTTGGACTAACAGTGCACGAAGCGCGCTATATTTTTTACTTTGAAATGCAGCACGCCCTTTTAAAGGGAAGAATTGAAAAAAATATAATTCAGGATAGAACTAAAGAAGTAGTATTGCACCAGCGAGCAGGGCACCTTGACAGTATTCTTCAGGGTAGAGAAGCTACGAAATTTATAAATTCGCTTAATGTAAAAACACCGGACTATTCCATCACGCAAATAAGTGGGCAGGTCGCTTTTGCTGGCAAGGCAAAAGGTAGGGTTAAATATGTGAATACTCCTGATGTGATGGATAAGATGGAGGAGGGTGATATTTTAATGGCCTATGCAACTCAACCAAATTTATTACCAGCCATGAGAAAAGCCTCGGCATTTATCACTGAGTTTGGCGGAATTACTTGTCATGCCGCCATTGTCTCGCGTGAGTGGAAAGTGCCTTGTGTGGTGGGGCTTAAGGACGTAACCAAAATTTTAAAAGATGGAGATCTAATAGAGGTGGATGCCGATAATGGAGTAGTGCGGAAAATATTATAAAAAATAAGCCTCGGTTGAGGCTTATTTTTTTGAGCGGGTAGCGGGAGTCGAACCCGCGTCATCAGTTTGGAAAACTGACATAATAACCGTTATACGATACCCGCAAACGAAGGGAAGATGGTCAGCTTGCTGAACCATCTGACCTGAGTGCCGCGGGTACACTTTTGTATACCCGCGAAAGGGTGTAAAGTTTCAAGCTTATTCCTGCAATTTCTCCAAATGAGAAGATACACCAAAGGTATCTCCACAAACAATAAAAACACAGAACTCGATCAGTATAAGAAAGATAACCGTCTTTGTCAATCAAAAATAGAGGCTGATGCCTCTTGATTTTTTATGCTAAAGTGATAGTATAATGGCTCACCAGAAGGAGGTTTCAATGGTAGTGGAAGAGTTTTTCAAGTTGTTTGGACTGATCATGGGGATTAGCATTCCCCTGGTCATCCTGATCCTCTGCGTAGGGTACATCCTGAAGAAGTGGTGGATCTCGCCCCATCGCTGGCAGATGAAGCGAACGTCATCCGCGTCTCGAGGCCACCCCAAACTGCGGGTTGTTGGTCAACAGGAGACCTGCCCACGTTGTGGGCACCTCCTCACCATGAGCTTCGATCGCACAATCTACACCTGTAGTCACGAATCATGCGGCTTCACCACGAATGCCGCGATCAGGAGCTTCAGGTGATCTCTTTCGGACGAGCCTCCACGCACCCTCTCGTTGCCCTGTCACTGCGCGAGGGAAATCACATTTTTTACCTAGTTCTCAAGAAGAATTAGATTATTTATTAGTTCTGCATGTCACATATTCACCACATTGCTCAAAATAAAAAAAACCTGGACATTCGTTGGAATATTATACAGTTTATCCGCGAATGGTTTTGGAAAAATAATTTTATTGAAGTGGAGACGCCATTTATTCTCCGTTTGCCTGGGCAAGAGCCGTATTTATCTCCAATGCGGGTGACTATGCATAATGAAGTCGGTCTTTCGTATGAAGGTTATTTGCATACTTCACCCGAATATTCCATGAAAAAAATGTTGGCCTCGGGGTACGAACAGATTTTTTCATTAGGTAAAGTGTTTCGTGATTATGAAAGTTTTGGTGGTAATCATAATCCAGAATTTACCATGCTGGAATGGTATCGTGCGAACAAGGATTTTTACGCTTTAATGGATGATATTGAGAATATAGGTAATGATGTAATTACTCGATTGCATGATAAAAAAATAATGGTAAAACAAATTCATTTTACGCGAGTGCATATGCGGGATTTGTGGCAAGAATATGCTGGAATAAATTTAGATGATTATTTAACCCACGGTTCAATGTTGGAATTATGTCGAATGCGTGGTTATACTCCGAATGATGATGAATCGTATGAAGATTTATTTTATCGAATTTTTTTAAACGAAATTGAACCAAAATTGAGTACTCTCGGTGGCATCATTATCCATCATTATCCACTACCCATGGCTGCGCTTTCTCGAGCTTCGACGACAAATCTTGGTTATGCTGAACGCGTAGAGGTTTATATCGATGGTTTAGAAATCGCGAATGGTTTTTCTGAATTAACCGATCCCATTGAACAAAAGTCTCGACTTGAAGCAGAGAGAAATTATCGGCAAAAAATAGGAAAAGACACGTTTTCCATTGATGAGGAATTTGTGGAAGCAGTTGGTAATATGCCGCCTTCAGCTGGCATTGCTCTGGGCATAGATCGGCTGGTCCAAGTACTGGTGGGTTGCAAAAATATTAATGATGTAGTACCATTACCCGCGCATTCGCTGTTTGAATAAGTGTACCCTTCTTTATTGAAGCATTTAAATTTTATTGTATGGGAGACACAACTGATATTCGCAAAGGAGCTGTGATTCGTCATAATAATGATTTATACGTTGTTTCTGATTGCCAATTTGTGAATCCGGGCAAAGGTTCGGCATTCACGAAAACCAAAATGAAAAGTATTGCTACGGGTAAGGGTATGGAAATAACGTATAAAAGTGGTGAAACTGTTGATGTGGTTCAGGTTCAACGCCAGAATATGCAGTATCTTTACAAAAATGGAGATTTTTATTCTTTCATGAATCAGACTACGTACGAAACAGCTGACGTCAATAAAGATACTTTGGGTGATGATGTAAAATATCTTAAAGAAGGCTTGGATGTCATTGCTATGCTCCATGAAAATTCAGTTGTAGCCATTGAATTACCAAAAAAAGTTCAGTACACGGTTACTCAGGCTCCTCCTGCGGTGAAAGGTGATTCTGCTGGAGGCAATGTAACCAAGGAAGCTATCATGGAGAATGGGTTAAAAGTTAATGTCCCTATTTTCATTAAAGAAGGCGAAGATATTGTGGTGAATACAGAAACCGGAGAATATGGTGGTAGGGTGACTGAGAAATAATAAAAAACTTTGATAAAAAAACCACCAGCTTACGTGCTGGTGGTTTTATTTTGTTCATGAAAATAATTGAGAGATGGGGTACACGACTGCGGCGACACAGAGGTCACTGCAGTCGTGTTGGGTTCGAGTCAGGGTTCAGCCGCACTGTGCGTACTCTGAGGAGTGAGGGATCCACAGGGTCGGATCGAGCTTAACCCCGAGACTGGACGCGGCCGCTACGAAGTCCCCTTGGAAGTAGTCGCTGCCCTCTTGAGCGCCCGCCCGGTGATGGATGTACCCACCCAGGTAAGTGTTGCAGTAGTCCATGTAGGCGCTGGTATCATCACTGATGAAGTGATGCCACAGGAGGTCGATCCCGAGTGGCGGCGGGCACCGTGCATGCGAGTTGATCTCTTTGAGCACGGAGAGCACCACCAGGTACTTTTTCAGCTCGTCGAACCACCACATGGCCCACGGGAGCTTCCCACTCGGCGGGAAGAAGATGGTCCCCGAGCAGTAGCGCTCGAGCATGTCAGGGTTGGGCTGGAATGCGAGGGCTTCCGCGATTTTGACGCGTGTATTCACTGGGATCTCCTTGGTTTGCAGGTCGACCTTGACCTTAAGTACAGTGTACGATATATTAAATGAGTGGTGTATATCACCATATGGTGATAAGTATCACCACTAATTATTTCCATAATTAAGCTATGTACAGTCAAATTTTTGAGGAACTTGGATTAACTCCAAACGAAGCAAAACTCTATGAGACTTTGTTATCCACAGGCGATATCTCTGTTTCTCAATTGTCGGTAAAAGCCAATATTCATCGTCGTAGTGTTTACGACGCGTTGCATCGTTTAACGCAAAAGGGTTTGGTTTCACCTATTTTTCAAAAAGGGGAAAATCGTTATCAAGCAGTTCACCCAGATAAATTACTTGAAATAGTTAAGGAACGGGAAAATAAATTAAATTTTATTCTGCCTGACTTGCGTAAGAATTATAATAAGACTTTAACCGAAGAAGCAGCCTATATTTATAAAGGCCCAGAAGGGTTTAAAAATTATGTCCGAGAGGTAATGCATATTCGTGAAGACGCGTATTCGTTGGGCGCAAAAGGACTTCTCTATAGCTTGAGTCCAAGTTTATCCAAAGAATTGTGGCAATTAGTTAAAAAATATAAGATTAATTTTTATACTCTTTATGATCCACGGGTAAAGAAATTTTTACCCGAAGTTATTAGCAAAGAAAGTGGTCAAAAAAAAGTTCTACCAGCAGAATATGCTACGTCAGGTGTACTTGATATTTTTGGTGACCGAGTAGTTACGTTTGCGAATGTGGAAGTTGGTCGAATATTTGATGATACGACTATTTTTGTTATGGTAAATCGCCAACTCGCAGAAAGTTATAAAGTTTGGTACAAATTAATTTGGGAGAGTATTAAAGATTAAGACAGTTAAAAAAGTTTTTTTATCTGTTTTACTATTGCCGCACAATTAATTTCTTCATATTCCAAAAGTTCGGCAGAGCGTCCACTTATAGGCATTTTTTTGACCGTAAGAGAAACAATTTTAGTACCTGTTTCAGCAAGTGCCGACGCGACGGCTTCGCCAATACCGCCTTCGGGATAATGATCCTCAACAGTAAGGATAGTCTTGGTTTCTTTTGCAGCTCTCTCAAGTGTTTTTTGATCAAGTGGTTTGATTGAATACAGATCAATCACGCGAACAAAAATATTGTATTTTTTTAATTCCTCATAAGCTTTGAGTGCTTCGTGGAGTGTTACCCCGGCTCCGATGATTGTGGCAATGTCTTCTGGGCTTTGTCGAATAGTTTTACTACCTCCGATTTTAAAAGTATCTTTGTTGGTATAAAGAATGTTTGTATCCATGCGCGTGGTACGGATATACACATTTCCTTGGTGTGCTGCGGCTGCGTCGACTAATTTTTCTGTTGCAATTGCATCGCTGGGGTAGAGAACAACACAGCTCTGAATACTTCGCATCATCGCAATATCTTCGAGTGCCATTTGTGATGCGCCGTCTTCACCAATGGACACACCAGCGTGTGAGCCAATCATTTTAATATTTGCGTTTGAATATTGGCTCATGCGAATTTGATCAAATGCTCGGGTGAGAAACGCAGCAAAGGTTGAAACAAAAGGAATTTTTCCTCGTCGGCTTAAACCAAGTGCCACACCAATCATGTTTTGTTCGGCAATATACATTTCAAAAAATCTGTTTGGGTAGGCATGTTTAAATAATTCAGCAAAAGTTGAATTACTGGTCTCGGCATCGAGTACAACTATGGTAGGATATGTATGATGCATGGTAACAAGGGCTTTACCATATGCTTTGCGAGTGGACATTGGTTCACCATCAATTTTTTCTATTTTTTGTATTGGTACATAAGAAACAGGGGTTTGTTTACGAGGAGCAGAAATTTTCCCCCTAAGTTTCATAGTTACTGGTCCAAGTTCTTTGAGTGCTTTTTCAAGTTCTTCTTTATTCAGTGCCTTACCATGCCAATGATCT
>JAHFIE010000074.1 GCA_023246565.1 Candidatus Magasanikiibacteriota bacterium
GAACTTGCTCGAGCTATCGGAGTACACGAAGTATGGTTGAAACGTGAGGATCTCCATCATTTTGGTTCACATAAGGGTCGCTCTATCCCATTCATGATTGATCATTACTGGCACAAGGAACAAAAAAATAATTTTGTTATATCTTCTTCAGGGAACGCAGCAATCGCAGCTGCAGTCTATACTCAACATCATAATACCAATAATCCAGATAAACCAATCACCTTAACTATTTTTGTTGGTAAAAAAATTAGTGATGAAAAGTTGAAAAGATTAACAGCGATACCCGCCTTCGTCCAGATAAATCTGGACTACGGCGAGGCAATGCAAGACATGCATATCAAAATACAAAAAGTAGAGAATCCAAAACAACAAGCGTTTCAAATGGAAAAGAATACGGGGGCAACATTACTTCGTCAGTCAACCGATGAACTCGCGCTCAAAGGATATTATGAATTGGCAGAAGAATTGAATCGTATTCCTAATCTATCAGCGATTTTTATTCCGACTTCCTCAGGAACAACAGCACTCGCGCTCGCACGAGTATTTGAAACCTTGGAACAAAAGCCAGAAATCCATATTGTACAAACCAGTACCGTACATCCTATTGCTGATTCATTTCAGATTCCACCATGTCCGACTCACGAGATGGCACAAAATACAACACTAGAGGAATCTACAGAATCAATCGCGAATGCGATTGTTGATAAAGTAGCACTTCGTAAATTCCCAGTTGTCGAAGCAGTACTCAAATCTCACGGCAATGGTTGGATTGCAAGCAACAATGATATTCGTGCTGCAATTGAACTCGTCAAAAAAACTACAGATGTTGTTATTTCTCCGAATAGTGCACTCTCAGTGGTAGGCCTGAACTTGGCGCTTCAAGCTGGAAAAAAATATTCTGGTGCAGTAGTTTGCTTAATCACCGGCACCTAAAAAAGAACTTTGTGACTCAGTCGGCACTAAAGTTTTACACGTCATGGATCAAATGTTTCCTTAATTTCCAATAATCATACACAGCCGCGATCGTGAAAATAATCTGAAGAACAATAAATATATAGTCGCCTAAAAAGATGCTATAGGCTTCAAGTGCCACCCCCCCCTACAATATAAAGACAATCCTGTTTACGACGATCTTTGGTAATAATTCCGATTGAAATCAACAGTAGACCCAAAGCGCCGATGAATTTCATAGGTTCCATAGTATGTAGATTATTTTTTGCTTAAAATACTAATTAAGTTTCCCCCCTCCTGAATTCCAACCCGTTCTCCTTTTCGACTATAATACGAATCAATAATTTCAAATCCTACTTCGTTGATAAGGCCGTTCAATTCATCCATAGTAAATCCATGATAATACCGTTCAGCGAGGATGTGACCCTCTGAACTTTTCCACGGAACCATAACATCAATCCCCTGTTTTATTTCTTCGGAATTGATGATTTTCCAATGATCTTTTTTAATCTTCTTTTGAGCTGATTCAGAAAACAAATTCCAATTCGTCATAAGAATCTTACCTTCAGATTTTAAGACTCGATACATTTCTCGCAAACATTGTAATTGTGTTTCTCGGCCATAGATATGGTTAAAAGCAGCGATACAAAAAATTAGATCAAAAGAATCATCAGCAAATGGCAAGGCAGACATTTCACCAAGAACAAATTCAGCCTCCGGAAATTTTTCTTTTGCAATGTTTATCAACCCTTCACTTTGATCCAAACCACTATAGTGGGCTTGTTTTTTTGCAATAACCTGATATAATCGTCCATTGCCACACCCAAGGTCTAACACATGGTCACTAGGTCTGGTATAATCTGCAAGGACTACCACATCATCCCAGTTATATTCACGGGTAGTTGAAAAAAACTGTGCAATGGTATTGTACACGGAGCGATTGTGAATAATTAGTTGTTTGGAGTTCATACGTTATTAACTCAATCCGGCAGCTGCCGGATTGACATTTGATTTTTGAGTTAAGTATTGTGAAAAATATAAACGAACAGATCATCAAATTAATCATTAAAGCAAAACCAAAATCCAAGGTTCAATTTGATGATGCTCGTCGCATAGCAGCAAACAGTTTGAAAGTAAAACAACCAAGCAATCGAACACTGCTCGTATGCTACCAAAATTATTGTAAAAAAACCAGGATTAAAAAAGATCCCCTGTTATTGCAATTGATTCGTAAAGCTGAAGTCCGTAGTTTGTCCGGTATCGCTGTAGTAACTTCGCTTGTAAAACCATATATGTGCCCGGGCAAATGTGTTTACTGCCCTACTGAAGTTCGCATGCCCAAAAGTTATATTGCCACTGAGCCAGCTGCGGCGCGTGCATTAGCTTTAAATTTTGATCCGTACGAACTCATGCGTCAACGGTTAATTACGTTACAAGAAAACGGACACCCGACTGATAAAATTGAATATATTGTGAAAGGGGGAACCTGGAATGCGTATACCTTGGGTTATCAATATTGGTATATTTTGGAATCGTTCAGAGCCTGTAATGAAGTGAAAAAAAACTCAAATGTCAAAAGTCAAAACGCACCGGCCTTCGTTCTTATGAACTACGGCGAGGCGAAGAAACTAAAAAAAAATCTGGATTCTGGCTTTCGCCAGAATGACAGTAGACTAACGGAAAATTCGCCGTTGAAAGATTTACAAAAAGCATTGGCCATTGAACAGAAAAAAAATGAAACTGCGCAGCATCGCATTATTGGTCTAACCTTAGAAACACGACCAGATGCGATTTCTCCAAAAACGATTTGGCACATGCGTCAACAAGGTTGCACCCGCATTGAACTTGGTTTACAAGCAACCGATGATAAAATTTTGGAACTCATCAAACGAGGGCATACTGTACAGCAGTTTCGTGACGCCATGTTTTTGTTGCGGCAAGCTGGCTTTAAGGTCGATCTGCATTTTATGCCTGACCTGCCGGGAACAACACCAGTACATGATGTTGAAATGTATAAAAAAATTTTCTCTGATATTGGTTTACGGCCTGACATGATTAAAATTTATCCGAATACCGTCATTAAATCCGCGGAATTATACCAATGGTTTCTTGATGGCCGTTATGTTCCCTATGGTGACACACCTGCAATGACCGAGGCTCTTATGGAAATGAAACTGGCCACACCGCGCTATTGCCGCATTTCACGTCTGATTCGTGATATTCCTGCTACAGAAATTGAAGGTGGAAACACGATTACTAATTTGCGTGAACTTTTGGAAAAAAAATTACACGCGCAAGGAAAACGATGTGTTTGTCTTCGCTGTCGAGAAATTTCTCGACAAGAAAAAAATCTTTCAAAAACAATAAGACCAAAACTTTTTATTGATATGTATGAAACCATCGGCGGTACTGAATATTTTATCTCCTTTGAAGATGCCAAACGACTCGCTGTTTTTGGATTTTTGCGGTTGAGAATTCCGGATCAGATAGCAGATAACAGATATCAAATAACAGATAACAAAAAACAAATAACAGATAACATAATACAGTTACATAAATTACTTCCT
>JAHFIE010000034.1 GCA_023246565.1 Candidatus Magasanikiibacteriota bacterium
CTTTTACTTTCTCTTGGTACTCCTCGTAGGAAAGAAGTTTTGACATATTGTGTCCATGGGTTAATTGAATAATGTACATTATTCTAGTATTCCATTTACACAAGATATTTTACAGACTCCTTCATGAGGGCATTCCAGCAGCCCTGTCGCCGCTAACTCTCCGGCGGCGTCCTGCATTCGCGTCCTAACCATCGGCCTGGTCTGGACGCGAATGCCAACTCACCCCAAAACAAAACCCTCTTCTCGATACTTAGATTTTGTCCAAGTTTCGTGAAGAGGGTATTTTATTTAATCTTGATATTCTTTTTTTGCACGAATTGTTTTTTTATCTTTTGTTCTTCGTTTTTCTTTTGCTTTACCTAAGTCAACTTTGAGATGATCTTTCACACTATCAATGGCTTTATATAGATCTTCAGCATCTTTGACCACGCGTACCATTGAGCCAGGGATACGTACATTAGTCTCTGCATAATAAACTTGTCCTTTTTGATGATGGTGACTACGCATTCCAAGATCTATCTCAATTTTCGTGATATTGGGAAAAAATTTTTCCAGGCTCATGATTTTTTTATTCGCATAGTCTTTAATGGCGTCAGTGAGTTCAATACCGGTGCCATGAATTGTTATAATCATAGTATTGCTTTTAAAAATAATTATTTTTTACACACAATCTTACGCGCTTTCAAATTACCATTCACGAATGAATAAAAATACGTATCAGTCAAAACAAGTGGTGCCGAAAGACTCTTTTCAAAGAAATTTAACTGACATTTTTTATTGGTTTCAACATTATAATAATAGAAAATACCTTTTCCTTTTTCATAATGACTAATTAAGAGATGCGAACCAGTATACGCAATTGGTTCAGTAAAATTCTTTGGGTCATGATTATCAGGATTATACGTTGAATGAAATAATTTTTGCACAATATTCCCGGTATTTGAATCAAAACGATGTAAGATCGTTTCCCAACCTGCCTCGGTCTGGCCTTGTTTTCCAAAAATAATATAGCGTTTACTGTAGGGGGCATCGACTGTTTGATCAGGAATAATATTGTCATCATCAATGGGATTGACCAAAGCCGTGGTCGGTCCATTCGGAAAATTTACAACCCGATACTCGTACGTATCAAGACCGCCATTTTTATTTTCAAATCGAGCATTGGCAAGCAGCCGATTATTCCCTAAAAAATATGAAGTGAAATCAAGACTGGACTCAGCATACTCATAACTTTTGTCACTCGGCTGAAATATATCAAAAGTATCCTTGAGTAAAAGGAATTTTCCTTCCTCAACTTTATAATCGTGTGGACCGTAGCTTATTTTTGTTTTAAGATCGTACATTTTTCGAACAGTCGGTGTGTCTTCAGTCAAACTACTTCCTTTCACAACGGGCTTAAGGTAATACGTCAAAAAACGATTGCTGCGAATGTAAACACTCTCAATTTTTGAAACTTTTTCCAGTGGGCCAATGTCTTTTAGATTAAACAATGAAGTAATTTTTTTCGTGGCAAAATTATATGAAAACATTTGTACATCATTGTCTTCATCGACCGACCCAACCCAATAAATTCCATCGGAAAAGACTTTCAAATCATAGAGAGTGGAAATTTCCACATTTGCGATTTTTACTGTTTTACCTGTCTTAATATTTTTATAATACAGGATGTTATTTTTTACATAGACTGCTTTTTCATTGTACGCGGCGAATGGTGGGTTTGATTGTGCATTCGCAGAACTGAAAAAAAATAAAGAAAAAGTCAATAAGCAAAGCAGGGATTTCATTATATGTTTCATACTATGAGTTCATAAAGATTAAAAAATTTGTATCTCTTCTTCAATCTGAATACCACAGGTAGTGTATACCTTCTGTTTAATAGCATCAACCAACATCAATACATCTTCTGCTCTAGCACTGCCGAGATTAACCACAAAATTTCCATGCGTTTCACTCACTTTGGCTTGACCAATTTGCACACCTTTCATTCCGGCTTTTTCCACGAGCCAACCTACTGAAATTTTTCCTATGTCAAAAAAATGATTAATTTTTTCTGTGTCATTGGGAAATTTTAAAAGTAGATCACTTTTGAGTTTTAAATTTTGAGTTTCAGTTTCCTCGCCTCGCCGTACTTCATGAGAACGAAGGCGGGTGACTTTTGAGTTTTGACTTTTGAGTTCATAGTTCTTAAATATGCATCCTGTCGATGCAAACCCCTGCGGTTGGGTTTTATTGCGGTACTGTAAATATTCCAAAGCCTGTTTCATACTATTTTGATTCTTGGCTGGTCTTAATTGTAAAATTACAGACAAAATAACGTCATTATTATGTTTAAAAATACTCTCACGATAACTAAATTTACAATCTGGATTACTTAATTCAATAATTTCACCATCACGCAAAACCGTAACCTTGGCAACTGAATCTTTCATTTCACCACCCATAGCACCGGCGTTGCCGCGAACTGCACCACCAATCGTGCCCGGCACTCCGACGCCCCATTCAAATCCGGTTAATCTATTCTGCATGGAAAGTTGAGCAATTGCGACCGTTATACACCCAGCTTCGGCAAACAATTCAGTTTTAGAGTTTTTGGTTTGAGTTTCTTCGCCTCGCCGTAGTTCATGAGAACGAAGGCGGGTGACTTTTGAGTTTTGAGTTTTGAGTTTTATTACTACCCCTTTATACCCTTGATCTCCAGCGAGCATATTACTGCCACCACCAACAATAAACCAAGCGACCCCTTGCTCATTCAAATATTGAATTAAAGCAATCAAAGCATTGGTTTCTTCGACCGTCACAAAAAATTCAGCTGGTCCGCCAATTTTAAACGTCGTATGTTTAGCCATGGGCTCATTGCTCTTAACCTGGCCAAATTTTTGTAATTCCTTGTACAACATGTTTCGAAGACTACCTTGCAAAAAATGAATTTTTGAGTATACTTGATAAACCTTTTACGAATTAAAAAATAGACTTTAAGATAATTAAATAAATTGACAGTCTATTTAATCCTTTCTTGTCATTCTGGCCCTTATTTTCATCAGGGTAAACTCCAGCCAGAATCCAGTCTTAAATTAAATAAATACTGGATTCCAGCTTTCGCTGGAATGACAATCATTATCAGAACGACAGAGACAGATAAAAACTAATAAACGCCGGCCAAATTTTTATGTACTAGATTAAGCAGTACTATGTCCTTGATTTCTGACACATTGCGCGAGCATCCGATTATCTATGTTACCCGCGATATTGAGCGAGCACTTGGTCTGCCACTTACCACTGAGGGCTATTTTATTATCGCAAATTCCACACCATTTGCCAAGGCAGTGGTTCAAAACAATTCTAACGTACTTTTAATTGAATCGAACGAATTACTCGATACGCATGAACTATTAACCCACCCTCAAGTAACCACTTTTATTGAGCAACGAGTTGGAGCAAAACTCATGGTTTTTAAAAATACCACTCAAATTGAAAAAATCTGCGCGGCTAATAATTGGACATTGTTAAACCCTCCCGCGATCTTGTCTCAAAAAATCGAGGATAAAATTTCCCAAGTCGAGTGGTTGGGTGATCTGGGTTCATTTTTACCCGAACACAAAATTCATGTGTTACAAGAAGTCTGGTTTGATGGCACTCCGTTTATCCTACAATTTAATCGTGCACATACGGGCAATGGTACTATTCTTATTGAAAACAAAGACACACTCCACAATCTCAAAACCCAATTTCCTGATCGACCGGTGAGAATAACTGAATATGTTGCAGGTCCCATGTTCACAGTAAACGCGGTAATAACATCATCGGGGACTGGTATAGGTTCAGATCCAAGTTATCAAATTACTGGACTCGCGCCGTTTACTGATCAACCTTTTGCTACGATTGGCAATGATTGGTCACTCGCAAAAAAACTATTATCTGAAAAAGCAAAAACACAATTGACAATCATGGTTGAAAACATTGGAAAAAAATTATTCCTTGACGGATGGCACGGTTTGTTTGGTCTTGATGTGGTGCTTGCAAAAGACACTGATACACTGTATCTAATTGAAATTAATGCCCGTCAACCAGCATCGACCACGTTTGAATCACAATTACAGATTCTTCAACAAAAAGAAGAAAAACTTACAACCTTTGAAGCACACATTACAAGTCTTTTATCATTACCTCTGGATTACTCAATTGCTCCTGTTCAGGATGGAGCTCAAATTATTGTTCGTAATCATGAAGGCAAAAAATGGACACAGGAAGAATTATCACAAGTAATGAAACAACTTGAAATACTCGGGACAAACGTGATTTGCTATACGAATGAAACACCTGGTTCAGACCTCCTTCGTATTCAATCAAACCACGGCATTATGGCTGACCACAAAATCTTTAATGAAACTGGTCAAAAAATATATGATTGCATTATCAACCGAGGCGCGTAACATAATCCAAGATTATCTCCTACTCCCCTTTCCCGGACAAACGGTTAACACACCGTATTTTAATAACCAACGCACCAAAACACGGGCTGCTTTGCGGGTTCTCGTTGGAAAAGGAACACCACAGGAAATTGTGGAAGAGGCACATATTATTTCTCTACGTGAACGGCTTGATATTAATAATGCTGGAAATGAAGATTTAAAAAAATTTTTAGTCGACCAAAATCTGGGCATTGATTGTTCAGCCCTTACCTATTATATTCTTGACGCTGAATGTCGGGCAAAAAAACTGGGGCCGCTCAAAAAACTCCTCAAATTTTCTGCTGTCAAAAATCCATTTCGCAATCTTCTCATTAAATTACGGCCCGTAGAAAATACGAATGTTGAAACATTAGCGCATGATAACAACAGTGTACTCGTAGCAATGAGTGATGTTCAACCGGGTGACATGCTTCTTTTATGGCGCACGCGCGAAGACCATGCGTTAAATCATCTTCTTTTGATATGCGATGTGGATCAGACAACGATTACATATGTCCATTCTTTTCGATGGAGTAAAGAAGGAAAATATGATCATGGTGTTCGACAAGGAACAATAGAGATCATTGATCCACAAAAATCTTGGATCGAACAACTTTGGACAGAAAAAAATAAAACTGGTGAAGAAAATGAGACGCTGCGACATGCGCGACTCGCGGAAAAAGTAGAATTGCGGAGATTACGGTGTTTGGAAGAATGAATATGACCTAACACTCATTCGACTTTTTCACTCTGTTCAGAACTGTCATTCTGGCGAAAGCCAGAATCCAGAATTGGATTAAAAAATCATCCGACTTTGCCATTCTGGTCACGACTGTCATTCTGGCGAAAGCCAGAATCCAGAATTAAATCAAATTAATAAATACTAGATTCTGGCTTTCGCCAGAATGACATTACTCAACACTGGATATTTACTTAAATTTATCCCTCGGCTTCGTCGGATGAGTGAACGAAGTCGAGGAATCTCATACACAAAGCACACAACAGGATATTTACAACAATGGATTTCTCCACTGCGCTCCCGGCAGAGCCGGGTCGCTTCGGTCGGAATGACAGAGGGTAAACAGCGCTGAAAATTCTTACGCCTAACATTAAAAATCACCCAGCTTTGCAGAGTGATTTTTTTTAATTTATTTGTTGTAGTTCTCCCTTAAAACACAATGTGGTATTGATTATGCTTTTAGGGGAGTGTGTCAATACTTTTGTGTAAATGGCTGTCCCGACAGGACGGTTTTTTTGTTTACATAAGGTTCAATCGGTCAGGGAATAAAATAGCCAGCTGAGGCAGTATCTGGTTCCAGCTCGGAATGGGCTGGGTCCACTTCCTGGCCACGTCTCGTTGAGCCAAGAAGAGGAGTTTCAGGAGGGCTTCATCGTGCGGAAAAATCGTGGTCGTCTTCGTCACTTTTCTAAGCTGGTGGTGGAGTGACTCGACGGCATTCGTCGTGTAGATAATTCTGCGGATTTCAGCCGGGTATTGGTAAAACGGAGATAATTCAACCCATTTCTCTTCCCAACTTTTTAAATAAAGCATATACATGGGCCATGTTTCTTTGACCGCCTGAAGGGCGGCGTAGCCTGCCTCTTCAGTCGGAGCCGTGTAGATGCTCCTGAGGGCAGAACAGAATTTATCTTTGTGCTTGTGAGGCACGTATTTCATAGTATTTCTCACTTGGTGAATAATACACTGTTGGATGACCGTTTCCGGATACACGGTTTGAATCGCATCAGCAAAACCTTTGAGTCCATCAACGCAGGTGATGAGAATGTCCGCGACACCACGACTTTTGAGTTCACTTAACACCTGGAGCCAAAATTTGGCTCCTTCACCACCACCTTGAATCCAAATGCCCAGCAATTCTTTCCGACCTTCGTCATCAATGCCGAGCGCGGTGTAGCTGCACTTGTTCACAATTCTGCCGGATTCGTGGACTTTAAAGTGAACACCGTCGAGGTAGATTACAACATAGAGCGGACATAGTGGTCGGCTCTGCCATTCTTGTATGAGCGGTAATATTTTGTCCGTAATGGCTGAAACCATGCTTGCTGACACGTCGACACCGTAAATCTGGTGCATATGATCATTAATATCCCGTGTTGTCATGCCTTTGGCATACATAGAGATAATCCGCTCTTCAATATCCGACGTGGTGGTTTGGTATTTCTTGACCGCTACTGGTTCAAACTGACCGCTGCGGTCACGGGGTACATGAACTTTGGTTGGCCCAAAGCTCGTACGAAGATTCTTTTCAGAATAGCCATTCCGGCTATTCCCACTGCCATCACCGATTGAAGCATGTTTGTCGTAGCCAAGATGATTCGTCATTTCTGCTTCAAGCATTTCTTGAAGGACTGGTCCAACCAAGTCTTTAACAAAGCTGTTTACATCATCTACAGTCTTCAAACCTTTTACTTTCTCTTGGTACTCCTCGTAGGAAAGAAGTTTTGACATATTGTGTCCATGGGTTAATTGAATAATGTACATTATTCTAGTATTCCATTTACACAAGATATTTTACAGACTCCGAAAGTGCGCCATGGGTCGGCATTATATACTTTTTTGCAAAAATGTCAATACCTAGCCAAATTTTATTTTTATCATAGTTTTGAACCTAAAATTGAAAAAAAAATCCAAATATGCTAGAATCATCACACTATGCCCATTTCTACTCTAAATTTAGACATCCTCCGCACTGCCATAGGCTTTGGTTTACTTTCTTCATTGACTGCTTTTCTCTGGGCACCACTCCTCACAAAAATTCTCTATCGTTACCGCATTACCCGAACCAATCCCTTTGATGCCACACTCATGATTGACAGCCGAAAGGATAAATTTGGTGTTCCGATTATGGGTGGGCTCCTTGTCATTATTACGGTAGCGGTTTTTACTATTGCTTTTAATTGGGAACGTAAATTCACCTTTGTTCCCATTGGTGTCATGTTGTTGTCTGCCCTCCTCGGTGGCATTGATGATATTTTGAATATTTACGGAGAACGACGACGCAATCGTGATGTAGCTCACACCTTACGATTAATCCGCGTACACAAAAGTTGGCTTCATAAAATTTGGTTAAGCCTAACTCTCCCCTGGACTCTGTTTAAACGCACATCACTCTGGCTTGGTTCGCATCCTGGCAAAGGTGTTCATGTCCATGAAAAATTATTGTTGCAGTTTGTTGCCGGTGCGATTACTGCCTGGTGGATTTATTATAAATTGGGAGGGAATTGGCACAATGTGTCCGTCCCCTTTGACGGCTTTGTTAATTTTGGTTGGTGGCTGATTCCCGCGATTATTTTTGCGGTTATGTTTACCGCGAACGCGGTTAATTTTGCTGATGGCATGGACGGACTCGCGGGCGGAGCACTGATTATTA
The DNA here is from genome assembly GCA_023246565.1 of Candidatus Magasanikiibacteriota bacterium. Lineage (GTDB taxonomy): Bacteria > Patescibacteriota > Patescibacteriia > Magasanikbacterales > UBA922 > 2-12-FULL-41-16. The sequence continues at coordinate 7,841 of JAHFIE010000034.1, forward strand.
CGTTTTCCGCACTCACGCTTCTGAGTTGGCTCGAAGGTATGCATGAAATTACGATTTTGAATGCCACCACGGTTGGCGCGCTTCTTACCTATACGTATTTTAATGTCAAACCCGCACGTTTTCAGATGGGTGATGTTGGTTCATTGGGTCTTGGCGCACTTCTTGCTATCAACACCATTGTTATCAATAAAATGTTGCTTCTCCCCCTCTTGGGTTTTATTTTTTACGTGGAAATTGGCAGTGTCATTATTCAAATTATTGGTCGCTACACGGTCGGCAGACGCATCTTTAAAATGGCACCACTCCACCATCATTTTGAACTTCGAGGATGGAGCGAAGAAAAAACCGTGATGCGATTTTGGATTTTGCACGCTGTCATGGTGTTGCTCGGGATTTGGATCGCACTGTACTAAAAATACAAGACGCGATATACACCATACGATACAAAGACCCTGTCATTCTAGACATTTCCTATGTATTTGAGTTGGCAAGAAAAAAAAATCACTGACTTTTCAACCAAAACCATTGACGCCGCATACAAAGCGGGTTTTGTTTTTACGCGCGTGGGAAAAGGATCAATGAATCAAACACGTAGTTTGCGTATTGATCTGCAAAAATTTTCTCTGTCCAGTGAAAACCGGCGGATAGTCAAAAAAACTGAAGGACTTGAATTGGACGTGATGACGCTTCCCTACTCTGACTATCATTGGTCAATCGGAAAATTAGCAAAAGATTTTTACACAACCAAATTCGGTGATGGAACGTTCAGCGCAAACAAAGTGAAAGAAATTCTAACTGATGAAACAAAAAGTAATTTTAATCAATTATTGATCTACAAAATAAACAATGAGTCGGTCGGATATTGTGTTGTATATTCTAATGCAACTTTGTTGCATTACAGTTATCCGTTTTATAATTTATCCGAAAACCAGACGAATTTGGGAATGGGTATGATGCTCCGCGCGATTATGTGGACGCAAGAACAAAAAAAAGAATATATTTATCTCGGTTCTTTTCAACGAGCGACTGATACCTACAAATTGCAGTTTGCTGGATTGGAATGGTATGACGGAGAACAATGGCAAAATAATTTAGGGGAATTAAAAAAGATTAAACTGTAATATGGATCAAGATAAAAAAGAAATATTACGATCACTATTTAGTAAAACTAATATTCTTATTGGCGTTAAGTCTATCGTTCTTACTGCGATAATTATGATTGGTGTAATCATAATGTTATTTTGGGGAGTAGCTCTATCCAATCAATGGGGAGACCGTCAAAGATACATTAATAATTTTGGACCTAGCGAAGATAAAACAAAGATATATTTATGTTCAGTGAATGGAAAAAAACTCTGCAATAAAAATGAACTTATACAAGAAAATATATACATGGCAAAATTAACGGTACGCAATTATTTTTATTTTGCGTATTATCCTGAACTACAGGGTCAAAATATTTTATTGATAGTGCTTAATCTTGCTCTAATAGCAAAAATCTTTTCAAAACTAAAAAAGAAAGAGAGTACGATAGTATGAAAAAACATATTCATTTCATCGGCATCTGTGGTGTTGCCATGAGTGCCCTCGCGATTGCATTTAAAAAAGCAGGGTATACGGTAAGCGGCAGTGATGTTGGTTTTTATCCTCCGGTTTCAACAATGTTGGAAAAAAGTGGTGTAACATTTTATCCTGGCTGGCATCCAGAAAAAATGTTAGCTTCAAATCTCATGGGGACAGTACCTGATTTGGTCATTGTCGGCAATGTTGCGTCATCAACAAATCCAGAGTGGCTGGCAGTACAGACAAAAAAAATTCCCTATCAATCATATCCTGAAGCAATCGCGGAATTTTTTGTTAAAGAGAAATCCATTGTCTGTGCAGGAACCTATGGAAAAACTACAACGACGGCATTGTTGGCGTGGATTTTTTCAGAATTAAAATTAAAATCAAGTTATATGTTTGGTGGTTTAGCGACTGGTGAATTTCCATCAGCTGCACTGGTGGACAGTGACTGGAGTATTTTGGAAGGCGATGAATATAAAAGCGCGCGGTGGGATAATGGGCCAAAATTCGCGCACTATAATGCAAAATATCTTTTATTGACTTCGGTCAATTGGGATCACGCTGATGTATACCCGACTGAGGCCAGTTATTTTGAGGCATTTGAAAAATTAGTTGCGAGCATTCCGGCCGACGGCATGATTGTGGTATCGACTGATAATAAAAACGCCTTAGATAGCACAACAAAAGTTGTGGACGGACCATTGGTTGTTACCTATGGAAAAGATTCTGATGCGATGTATTGTTACAAAAATGTAACTCAAAGCGACGCGGGCCTGAATTTTGAAATTCATTACCAAGAAAAAAATATTTCCATTACCTGTCCATTGCTTGGATTATACCAAGCGGAAAATATCACGGGAGCATTTGCCATGGCCAATGAATTGTTGAGACAACCAGAAAAAATTGCAGCCGCGATTGCAACATTTCCTGGACTCAAGCGTCGTTTGGAAAAACGCTCAGAGGGCCCGACACCTGCGGGAGTCACGGTATTTGATGACATTGCCCATTCCCCTACCAAAGCAAAATATGTGTTAGAAACTCTGCGCAAAATTTATACGGGAAAAATCATTGCGGTATTTGAACCAAACACCGGCAACCGCAAATCGGAATCATTACCTCAATATGACCATGCGTTTGCCGCGGCAGATGAAGTCGTGATTCCACGGCTGAAAAAAGTAAAAATTGATGTAGACGATCTAAATCCACCATTTGACGGAGAGGAGCTTGCCGAGACGATTGGAAAAACACATACACACGTAAATTATATTGATGACGACAAAAAATTAGTTCATCATCTAATTTCGAGAACCAAAAAAAATGACATCATTGTGTTCTTGGGATCACACGGTTTTCGGGGAATGATTGAGGAATTAATTTCAAAATTAAAATAAATTTTTTTACCCACAAAATATTTTATATGAAAATTCCTGATCAAGCAAAAAATGTTTTTAAAGGAAAAATCTTTGACGTATACCAATGGGAACAGGAAATGTTTGATGGATCAAAGGAAATATTTGAAATGATCAAACGAACTGCTACTGTGGAAATAATTCCCACGGTCAACAATAAAATTTTTTTTGCTGATCAAGAACAACCGTCCAAAGGAAAATTTTGTTCATTATTTGGTGGCCGTGTTGACAAAGAAGAACCATGGTTGGATGCGGCAAAACGTGAATTACGCGAAGAAGCTGGTATGGAATCAGATGATTGGGAATTACTACATGTGTTTGAACCATATTCAAAAATTGATTGGCAAATCCCCCTTTATGCAGCGCGCAATGTACGATTGGTTGATGAACAAAATCTTGACCCTGGTGAAAAAATTTCCATAAAAGAATGCTTGTTTGAAAATTTAGATACTATAGTAACTGATGAAAAATTTAGAGGACAGGAGTTTGCTTTTTATTTTCTTAGCATGAAATTAACGAATCCGACCAAATTGCAGGAATTAAAAAAGAAATTAGGAATTACCTAATTTCTTCGAGCCTTTTAAAATTTTTTTATTTCCCCTCATCAACAATCTCGGCAGTTACTTCTTCACCGGAAATATTTTCAATACCAAGGGTAATACCGCAGTGGTCACACTCAATAACGTCCGCAGGCGCGAGATTGGGAAATCGAGTGAGATCAACCTTATTTTTGCATTCTGGACAGATAAGATTCATAATGTTACTATTAGTGATTACAAAACGTGTTTAAGACTATATATGAAATTCATGAGAAAATCAAACACATTTATCCTCATGGTCTTAGTCGGGTCATTCGCTGGCCTGGTTGGGAGTGTTGCAGAAGAATGTCCTCTGAATCCCCAAACAGCCTACAGGACTAAAACTGAACCGGCTGTTTATGCTATTACCCGACAATGTACCAAGCGAGTTTTTCTCAACGAAGTAACCTATT
>JAHFIE010000035.1 GCA_023246565.1 Candidatus Magasanikiibacteriota bacterium
TCGACCCTCGCAGTGCCGTTTAAAAAAGCTAACGCGTTAAATACACCGCCTGGGGAGTACGGCCGCAAGGCTAAAACTCAAAGGAATAGACGGGGACCCGCACAAGCGGAGGATCATGCGGTTTAATTCGATGGTACGCGACGAACCTTACCGGGGCTCAACTACTAGCTGCAAGCCTGATGAAAATCGGGCCGCCTTCGAGGGTGCTAGATAGGTGCTGCATGGTTGCCGTCAGCTCGTGCCGTGAGGTGTACCCTTAAGTGGGGTAACGAGCGCAACCCTCGTGTTGTGTTAAATGTACACAACAGACTGCTCGCGCAAGCGAGAGGAAGGTGGGGACGACGTCAAATCAGCATAGCTCTTACGTCCCGGGCTACACGCATGATACAATGGCCAGTACAGAGGGTGGCGAAGCCGCAAGGTGGAGCTAATCCCAGAAAGCTGGTCTCAGTTCGGATTGTGGGCTGCAATTCGCCCACATGAAGCTGGAATCGCTAGTAAACGCGCATCAGCCACGGCGCGTTGAATACGTTCTCGGGTCTTGTACTCACCGCCCGTCACACCACGAAAGTTGGCAATGCCCGAAGGCTCCTTATGGGGACGAAGGCAGGGTCAATGATCAGGGTGAAGTCGTAACAAGGCATCCGTAGCGGAAGCTGTGGATGGATCACCTCCTTTCTGGAGTTATTCCTGAGAAATCAGGATTAAATTTCAAGAGTACAAAAACATAGACGATTGCTCTAGTTAAAGTTAAAGCGGGCTTGCCCGCCGTAGCTTTAGCGAAGGCGGGTTTCTTGTCACATTTATCGTGTGAAAACAAAAACAGTCCCGGAAGGGTCTGTTTTTTGTGGTTTGGTTTATTGTTTTTGTATTAATAAATTGTACTATGCCATCTTGAGCGAGGATTTGCATCACTACCCCCCGACCATTCCCCGGGAGTTAGTAGATTTACGCTATTGTCACCAACCATGCTATGGCCAAAAACAGTATTTTTAATAAATCGATGCTCAAAACCGAATGTACTCACATCAATAGCAATTTTTTTTCCTTCCCTCGCCTCTTCTACTTTTTGACTTACCTTATCAAAGACCGTAGGAAGAGCTTTTAATACGTCTGTAGTATATGAATTATAGTTGGTTGATACTGAATCTTTATTGGTAACTTCGGTTAATGGCGGTACAGTTTTAATTTCAAAACCAAGATTTTTTAGTGTTTGAAGCAAAGTACCAATCGGCTTTAAGAGTTTTTCATAATCTTTATTATCCGGATAGTATGTTGTTATGAATAACTGCATTCGAAGTAGGTCGTGAAGCGTGCCTGAGTAAAATAAATCTTTTACAACATCAACCAATTCTTGACTGTTCTGTGCGTTATGAATACCATCTAGTTTTTCTTCCATTTTCTCTTCAGTATATTTTTTCCCACCAGGTTTATATGGATCTTCAATGATAGGATTGTCTGCTTGAGGGCGATCGCGCGTTCCCCATAGTCTAAGCGCTGCACCCAATACTTCCTCCTCTGGTTTGTGGTGGATAAAATCATAGGGTAATCTCATTGTTCCACCATCATCAAATGTAAACAATCCTTTTTCTTGAGTTTCCTTGACAACGTTTTCAGGATGTTGTTCTTTTTTTGTTTTTATCTTCTCCAAGAGATAATCAGTAAATGCATTGGCCGCGGCAAATGCTTCTTGTAAATCTCGTCCAAATATTTCTCGAGCACTTTCTATTTCAGCATCAAGAGATTCTACTGATGTATAATATGGCATGTCTGTCTCTTGTTTTGACAAGTCGAGTGCACTAGTTTCAGCTATGAATGTAGGTTGGATTATTTCATCATCTGTTTCAGAAGCTAGCAACTCTTCAATTATTTGTAGAACTTCTGGATCATTTATGTGTTCTGATAATAATTGAATTAATTCCAAAAAATTTGGTTTGGTTTCTTTCGAGGCAGCCAATTCTGCCACTTCTCTTTTTATTCTGCCAACTAACTCTGTCATGCGGGCGATTTTTTGATAATGTTCAAACTCCATAACCATAAAGAAAATTATTAAAACTAATGTAAGAGTACCACATTACTATAATTTCATTCAAAATAGATTATATTCATCAGACTAATTGTATAAGTTTATGAGGTAAATATTGACATCTACCCCTCTTCACGATAGCCTTATATGAAATAGACACAACGCCTGTGTCTTCTGAGGAGGGGTATGAGGGGAATTTTCATGGTCATTTTGGTCTACGTGTGCATTGGTTGCTCGTCTGGTCCTTCAACAGGATCGACTGACGCGACCGAACCCGCGGATTCCATTCCTTATGAGCGGCCTACCTGCCAGATCGACAGCGACTGCGACGACGGCAACATCTGTAGCCATGATGAGTGCAATCGTGGCTATTGCCGGAACTACAAGCTCGCAACTGTCGAGCAGAGAAAGCTCTGCAACGACGAGAACGTCTGCACTGACGACTGGTGCGACCACCGTCAAGGTGGTTTTTGTGATCACTTTCCGATCATTGGCTGCGTTCCCCCTCCTGCCGGGCGGTAGTCGTCTTCGTGAGACACTCCGCCCTGCCTTGACTCCCTTCTGAAAACTGTTTAGTATAGGAATCGAAAGAATTCTCCAAACAAATAACAGAAACCAAATAGCAGATAACAAATAACATAAATAGTTATCATAATCGAATATCTGTTATCTGGTGTTTGTTATTCGTTATTTGATTTCCGTTATCTGTTATTTGGTATTTGGTTTCTGTTATCTGATTCATGCTATCTGTTCTTATGCATAATTTTGAACGACTTCTCACACTCGCGCAAAAAACTAAAAGTAGTTTAATTGCTTATGATCGCCATGGTGATGAGCATTTTGTAATTGTGGGAATTGATGATTTTGAATCTCTTCATGGAATAAATCAGACTCCCAAACCTTTGGTACATCCGCCCGAACCAGAATTTGATGTGACTGATGATGTGGCCTCGGACGCATTGTTATTGGAAAAAATAAATCGTGATATTGCGAATTGGCGTTCTTCACATGAACAAAAAGAACATAAAAATGCTATGGCAACCATGGTCGAAGAATTAGATCATGATGGACAAGAATCAGAGATTTCAGAAACAGTACCAACACCAAAATTTGAAAGAGTCGATGAGAATATAGTCGAAGAAGTTCCTAAAGAAGATTTTAAAGAAATTTCAGAGAGTAAAGAATCAGTGGAATCAATTCCCAAACCTCAGCCCGGGAATTCTCCGTGGACTCCTTTTGGCCAAGTTTTAGCCAAAACCTACCCACAATTTAAAAAACCAGTTGATATTTCTTCTGAAGTAGGTGAGATCAAGTATGATCAGATCACTGAACCAAGAATTCCTATTTTACCCGCGACTGGCTTGGATGATGAAACCGTTGGTTCAGAAGAACCCCTTGCAGACGATCCTGTATTTCTTGAGGAACCGGTAGAATAAGGATTCATGGAAATAAAATCCACAGATTCATCCCCAAACCACCTCTTGACGAATACTTTTGCTTTGTCTATAATCCAGAGCGCGAAGATACTTTTTTAATTTTCGCTAAATTATCGAATTTACTTTTTTAATCATACTATCGCTGGTTAACAAATCTCCCTTAGCCACCTAAGCGAGTGCGATAGAGAACAATCGTATGGCAGAATTTCAAAGAACCAAGCCACACGTAAACGTTGGTACTATTGGCCACGTTGACCATGGTAAAACCACGACCACAGCTGCGATCTTAAAAGTCGCTGCGGCGCACGGTCTTAATGCTGACTTGAAAGAGGTTGATGACCTCGACAAAGCTCCTGAATCAAAATCGCGTGGTATTACGATCGCGACAGCTCACGTTGAGTATGAGACAGCAAATCGTCACTATGCTCACGTAGATTGTCCAGGTCATGCCGACTATGTAAAAAACATGATTACTGGTGCTGCGCAAATGGATGGCGCAATCTTGGTTGTATCAGCTGCTGACGGCCCTATGCCTCAGACTCGTGAGCATATCTTGCTCGCTCGTCAAGTTGGAGTACCGTACATTGTTGTCTATCTCAATAAAGTTGATCAAGTATCAGATCCAGAACTTATTGATTTGGTTGAAGAAGAGGTTCGTGATTTGTTGAAAAAATATAATTTTCCTGGTGACACTACTCCTATCATTCGTGGTTCTTCACTTAAGGCTTTGGAAAATCCAAATGATGAAGCAGCAGCAAAACCAATTTTGGATCTTTTGAAGACTTTGGATGAATATATTCCTGCTCCAGAACGTGATTTGGATAAACCATTCTTCATGCCCGTTGAAGACGTTTTCTCTATTGAAGGTCGTGGTACGGTTGTCACTGGTCGTATTGAACGTGGTCGTGTTAAGATTGGTGATGAAATCGAGATTGTTGGTATGCAAGCTGATACCATGAAAACCACAGTCACTGGTATTGAAATGTTTAACAAGAGTCTCGGTGAAGGTTTGGCTGGTGATAATGCTGGCATCCTTTTACGTGGTACCAAAAAAGATGAAGTTATGCGAGGTATGGTTTTGGCCAAAACCGGAACCATTAAACCTCACACTGAAGTTGAGGCCGAAGTTTATACGTTGACCAAAGAAGAAGGTGGACGTCATAAACCATTCTTTAATGGTTATAAACCACAGTTTTACATCCGTACAACTGATGTAACTGGTGATATTACTTTGCCAGCTGGTACAGAAATGGTTATGCCTGGTGACACAGCGAATTTGAAGATTAAATTGATTGTTCCTGTTGCTATTGAAGAAAAGATGCGTTTTGCTATTCGTGAAGGTGGTCGCACGGTCGGCGCCGGAGTTGTAACAAAAATTATTGCGTAATTTTAATTATTTCCGGCCTCCCAATGTGGGGGGCCGGATTTGCTCTTTATTCCTAACTATGTCACCTGAAAAAAACGCTCCCAAAAAAACCAACAAGCCAACAAAAGAAGAAGTCGTTGTCACAAATGGTGGTCCGAAAATGCGTATAAAAATAAAAGCATACGACCACAAAATTATTGACGTAGCGACCAAGACTATTATGGACACTGCTGAACGCAATAATGTTCAAGTGATTGGTCCTGTTCCTTTACCAACACAAATCAACAAATATAGTGTGAATCGAGCAACCTTTGTGCATAAAACAGCACAAGAACAATATGAAATGCGCACGCACAAACGTTTGATTGATATTGTTAATCCATCTCCAAAAGCCATGGATGCTCTCATGAATTTAAACTTGCCTAGTGGAGTGGAATTAGAGGTAAAAATGCTCTAAGGTGGATTGTAATGTGTGATGTATGGTGGGGGGCTTGACAATAGTATAGGGTTTGAGTAGAATAGCCCCAGATTCTCTAAGTAGTTACTATTGGACTAGATCAAAGTTTACGGTGCATCATTCAACACAGATAAGATTTCTTGACTAATCGAGAAAAAACATCTGGAGCGAGGGGTGAACCACAAAGAGGTTACAAAGTTAAAATTAAAAAATAAAGCCAAATAGGTAGTATACCCTTGGCTAGAAGGTAGACCGAAGAACATAGTTGTATGCATTTTGGTTTTCCTTCTAGTTTTTTTATATCTTGCTGACGTAGCGAGGGAAAAATAGTAAAAGATAAAAGAAAGCAACGCACTTATGAAGTTCATTTTGGGAAAAAAAATTGGCATGACTCAGGTTTTTCTTGAAAACGGTACGGTTGTTCCCGTAACTCGAGTTCAGGCTGGACCATGTGTGGTCACACAAGTGAAAACAAAAGAAAAAGATGGCGCTACTGCTGTTCAAATTGGTTTTGCAAAACAAAAAACATTTCGGGTAAGCCAATCAGTTCGGGGTCATTTAAAAGGTCTTGACTTTGAACCAGGAGTTACCGTCCGTTACCTTCGTGAAATTGCTACATCTGATGTTGGTCTTAACCGTGGTGATCGTTTTACCGTTACGATTTTTTCTCCTGGTGAAAAAGTCCAAGTGGTAGGCACTGCGAAGGGCCGTGGTTTCCAAGGTGTTGTGCGACGTCATGGTTTTGCTGGTGGTCCAGCCTCTCATGGTCACAAAGATAACTTACGCATGCCGGGTAGTATTGGTGCTGGTGGTGTCCAGCGCGTTTTCAAAGACGTGCGCATGGGAGGACACATGGGTGATAATCGTGTTACGGTTAAAAATGTGGAAATTGTTAGTATTAAGACTGATGAAAATGAATTGTGGATTAAAGGTGCTGTGCCTGGAGCAAGAAATGGTTTGCTGGTTATCTCAACCAATAATGGTTCGATCGAGATTGAAGAGACGAAAACAACAACAGCAATAGATAACACTAATGAAGCAGCGAATGGCACGAATGCATCTGAGGCAGTTGTTGTTGAAACAGTGAATGATGTTTCTCCTGAAGTTACAGAATAATCATTGTATGGCGAAAGTAAAATTATACAATCAAGCTGGTGAATCAACAAAAGAAATTGAATTACATGATGCTATTTTTGGTGTTACGCCAAAGGTAACCGTTGTTCATCAAGTATTTGTTGCGCAAGCAGCCAATGCTCGTGAATCATGGGCCGATACAAAAGATCGTAGTGAAGTACGTGGTGGTGGTAAAAAACCATGGAAACAAAAAGGTACCGGACGTGCTCGTCATGGATCTATTCGTTCACCGATTTGGAAAGGTGGCGGTGTAACTTTTGGACCGTTATCTGTTCGAAATTACGCGCAAAAAATTAATAAAAAAATGAATGTTCTTGCCGTAAAAATGTGTTTGAGTGATAAATTGATTGATGATAAATTTGTGGTGATGGAAGCTTTACCGCAAACCGGCAAGACTAAAGATTTGGCAACATTACGAGCCAAATTACCCGGTGCTGGTCGTACCACACTTATTATTACTGCTGTGAAAGATGCTGCTACGATAAAAGCCAGTCAAAATTTTCCAAAAACTATGGTAAAGCGGGCAAGCGATGTCTCAGTATCTGATTTACTGGGTTGTCAGTATGTAATTCTTACTGAAGCTGCTACTACGGTCTTGGAAAAGCGTTTAAAATAATTGTATGGGATTTTTTGATAAAATCAATCGAAAAAATGCTCCGGCCAAAAAACGCGATGATATCGTTGACGCTGAAATTGTTGATGAGAAAAAATCAACCACAACGTCTGATGTTGATGTTCCGAGTTTATATAAAGCCGAAAGCAGGGGAGCTGCATACCGCATTTTGCTCCGTCCACTTTTGAGTGAAAAAACGACTCGTGCTGAATCAAAAGGGGTTTATACGTTTTCCGTTGCCCTTGATGCTACCAAACCACAGATTATGAATGCTGTTGAACGAGTATACGGTGTTCGACCAACGCAGGTTCATACCATTTTAGTAGAGGGAAAAGCTGTCCGTTTTGGTCAACAAAAGGGTCGTCGCCGGAATTGGAAAAAAGCCTTGGTGACCTTACCAAAAGATACAACGATTACGATTCACACTGGTGTGTAAGCAATAAAAAAGTATTTTGTTTCGAACTGTATGCCAATTAAATTATACCGACCAACGACAAATGCCCGACGCCAAGCAAGCGTTCAGGATTTTTCGGATGTAACCACAATGTCGCCTCAGCGATCCTTGGTTAAGGTTTTGAAAAAACATTCTGGTCGTAATAATCAAGGCATTATCACGGTGCGTCATCGTGGCGGCGGCGTGAAGCGTTTATACAGAATTATTGATTTTAAACAAACGAATTTTGATGTACCTGGAACGATTACTACGATTGAATATGACCCAAATCGCGGAGCACGCATTGCTTTGGTTGAATATGCCAATGGACAAAAAGCATATACTGTAGCACCTCAAGGATTAAAAGTTGGTGATAAAATTATGGCATCACGTCAGGCAATCGAACCAACGGTTGGTGCGCGTATGCCGATTATGTTTATTCCTGTGGGCATGGTAATCTTTAATATTGAAAGTGAACCAGGTAAGGGTGGTCAATTGGTTCGAGGCGCTGGTGTTGGTGCTCAATTACAAACCGTTGAAGGCCGTCATGCTCAAATAAAATTACCGTCAGGAGAAGTTCGTCTTGTTTTGAAAGAATGCATGGCAACGATTAGTATGGTTGGCAATCCTGATTATAAATTAGTCCGTTTAGGTAAAGCCGGCAGAATGCGTTTGAAAGGTTGGCGTCCGGTAGTTCGTGGTAAAGTTATGAATCCTGTTGATCACCCGCATGGTGGTGGTGAAGGTCGTAACCCGATTGGTTTGAAAGGTGGGCCAAAGACCAAATGGGGTAAGAAAGCTCTTGGGGTGAAGACTCGAAAAAATAAAAAATGGACCAGTTCATTAATTTTAAAACGTCGTTCAACGAAAAAATAAGTCATAGGACTTCGGTCCCCAGACCTTGGTCTCTCTCAGTGAGAAATCAAAGTCTGGAGTCTGAAGTCTGAATCTAGAACTATGTCACGAAGTTTAAAAAAAGGCCCTTATATTAAAGACAAACTCTTGAAAAAGGTTGAGCGTGCTAAACAAGAAAATAGCCGTAAACCAATCAAGACGTGGTCACGAGCATCAACGATTACCCCAGAAATGGTTGGATTGACGTTTGAAGTACATAATGGTAAGAATTTTTTGTCGGTGTATGTTGAAGAAAACATGGTTGGACACAAATTAGGTGAATTTTCCCCAACGAGAAAGTTTGTGAGTCATGGTGGTAAAATGGCCAAAGAACAAAGTAAGGATGCTGCAACCGGTTCTGCGCCAGCTCCAAAAGCAGCGGCCGGACCAACGAAGAAATAATCGTGGTAATTGATTTTTATGGAAACGACAGCTAGTCTAAAAAATGTACGCCTGAGTCCACGAAAAATCCGATTGATAACGGATTTGATTAAAGGCATGAATGTTGCGGAAGCTGTTATCCAGTTGCAGTTTTCTCGCAAACACGCGGCACGAACCGTATTAAAATTATTGCGTTCTGCATTGGCAAATGCCAAACATAACCATGACCTTAAGCCTGAAAGCTTAATGATTAAAAATGCTTTTGTTGATGGTGGTGCGATTTTGTACCGTTGGATGCCCCGTGCCATGGGTCGGGCTACGCCACTGCGCAAACGCACAGCTCATGTAACGATTATTTTATCAGGCGAAGGAGAAGTGCGGGCAGCTGACAAAACTGTTCGTGATACTGAAACCATTGAATCAACCCCTACGGCTCAATAATTTATCCACTATGGGACATAAGGTACATCCAAAAATTCATCGTTTACCCGTGCTTTTTCCCTGGTCCTCACGCTGGGTAAAAAAAGCTAACTATGCCGATACTTTGCGCGAAGATATTTTAATACGTGAATATTTGCAAAAAAAAGGTAAAGATGCGCAAATTGATTCTATTCATATTGAACGAAGTCCAAAACATATTACGGTTACTATTTTCGCAGGTAAACCAGGGGTGATTATTGGTCGTGGTGGCCAAGGATTAGATGTTTTGCGCAAAGATATTGAACGAAAATTTTTACACATGATCCAAAAAGTAAAATTAAATATTCAAGAAGTTTCTTCTCCTTCACTGTCTGCCCAAATTGTTGCGGAAAGTGTTGCAAAGGACACTGAAGGACGTCTACCATACCGTCGCGTCATTAAACAACATATTGAGCGCGTTATGAAAGCTGGAGCTCAAGGGGTTAAGATTGGAATGTCTGGTCGGCTTAATGGTGTTGAAATTGCTCGCGCAGAAAAATTATCACAAGGAAAGATTCCGTTAATTACCTTTCGAAGTAATGTTGATTACGCAGGCACTGTTGCTCATACGTTGCAGGGTACTATTGGTATTAAAGTATGGATTTACAAAGGTGAATCATTTGGACGGGTTGATCGTTTAGCAGACGCCAACCAAGTTTCTGCTCAGAAGAAAGCTGCATAATTTCATTTGTATGTTGTTACCAAAAAAAGTTAAACATCGTAAATGGCATCATCCTCGCCGTCGCAACAAAGGTACGGCGACCCGTTTTACTACGGTGGCTTTTGGTAGCTATGGTTTAAAATCACTTGACCATGCTTGGATAACCTCTCGTCAGATTGAAGCTGCTCGTCGTGTTATGACACGATATGTAAAACGTGGTGGTAAAATTTGGATTCGTATTTTTCCTGATCGTCCAGTGACCAAAAAAGGTAATGAATTGCCTATGGGTGGTGGGAAAGGTTCACCAGATCATTATGTAAGCACGATTAAACCTGGCACGGTATTGTTTGAAATGGAAGGAATCCCCGAGGATAAAGCGCGTGAAGCTCTTATTCTTTCTTCACACAAACTCCCTTTGAAAGCCAGATTTGTGAAGCGCGCTTAAAGAATTTTATATGGACATGAAAGAACTCATGACAAAAAACCCTGGAGAATTGCACCGCATGCTCGCTGAAGCGCGTGATGAGTTACGTGAACTTAGATTTCGCGCTCATGAGCAACAACTTTCACAGGTGCGCCGTATTCGGACTGTTCGCCAAAGTGTGGCACGGCTTATTACTGCCATTAATTCAATGAAAAAGACGGCTTAATGTTTATGAATACTACGCAAACCACAACCTTAGTTCATCACCGTCGTTTTAACGGCGTGGTCGTGCGCGCAAAGGCAGCCAAAACCATTGCAGTACGGGTGGAAACCAAAGCAATGCATCCCAAATATCGGAAACAATATACCCAGTCACGAACGTACTTGGTTCATGATGAACATAGTGTTGCCAAAGTTGGTGATGCCGTACTTTTTGAAGAATGTCGACCTCTTAGTAAATTAAAGCGTTGGCGCTTGCTTTCATTGGTTACATCAGCTTAATTATATGATTCAACATCGTTCCATGCTCAAAGTCGCGGATAACTCCGGAGCCAAAAAGCTCATGTGTATTCGCGTACGCGGTGGATATAAAAAACGGTTTGCCATTATTGGCGACATTATTACGTGTGCTGTCAAAGAAGCTGCTCCTCGTGGCATCGTTAAAAAAAGTGAAGTGGTTCAAGCGGTTATTGTACGCCAAAGAAAAGAAATGCGTCGCAAAGATGGAACCTATATTCGCTTTGATGAAAATGCTGCGGTGATTATTGATGATAAAAATAAAGAACCCAAAGGAAGTCGTATTTTTGGACCAATAGCACGTGAACTTCGTGCCAAAGGTTTTCAAAAAATTATTTCTTTGGCACCAGAGGTTTTGTAAGAAGTACGCATAACATTGTATTGGTATGAAAATTAAAAAAGGTGACAAGGTAAAAGTGCTCGCAGGCAAGGATCAGGGTAAAACCGGTAACGTGATCCAGGTTTTGCGTGGTAATGGGCACTATTTGGTGGTTGTTGAAGGAGTGAATACGCTTAAAAAGCATCTCCGAGCTGGTCGTAGTCGTGGTAATGAAAAAGGACAAACCATAGAATTACCAGCACCCATGCCTATGTCACGAGTTATGCTCATTGATCCAAAATCAGGCAAGCCGACTCGAGTTGGTTTCCGTGTTGAAGCAGGAGATAAAAAAAGAATTGCTAAGAAAAGTGGTGAAACCCTTTCCTAATATTAATGAATGTATGTCAGCCCGATTATATACACACTACAAAGAAACCGTGGTACCAGCTCTGAAAGAGAAACTGGGATATCGCAATATTATGCAGGTGCCTCGTGTTACCAAGGTTGTTTTGAATGTGGGTTTTGGTCGTCATGCAAAAGAAGAGAAATATATTGATACGGTAGAGAGAACCTTGGCCACGATTACTGGCCAGAAACCAGTTCGTAATAAAGCAAAAAAATCAATTTCCAATTTTAA
>JAHFIE010000036.1 GCA_023246565.1 Candidatus Magasanikiibacteriota bacterium
AGCAATACCATGGACCAATTCTTCATTAATGGAAAAACAGACTGTGGAAGGAAATGGCGGATCGCTCCTTCGACCGCGGTATCCTTTGAAAGCTGGTTTACCACCAACAGCAACAATCATACGTTCAGCTTCAGCATCAATATCCCCTGCCGAAACACCGGGTTTAATCATACCGGCCAATTGTTCTAAAATTTCACCCATCAATTCCCCGCCTTCGGTAATAAGCTCAATTTCCAATGGTTTTTTAATATACATATTTTATTTAAACAAAATCACCGAGAGTTTCACCAAGAACTTCTTTGGCAAAAAGATCAATACCATAGATCGTAACATATTCTTGAATACTACTCATCATCGTGCCATGAGGAATTAAATTCTTGAGGAGTGGTTTACCTTGAATTCGGGAGAGCATTTCCGGTGTTGGTCGCCAGTCAATATTTGCCGCGTCAAATAATTTTTTTGTTTGAAAAGATTCTTGCAGCATCACCATATATTTGAGTTCCTCAAAATCTTTTTTTCGTATCTCACGGTACAATGCTTCTGCTTTATGGGATAATTCGAGGATAAGAGTTTCAATATCTTCCAAAGTCATGGTCTTGCCGTCAACTACTACACAATATTTTTTTAAATCAGTAACCGGATTTCCCTTGGTCGCGGTTGTATGACAGCCAACACAAGCAATCTGCCATTCCACACCTTCATACAAACCAAAAATTTTTATTTCTTTTACTGATGAAAAAAACTCTGCTGGCCATATTCCTGCTGGCTGAAAATCAGGAAAATGACGGATTAACAAGGAATACTTATCAAAGGTAAATGGTCCATAAGCATCCCAACCATAATCCGTGACCAGATCATTATACAGACCATGAACCAAAGAACCACTCGCGGTAATTAATTTTCCCAGAATTCGACCCGCGGTTGGATTTCCCTCCTGCCACCCGGTTTGTTCCACGATAATTTTTACCTCATCATCCGAATAAAGCGGCGTTGAGTTATTTCCAAATGGATCACGGGGGCAGGCCTCCATAAGCATACGAGCAAAAAATTCACTCACTATTTTGTAATCACCAGGATTACGATGTTCCAATCCTTGGTAACTCGCAATAATCATTTGCAAAAGTGCCCGCATATTCGAGGGCGTTGATAAGAGATGATCCACTTCTGAATACTTTTTGTGTTCCAAATCTAATATCCTAATCACATCAGCAATTCGTTTGATCCAAACATCGTACCAGAGTGGATAAAAATGAAAAAAATCAATCGGCTGATATGCTTCAATGGTATTGCCGGCACATAAGGCAAACGATGCTTTAATAAAAGGTTTAATCCATTGCATACACTTCTCCGGTAGCACCGTTAACCATAATCATCTGTCCATCCTTAATTTTTTTCGTACCTTCTTTGGTATTAACCACACAAGGAATACCCATTTCTCGACTCAAAATAGCTGGGTGAGAAGTAATACCACCAAGATCGGTTACAATAGCAGCAGCTGTCACCATACCATGAACCATGGTCGGATCTGTTAAAGATGTTACTAAAATTTCTCCTTCAATAAAACTACTCAAATCAGAACCAGGTAAACATACACGGGCCTTACCTTCGACCGTACCTGAACTGGCAGCAATTCCTTTGAGAAGTAGTTGTGTCATAGATTATTGATTAAGCGAATCAATAGTATTTGGTTCACGTTGTTGCGCAGCAAGATACTCAGTGGCGAGTTCACGAAGAGCAGGTAGGTTGACACCATATACTTGCGTTTCACCATTCTCTCGACGAAGCGTAATCGTTATTTGTTTTTCTCCACCTTCATTATTTTTTATGTCTAAATCCCAACTGTCCAAAATTTTTAAGCTGCCGCCAATCTCTGAAAGTTTATCAAAACCAATAATTACCGTATCGCCTTCTTGACGTTGAATACAATATTTCAAAAAAGCTTCTGTGGAAGTTTTGTGTCCTCCGCTCACAAGGTCAACAACCTTACCTTCGGGCATATAATCGGGTAAATTAACAAGACGGTTAATCTTAAAAGCAACGCGCGCAGCGTGTTCACGGGGAGACGGTGTACCCTCATCCGGCCGTTCTCGATCAAAAGCCAAATACCATTCCATAGCCCACTCTTCGGCATGTTCCGCGACCTCTTCTTGTTCATCAGGATTCAGATCATCAAATTTTTTTCCAGGAAAATGTTCAGCCATATAAGCATCACGATGCGGCGCCATATGTGCTTCGTAATCTTCATTAAATTCTTTACTCCCTGTCTGAGCAGGCAAAGAAAAAAACTTGTCTGTTTCGTTTGATGCTTGTAAAATATCTGGATTTATTTTGGCAGCGGCAAAGGCTGCTTGCAAAGTCTCTATTGTCCGATTAACTTTGGTTGCGTATGCTTTTGTAACATCTCGGTCAACGAATTGACTCTCACCAAATGTTTTTGCTCGCTCAAGCCCCTGTTCAGAAATTGATGCAAGTGAAATACCACCAGCCTGGTCAAAAACTCGAGCCGAAGCTTTTTGGCTATGACGTAAAAACGTAAAACGCGCTTCTGTTGCATGGCCACGCCCTGTTTCTGGTGGTTGATAGCCTCTTTCTGAGTCCATAGGAGTATTAAAAAGTAATGAATTTTATAACCATAGTCTAATATAGAACGAATAAAAAAACAACGTCACGTTGGTTGACGAATACCCTACTTTTTTCATAAAATAGTACCATCTCTCTGGTCACACGAGCACCGTGTGGAGAGAATTTTCTGATTTTTACGGAGAAAATCATGCCGTCGACGATTCTCATCGGGCCCTACACCTACGTCCTGGATAACGAAGACGCGGCGCGGGTCGCGGAGCAAGCCGCTCAAGCCTACCGGAAAAAGAACTACGAGCTCTGCGAACGCCTGAAGCTGATCGCTTCGAAGATCGAAAAAGGCTCGATCACGGCAGAACAAGGCCTACGAGAGGCTGAGCTCGGCATGGTGGCCTAATTCCCACAACGACGCAACGTCGTGAACGGGTCCTCCGGACGTCCTGTTCGGAGAAGTCTGCCTTCGTGCATGGCAGATTCCCAAAAAAGCCGGGCGCGTTCGCGACGACCCGGCTTCTGCATTTTTGGATAATTTTTTGAAATTAATTAATAGAGATTCTCTGCAGTGACGATACGTGGATCAAGATATGATCGGACAACAGTCCCTATCGATTCTTTATCTTCTGGCCAGTTCATTGAGTATAATACTTTTCCTTGTGCCGCAGCCATCATTCCCGGTATCGGCTCGTGCCAATCTCGCCCCAATACTTCAGCCAATTTCTTGAACGTATATGCTTTGGCAGAATAATATTGTTTTTTCTTAAATTCTAAATCAGCACTTTGTGATTTTTGAAAAATAGTTATAGCAACATTTTCAAGCGCGATAGCCAGTTCATACGATTCATCTATGGTTTTTTCTACTCCATCAACATAAATCGCGGCACGAACCAAACCATGTATCGGATCACCATCATACGTAATATGCGAGACACTGTCCACTGCTGGTGAAACATTTTTATAAACACAAATAATTCTAATATGATCACAGGGCGAATGTTTTGATTCTGGCCAAATTTCTTTCGCACGTAAATTTCCAAAATCTTTTATTATGACGCTATGACCAGGACCATAGACATCAGCTACGTCATATGGCGCAAAATTGTCATACACAATTGTTGGATGCATATCTGAATATAAGGCATGACCAACATGGTAGCAGGCACTAATAATTCGACCGAGTTTACGCGCTATATCTGGACTCGCTTTTTGTGTTGTTGAAACTAATTGTTTAATTTCTTCTGGAGAATGAATAATATTTTTCTTGTGCGCGTACGGATCATCAACACAGATAGCTTTGAGCATGTCATTATAAAAACAAAATAATTCCATTTTTTCAGAGTTGGTAAACGACGTAAAATGAGCGGAGAACATATCAAAGAAAAAAGTTCCCCGTATTTCACTCGTGTTAGGAAATAATCGCGCGACTTCACGTGCATTAAGACCTTTTTCTTTAATTCCATGAATTATCGAAAAAACATAATCTAACCATGGTTGTGCAACCAGTGGGTCATATTTGTACCAGGCAGTTACATCGTCAAACGTGGAAAAATCCATAGCGCAAACTGATGCTACATAACTATCTAGACAAGAATCAATATCTGTATCAATAGTAGATGTATTAGTATTCATGACAACAGAATGTTCAAAAATTTCTATTTCTCCGGTTAACCCATTCACCGAAACATCCATGCCATCAGAAAGTTCACGCGTACCAATTTTGGTATTGACCACACAGGGAATCCCAAGTTCGCGACTAACAATTGATGGATGCGATGTGATACTCCCAATATCGCAAACAATCGCGCCTGCTTTGGCCATAAGAGTAACCATAGTAGGATCAGTGATATGAGTAACTAAAATATCACCTGAATTAAATTTCGGCGCGTCAGATAAATTTTTAATTATTTTAACGATTCCTCTTGCCAATCCTCGACTAGCAGGAATGCCTTTGATGATGTTACCCATAAAACTTCGTGGATTATTATTTTGTTAAAAAAATCCAGAAATAATTACGAAGTCATAATTATTTTTTTGACCTCTGCATCCACCACAGCTATATCTCGACTACCATCAACACACACCAAACGTCCTGTTTGTTCATAGTATTCGGTCACAGGCAATTGTTTCTCATTCCCCTGCTCCAAAATGCGCTTGCGTGCAGTTGCTTCATTATCATCGGCACGAACCACCAATAGCCCACCACATTTCTTACAAACAGTTTGTGTCTCATTATCAACTGAATAAGGAATAATCTCACCACATTCTGCGCAGACCTTACGTCTCGTTAACCGTTTGAAACTGGTATCATCATCCAAATGCAACTCAATTACTAAAACCGAATCAGATCCCAGTCCAAGCACAGTAAAAAATTCATCATATTTTTGAGCCTGTTCGAGAGAACGAATCGCTCCGTCCAAAACCACACTTTTGCCGACCATGAGATTCTGTTCAATTTCCTTAAAAGCCAATTTATAAATTAAATCATCGGCTACCAATTTTCCGGCTTTCATATCTGCTAATTTTTGCTTGTCATTCGGGTCGCCCTGAGGGTCTACCTCAAGCGCGCGTAATAAATCACCCGTTGAAATATGTGCCATTCCAAGGTCATTAACCAACAATCGAGCCTGTGTCCCTTTGCCACTCCCCGGTACACCAAGTAAAATAATCACTTTTTTCGTAGTTTGTTGCATAGACAATACTTGTAGAATTGAAAATCTTATGTAGAGACATTACAATAATTCATTACCATTATCATCCGGCAGAGCTGGGTAAATTCCAGTTAATACCCTATGCTGAACAATGTCATTCTGGCGAAAGCCAGAATCCAGAATTAAACTAAAATGATAAATACTAGATTCTGGCTTTCGCCAGAATGACAATCGTAATTAGAATGACAGAGAACGATTAAAGACCGAGTAGAAACAAGCTTAAATTTTTTACACTTTACTCTTTCGAAAAATGCTCTTCAAAAATCTTCATGACCGCGGCTTCGTCATGAATACTAATCCCATGTTTATTTTTTAAATCATGTAAAATCAAATAAACATCACGAAGTGATAACTCGCCTTTATGGTGTTGTTTTTTCTCGAGCAAAGCAGTATATATCCGTTCTTGTTCGTCTTGGGTTAATGTGTTGGTATGAAATCGTGAAACAAGATGACGGAGATCCAAATCAAGAATAGACTTTCTGACATTGGAATATTTTTCCGCAGAGGAAGAAAAGAAAAAGCCCATAAACAAAAATATAAAATTTATAGTAAATCACGGGTACTTTTTGGAATGATGTTTCCCCTTTCCTTATCTTTTGATATATCTTCACGAAGAAAAAACAACGCAAGAACAAGAACGAATAGATTAAGTAGGGAAAATATTTTAAACGCAGCATTAAATCCTCCTGGCATGGTCAAAAAGATTCCTCCCATAAATGGCCCTAACAAAAAACCAATACTCAAAGTAATTTCCATAATACTTACCGTGTAACCTCGATATTGTTTACCTAATTTTCTTTCAGTCAATGATTCATACATTCCTTCGACTGCTGGTAAAGCAATCGCAAATAAACCAAGACTGGTCATGAAAATAAGGAGAGCAGAGATAACCAGCTGGTCAAAACTTTGGAGTAAAAAAATGGAAAGCGTACTCATGGCAAGTCCAATAAATACAAACTTTTTTCTACCCAAACGGTCTTCCCATGTACCAAAATTTCGTTCGAGCATGATCATGGGTAGTGTATAGATCGCCAATAACAAGCCGCCAATGACAAATTCATCAAAAAAATATCCTTGAAATTTTCTCGCGAAAATCGGTTCAAAAACAAAGAAAAATCCATCAAAAAGATGGATAAAAATTAACAGAAATACAAGAAATAATCCTTGGCTACCAATCATCTTAAACTCATAAAAAATATCAGTATAGCTTTTGGTAAAAGAAATCTTTTCTTTTGAAAGCACTTTTTTTTCTGCTTTCCAGGAAAGAATAAAAATAAACAAAAAAAGTAAAATCCCTAAGCAAAGATAGGGAATACTACTAAGATTGAGACTCACGATAAAGCCGGCCACAACCGCGCCAACCAATAAACCGACGGAATACAATGACTCAAGCAATGAAATATGTGTGGAACGATCAGTTTCAATTGAATTATCAAAGACATTTTTATATGAAGTAATACTGAACAAATCAAACGCTATGCCATAAATATTCGTAGCCAAAAATAACAAAAAAACCGCATTCCCTGAATTTTTAAATAAAAGAATGTTAGCACAAAATAAAATAATGGAGATAAGTAACAGTGTTTTTGGAGGAAATCTTGTCTGGATATGCCCCAAGAAAGGATCAATAAAAAAAGAAATAAAAGAACTTCCACTGAGAATAAGCCCAATAGTGAAAAAACTTAACTCCAAAGATTCAAGATAGAGTGGAACAAAAAATTCAAACAACGCAAAAGCCAAGGCCCACAACAAAAAGAAAACAGAAATGCGCATGACTTGATAATGTTTATCCCTTTGATAATTTCGAATAAACCGTGTGATGAGGATCATAGTATGTTCAAATAAGGGCACCAGTGTCTGGTATAATAAAGTCTTTCCCTAAAAAACCATTATAAAAGCAATCTTAGCAATGATACCATACTGTTATTATAGTACAAGAGAATTACCAATCCCATTAAAAAAACCTCATTCAAGAGGTCTTTTTTTATAAAAAATCACACAACCATCCTAGACTCGATCGTACTCGTACATGGTCAACTGTGCCTCAATCTGCTTCGTTGTTTCAATGGCAACACTTACTACGATAAGTAAACTCGTACCACCAATGGCGAGTGATTGTGAACCAGTAAATGATTGAACAATCAGGGGTAAGATAGCAATAATTCCCAAAAACATGGCGCCAGGCAACAATAAACGACTCATGGTTTTTCCAATATATTCTTCAGTTTGTTTTCCCGGACGAATACCCGGAATAAACGCCCCTTGACGTTGTAAATTTTCCGCCATTTTTTGCGGGTGAAAAATTACTGCGGTGTAAAAGTACGTAAAACCAACAACTAACAAGAAATACATGACTGCGTAAAACAGACCCTGGCTATTAAATAACGATACAATGGCCTGAGCAAATTCACCGACTCGTCCAGGACGTCCCAAGAAAAACTGGGCAATCATGGGTGGGAAGAGAATGACTGAAATAGCAAAAATAATAGGAATAACACCAGCCATGTTCAAACGCAACGGTAAATTCGTTTTCGCACCACCAAATAAACGATTACCGCGAACTTGTTTTGCATAATTAATGGGGATATTACGCTGACCCTCACTCACCACAACCACACCAACAATCGTAACAATGCCAAGGGCAACGTAGAGAGCATACGTATATAAATCAGACGATGTATAATTGATCAAAGCATTTTGAATGACCGTTGGTAATGAAGCCACAATTCCGGCAAAAATAAGCAATGACACGCCATTTCCGACTTTTCTTTCCGTAATCAATTCTCCAATCCACATAAGAAATACAGTACCTGCCGTTACCGTCACCATGATGGAAATCATCTTATACAAAGAGACATCAGTAATAATAGCATACTGAGATTGACTGAGAAGTTTAATCATGCCAAAAGCCTGCAAAAAACCCAATGGTACGGTAGCTAAACGCGTGTACATGTTAATTTTTTGCTGTCCAGACTCACCTTCTTTGGACAATTCTTCGAGACTCGGAACCACCATGGTTAAGAGTTGAAAAATGATTGACGCAGTAATGTAGGGACCAACGCCCATGAGCACAATGGAAAAATTTTGCATCGTGCCTCCGGAAAAAATGTTGAGTAAACCCAAAATTTGGTTACCTTCCAAAAAACTACGTAAATTTTCCGTGTTAATACCAGGAACAGGAATGTGTGCTGCAATCCGAAAAATAACCAGCATGATAACAACAAAGAGGACATTATTCCGTAATTGTTTTGTGTTCCAAATGCGTTGGAGTTTTTCCCACATACGAGAATTTTTAAATATCAAATTCTTTCAAAACAGGGATTTCTTTCGAAGAAGATGGTCGACAATGTGCCTAGTAGGTAATCGTTCCACCGGCTTTTTCAATGATAAGAGCAGCACCTTTTGAAGCAAGACAACCCTTCATGGTGATTACCTTGGTAACCGGAGTATTACCAACAATTTTAACGGACAAAAGAGGATTTTGAACAAGACCTATTGAGGCAAGCCACTTTGGTGTTACCAAATGACCAACTTTGGCATGATGTTCCAACTGTTTTACGGTAATGATCTGTACTCGTGGACGATGACTTTTAAAACCACGAACTTTAGGAATTTTTAAAAGACTTTTTCGAAAACCTTTTAACTTAAGACCACCACGGCCACCGGCACGTGATTTTTGTCCTTTCGTACCACGACCAGCCGTAGTTCCTTTTTGTGAACTATTACCACGACCAACTCGCTTCGCTGGTTTGGTGCGAGCAGTACTTTTGAGTGTGTGGGGAGCTAGGGTCATACAAAAAAATTAGAGGCATTTTTTAGGTAGTACGTAAGGTCTTTTGATCTGCGACTTCTCCTTCGACGGTAATTTCTGGCACGGCTATCAACGGAGTTTCTGATACAACAACCTCTTCTGGAGCTGGTGGTTTCACAAAACGAGCCGCAACTTTAAAAGAAGACAAGGCAGCAAATACAGCTTTAATATTAACAATTTTATTATTCGTCTTACCCAACATTTTTGCTGAAGCATTCGGGACACCGGCAAGTTCAAGTACATTACGGACCACACTACCAGCAATAATTCCAGATCCTCGAGGAGCAGGTTTTAACATAATTTTTGCAGCTTTGAATTTGGCTTCAACCCGGTGAGGAATCGTATCCTTAATAATCGGAACATGGATCATGTGCTTTTTTGCGTTGTGCAATGCTTTTTCCACAGCAAATTGAACATCTTTACCTTTTTGCACACCATACCCTACTCGGCCATGACGATCACCAATCAAAACACAGGCACGAAAACTTAATTGTTTACCACCTTTGGTAACACGAGTCACGCGCGCCAAATCAACAATGAATTGATCAAACTCTGATTTTTCTTTTGCTGGCTTAGATTTTTTTGACCGTTTTCCTTTATCCATAGACCACGAGTGAAACAATTAAGGAGAAAAAAATAATTGCAATAATTAAAATTGGAGACCAGCCTGCCGAGCACCATCTGCTACGGCTTTTATGCGGCCATGGTAGCGATACCCAGCCCTATCAAATGCAACAGCTTTGATACCCAGGGCAAGAGCTTTTTCAGCAACATTTTTACCCAAGGTATAGGCAACTGAGGACTTGGCAGTATAACCTTCTTGACTCACTTTGCCAACAGCTTTGCTATGAGCACTCGCTAACGTTACACCTTTCGTATCATCAATCAATTGCACAAACATGCCCGTGTTACTCCGAAATACCGTTAAACGAGGTTTTGTCGCTGTACCAAAAATACGTGCCCGAACTCGGGCTTGGCGAGTATGACGTTGTGCTTGTTTGGTGCGAGCCTGTTTCATATAAAAACATTCATTATGCGCCTTTTGACGCAGTCTTACCGGCTTTACGACGGATTGATTCAGTCAAATATTTAATTCCTTTTCCTTTATACGGTTCTGGTTTGCGAACTGAACGCAACGTAGCAGCAGTCATTCCAAGCAATTCTTTATCCGTACCAACCAAAGTAATAAGATTCTTTTCAACACTCGCTTGAATACCAACGGGGATGTTAAAAATTACCGGATGAGAATAACCAACTTCAAGTTTAATATCCTTACCTTGCATGGCAGCACGGTAACCAACACCATTAATTTCCAATTCTTTTTTAAAACCTTCGGTTACACCGACAATCATATTACGTACATGAGCTCCCCAGGTACCCCACAACGATCGTTCAGATTTTTCTTCAGGATTAACCACCGATAACGTGATGGTACCATCTTGAATAGTTACCGTAACGATTGGATTCAAAACTCGAGTCAATTCACCTTTTGGTCCTTTAACCCTAATAAACCCAGCATCCTGTGTTACGGTTACTCCTTGCGGAATGGTGATGAGTTGTTTTCCAATTCTCGACATACAAGTACATTAATAAACCGAACAAATAATTTCACCACCAATACCCAATTTTCTTGCTTCAGCACTCGTCATGAGTCCTCGTGATGTGGATACTATGGCTAAACCATAACCATTAATAATGGTAGGTAATTCATCAGCGGTTCGATACATCCGGTGACCAGGTTTACTCAGGCGCACAATCGATTGGATAGCTGACTTTTGACCATGATATTTCAAATCAACGGACAACATTGGTTTGGTCTCCGTAACCTTTTTTACTTCACCCACGTATCCTTCACGCGCCAACAGATCAGCGATCGCCTGCTTGAGACGAGAATACGGTATCAAAACTGACCGCTTACCAGCCTTTTGGGCGTTGCGGATTCTAGTGAGCATGTCTGCGATTGGATCAGTCATCATAACATTTATAGTGAAATCTACCAACTTGATTTACGCACGCCAGGAACCAAGCCAACATTGGCTAATTCCCGGAAACAAATGCGGCACATTTTAAATTTACGCATAAAACCCCGTTTACGACCACATTTCCAACATCGACGTACCACACGGGTAGTAAATTTTGGTTTACGGGCGGATTGAGCGATTTGAGCTTGGGTAGCCATACGTATTAAACAAATTATTTCTTCCGGAAAGGAAAACCCAGTCCTGTTAAAAGAGCTCGACCAGCATCCTTACTTTTAGCCGTGCTACACACCGTTAATTCTAGACCGTGAATGGCATCGCCGCCTTCAACACCGGTTACTTCGGGAAACGCCAGGTGTTCTTTGAATCCTAGTGTATAATTACCTTGCGCATCAAAACTGTTTGGGTTAAGACCGCGGAAATCGCGCACACGAGGCAAGGTCAAGGTAATAAGACGATCCAAAAATTCATACATTCGATCACCACGGAGCGTTACTGAAGCACCAATCA
>JAHFIE010000037.1 GCA_023246565.1 Candidatus Magasanikiibacteriota bacterium
ACCGTTTCTTAAACAATTGATACTTTTCCACAACAACAATAGGTTCGTATTCTTTTTCCAAAACATCATAATTTTGTTCCAGATCAGTATCAGCGAGTGAACCACTCGTGATCACATAAGGGTACCATCCACCATCATACAACATTTTTAAACTCGCATAACCAAAATGGAGATCGGGGTTAATCTGTAAAATCTGATGGATCCGCACCTCAGGTTGATTACGTAATAAAAAAGCAATGGACGGACTATTGATAACAAGAACATCACCTGATGGTACTTTTTTTTGTTTCATTTCAGTCGTAAACACGGTCGCAGCATCTGAATTATACAGTGGATCACGCGTTCGAGAAACCACATGAACTAATTGAATCGCGAAAAGTCCAACCGAAATAATGGCAGCTGTTTTTCTTGAAAAAATTTTTGATAAGCTCAACGGAAATAAAGCAAGAAGAAGTACATGGGCAGTAAAAAAATATCGGTACCAACCCGGTGTTTTAAGGTACCAACCAAACGTGATCAGAATAAAAACGGCTAAAATTATTTCCGTAGCAGTTATTGTTTTGTGTTGGTATCGTCGAATCCACACAATGATTGTCGGGATGAAGAGAAGCATGAAATGAATTGGTGTGCTTTCCGAAACAAAACGCAATAAGTTTACTCCTACTGAATCCCACAAACTTTGCACAGCATAGGAATTCGCGTAATAATTGATTGCCCCTAGTATGGTGATCCAATGAAACGGTTGTATAATCGTCATGAGCCAGAGGAACAGTGGAATGACTGCTCCCAAAGTCATGATCCCAATTCTTGAGAAAAAAATCTTTTTATGTGACCAATAAAAAAATAGTTCACTTACCAAAACTGCTGGAGCAACTATTAAAAAATATGGTTTTGCGGCGATTGAGAGACCAAACAAAAGACCAGCACCAAACAATCGTTTATGATTCAATGATTGCGGTAATGTCAAAATTCCCGCACACAAAAATACTAATCCTGGAATCTCTCCAAGTACTGCTTTACCATTACCATAAAGTGGCGCAAAGGTAGCAAGCAAAGCGAGGGCTAACCATGGTGTCCACGGATTATCGCTCAACCGTTTGATTATTCGAAATAAAAAAAATCCAAAAAGCCATAGATACAGTACCATGGGTACGCGAGCCATTCCCAAACCTGGATCAAATGATTGTAAAAAATATAATGATGCTGCTACGGGAATCAGTGTTGGATAATTTGTGGTGATCAAAAACGAACGCTCAATGGACGGAACAAACGAATTGGGGCCAAGTTCGAGACTGTACACACCATGACGAATAAGACTACTCGCAATACCAAGATTAATACCTTCGTCAAACCAGGTGGCAGGACTCGCAGATATATGCCAAGTACTTGCCACGACAAAAAAAATAATAATGGATACACGAGTGAAAATTGGGGTCATAAAAAGTTACACAGGGAATCTTAATATTACATTAATGCTACAAAAATCTCTGGACATGTTCAAAAACTGTATTCCAAAAAAATAGTATATCAATAAGACTCAAACCACCGAGCATAAGCACACTCGCCAATAAAGCTCGTCGTACTTCAGAAACACGTTCTTTCATAAGCACAAAAGCATACGCGCCAAACAAAGCAAAAAAAGGATATATCTGAAATCGATACCGTGATTCAACTACGGTAATCAACAAGGGAAGAGGTGCGGAAAGCGCCAAAGCAGCTATATACCAAAGTGTTGCATTGTTATTTTTTATATTCAAAAATAAACCGGCTACACCAAACAAAAACAAAAACGCGATACTGAAACCAGACAACACCACAAATATCAATTGCGGTATACCAGTTTGATAAAACCAAAATCCCATAGGTCGAATTAAACTCCCATAACGAACAACACGAAGCATGGTCAATTTCGCAAATTCTCCTGGTGTTTGAAGAACAAATGATAAAAAAGCTGATCGACTTGCTGAACTCAAATCACGAACCCCATGTTCAGTAACATAGGTTGTCACCGGATTAAATCCAGAAGCAATCTGTCCCCCATTCGCGTTTGCTCGATTACCAATCCAAATATTGTAATCACCAATGAGTGTTGTGGGAATAAAACGTTCATAGAGAATATAATTGCGAATAGTCCATGGTGCCAAGAGTACAAAAATGCATCCTACCACAATCAATAGTTCAGACCAGTATTTTTTTGTAAAACAATACAGCAGAATAATCGGAATAAAGAGAACTAAGGGCGGACGCAAGACTATACCCATGCCAAGGCTCAAACCCAATAAACTCGCTATGAAAAACGAACGCTGACGCATCAATACAATAAAAAGATACAAAATCACGGCCACGAAAAATAGATAGGCGGTTTCAGTCATAAGCATGGCTGAAATTTCAATAAGATCAGGATGAAAACCAATGACGCCCGTCGCGATAAGGCCAATATTTTTTTTGTCAGGCCACAGTACTATCGCGCTCTTGTACAGAAACCAGGCAGTAAGTGCATGCAACAAGGCTTGGATAATCCAAACCGCTTCATAATGATGACCAAACAAAAAATAAATCCCGGCAAGAAAAAATTCATACCCAGGACCAGCACGCAACATAGCTGAATCATAATCAAATGACTGGGTCAAATCTTCTCGAAAACCATTACCCGAAAGAAGATTGAGCGCGATCCGATCATAGGCCTGCGCATCAACAACCGGTGGAATCTGATACCAAAAACCATAGACTACACTCGTCACGAACGAAAGTGCAATAATAATAAAAATTTTATGGTTCATTAATTTTGAAAAAATCATACCATTATTGTTTCATTTCAAAATCAATCATAATTTTTACTAATTCGCAAAAACCCACTACTGGTTTCCAGCCGGTCAATTTCGTAAGGAGTCGATGATCGCCGCGCATTGTTTTAATTTCACGTTTCCGTGCCAAATTCGGATCAAGAATAATGTGGTTACGCCAATCTTTAATACCAACAATAGCGAAGGCCTCACGGGCGAAATCACCAATTGAATGTGTTTCCCCCGTACAAAAAACAGCATCATAGGGACGAGGCACTTGCATAAGACGCCACATGCCATCAACAAAATCAGCAGCGTAACCAAAATCCCGTCGTGCAGTTAATGATCCGAGAGAAAATGTTTTTCTGATTCCTCGCGCGATTTCTGCGACAGAATGGCTCATAATTTTTGTGACAAAATCAGGCATGCGCAACGGAGATTCATGATTAAACAAAATACCATTAACCGCGAATAATCCATATCGGGTACGATAGGTAGCCACCATTTGATGAGCAGCTAGTTTCGATATACCATAAGGATTAACCGGATGAAACGTAGTATTTTTTTCTGTGATGATACCATCTGTCTGGCCATAAATTTCTGCGCTGGATGCTTGAAAAAATTTGGTCTTGGGAGCATACAATCGTAATGCTTCAAGTAGCTGTGCCACCACCAAAGCATTCGTCTCCATAGTCTCAATCGGTTGTTCCCATGAACGTGCCACACTTGATTGACCCGCAAAATTATACAACTCTTGGGGCTGATATTTTTTTAATAATAACCGTAGATAGTTTTGGTCAAGAAGAGATCCGGTCACCAGTTTTATTTTTTTGGTAATTCCAAAATGATCAAGACGCCAGCAGTCTTTCTCTGAAATTGTGGGTGCGCAACCAATCACTCGATATTTTTTATCCAATAATAATCGAGCCAAATAAGCACCATCTTGGCCAGTAATACCTGTGATTATTGCTACTTTATTCATAATCCAACGCAATCTGCTTCAAGCATTAACCGAACAAGTTCTTTAAACGTGGTCTTTGGTTGCCAGCCTAATTTTTCTCGAGCTTTTGTTGCGTCACCAATCAAGACATCAACTTCAGCAGGACGAAGATAGCGCTCATCAATTTTTATATGCTGCTGCCAATCCAAACCAGCAAGAGAAAAAGCTTCAACTACAAAGTCTTGAACTGAATGTGTTTCCCCGGTGGCAATCACAAAATCATCAGGTTCATTCTGTTGGAGCATGAGCCACATTGCCTCAACATATTCTTTCGCATATCCCCAATCGCGTCGAGCATGAAGATTGCCCAAAAAAATGTGATCAGATTTCTTTGCCATGATCGCGGCAATACCCCGCGTAATTTTACGCGTGACAAAATTTTCTCCCCGACGGGGCGATTCATGATTAAATAAAATACCACCACAGGTGAACAAACCATAACTTTCACGATAATTCACAGTTGCATAATGAGCCGCTGCCTTGGCCACTGCATACGGGCTTCGCGGATAAAAGGGTGTGGTCTCCCGTTGTGGTGTTTCACGGACAAGACCAAACATCTCACTGCTTGATGCTTGATAATACCTCGTGTCTGGTTTCCGCGATCTGATCCACTCCAAAATTCGAATCACGCCACCAGCCACAACATCAAACGTGTATTCAGGAATTTCAAAACTAATTTTTACATGACTTTGCGCAGCTAAATTATACAATTCATCCGGCTGAATTTCATCAAGCAATCGCGTAAGACTACTCCCATCAGCCATATCACCATAGTGCAAAAAAAGTTTTGAATCTTTGTAACGTGGATACAAATATTCCAAACGTTCACGTGGAACCAGACTTGATCGTCGAACCAAACCATGGACTTCATAGCCTTTATCCAATAATAATTCAGCAAGATATGAACCATCCTGGCCAGAAATACCGGTTATAAATGCTCGTTTTGGATTATTCATAGTGTAATTACATTGGAAATTATACTCATAGAGTATAGAATGGTAATAATACGGGGATGGGGAGCGTCATCCCTATGCATTGGGATTATGCGACCCGTGTACTGACGTACAATCTAACAACACAGAATCAACTCTGCCACCCAATTACTCAGTACTATCAAATAGTGCTGAAAAATATTCTTGAAATTTTTCTTGACTAAACCACTGTTGACTAAACTTTGCCGCGCCGGCTGACAGGCGTGCCCGAACCTCTGGATCACGCAAGCGTAAAATCATAGCAACCATATCTTCCGGTTTATCCGCAATCAACGCCGATTCACCAGATACAACAGGATATTCACCCAATGAAATCCTTGGCGCCACAATCGGAAAACCTCGAGCAATTGATTCAAAAATTTTCTGCTTCATACCACGTCCACTCCAGACAGGAAACACGCCAGCATCCATTCGATCAAAGAATGCGTTAAGATCAGGCACAAATCCCTCATACACAACCGAATTATCATCACAGGCTTGCACTAAATACGCTGGTAATTTCCCTCCACAAACATGGAAACGAAATTCTCCCGGTGCCTGCCGCGCTACCTCGGGCGCAATATGATTGATCAATTGTTCAGCACCACGGCGATGAAAAGGAACATTGTACGTAGCTCCAAGAAAAAACACATCCAGTGGTTTTTTTGTTGCCGCAACTTTATGATTTGCTCGAAATCCAGACAAAGAAACCAAGGGCAAAAGTAAGGCTTTCCCTACTTGCCAGGTAGTATACTGGTTTACTTCCCGTGGTGAAATAGCCGCGATTCGATCTGCCACGTTCACTGATTTCCGTTCACTCCACCATTTTGCCAAAAATTTAACCCAATGAATAGGATTACATTTTTCTCGAACGGTTAATTCTTCCCAATAGTGTAATGGTTCAAAATTATGTGAACGGATAACAAAACGAATATGTCTTTTTTTACATTCAGAAAATAATGGCCAAGAGTAATTACCAATACTTATTAGAAGATCAGGCTTATAGGTGTCAAGATATTTAATAAAATCAACTGAACGAGCGGCTTCATAAAACGCGTACGCACTTCTATCAAAAAAAATTGGCTGAAAAATTACTGTTTTCAGCCAGGTGATAAACTTCAGTGACGGCAAATAAACTGTTATGTCAATCTGGTACTCATCCCGTACACTTTGCAAAACCGCTCTATCTTGGCCTGGTTGATCAAGAGAAAAAACAGAAACCGTATGACCCATCTTTTTTAAAAAAGACAGCATGGCATAAATATCCTGCTGTACGGCTCCACGACTGGGAAAATGACAGGCCGGGGTAACCACGGCAATCTTCATATCAAGGGAAGAGGTTATACTTAATAATCGCCCACAAAGCACTGACACCATCTTTCCAATTGATTTTTTTACCTTCTTCGTAGGTGCGACCATAATACGAAATACCAACTTCAAAAATTCTCAATTTCTTTTGGGCCACCCGAGCAGTAATTTCCGGTTCAATCGTAAAACGTTCAGCAGTCAAAGTTGGTAGAATTTTTTGCAAAGCGTTCTTGGTAAAGGCTTTATAACACGTTTCCATGTCAGTTAAATTAATATCAGTCAACATATTCGAAAATAACGTCAACATTTTATTCGCGACCGAGTGCCAAAAAAATAAAACTCGATGCGGTCGATCACCAATAAATCGTGATCCAAAAACAACATCAGCTTTGCCTTCAATCATAGGCCCAAGAAGCAAAGGATATTCATGGGGATCATATTCCAAATCAGCGTCTTGAATAATAATAAAATCACCGGTTGCGGCAGCAAAACCAGTCCGAATCGCCGTACCCTTACCTTGATTTTTTGGTTGTAAAATTACCCTATACATCTCACCCGAATACTGTTGTAAAATTTCTCGAGTACCATCAGTCGAACCATCATCAACAATAACAATCTCCTTTTCAATTCCAACTAAAGAAACTCCAACAACTGTCTCGAGTAGTTTTTCAATAGTATTTTTTTCATTATAAACCGGAATGATAATCGATAGTTTCATACAGAAATAGCGCTCATTTATTGAAAATAAATTTTGTATCAATTAAAAACGATACACAATATAAAAACCAAACGAGGATGGGGAGCGTCAGTTTTTCAAAAATGGAGTTTACGACAGTTTTTGAAAAACTTATGCGACCCGTGTACTGACCTACAATATACTGACGTAGCAACAACTCTGTCACCAATTACTTAAAATAATCCACAATCTTATCAATTAAAACATCCAAATTATGATATTTTCGAACATAATCAATCGCCTTTTGGTTAGGTAGGAGTATACCATTTTCATATATTTTTTCAATAGTTTTGGCTAATTCTTGATAATTTCCTTCAGGGAACGTAAAAACTAACCCTTCTTTAACCGCGTCTTCGTATGCCTGACTCGAAGTAACCACGATCCGACCAGCTGCCAATGCTTCAAGCACAACTTTGTCCACACTTCCGGTTTGACTCGTGTGAATCAAAATGTGGTGTTTTTGGTATATTTCCGGCATTTTATTATGAGAAACATATTGATTTCCCGTACCAACATCAACACCAAGTTCAACACTAAGTGCAATAACTTCCTTCTGATAATCAAGATCCTGTTTCGTAAGAGGAATACCAAAAATATTAAAAACGATCGGGGGCATTGTTTTTTTCTTACGCAAAAAATCAAAAGCCCGTATCACGGTTTTAAAATCCTTTGTTGCACTAAAACGTCCCACCGACAAAAGAAAGAGTGTATTTGATGCGGCCAGTGATTGAACATCGCCAGGCTGCGACTGCTGGTGCGCAAACAAAGTAACATCAATCCCATGCCCCATTACCTGAAGCTTATTACTCCTTAATCGAAAACTTTCTTTTGAGGCAGTAAAAATCTTGGTCACCAAAAATTCAGCGATGCGCAATTTTATATCCACTGACTTGTGCGTATACCACAACAAAATTTTCTTATTCCATAGTCGCCACAACAATCCACACAAAATAACATATTCAGGATTCATGTGCACAAAAACATGATCATAATCATGTCGATACTGCCAAATATACGTATACAACCGTCGGAGATATTGCCACTGCGATAATCGATGTTCTTTACCAAGAGATAGCACCGTCACATTGTCAGGCAACTGATATTCCCGAGCCTCAAGACAAATCACGGTGATATCTTCAAAACGAGTCGCCAATGTTTTCAACCAAACCAAAAAAAATCCCAAATTAGAATCATGTTCATCAACCTTTTGCGTAATAACCAATAATTTCATACTTTCATAGCTTCCAAAAAAGCTGCGACATCATTCACCGGAACAATAGTAACCTGGGATGATGGTTTCAATTCATAATTGGCCACACCAACATCAGTCATAATAATTCTCGTGCCAGCAGCCGCAGCTTCCATAGCCACCATACCATAACCTTCGGACAGACTCGGAATCAGTATCGCATCAACCGTCTTAAGATAATCCAAGGGATGATCAATCCAATCCAGAAATCGCACATTAACTTCAATACCAAGACGGTGGGCATATCGTTCAAGAAATTGCCGTTCTGATCCATCACCTGCAATGAGTAAAAGATCAGATCGTTCTGTCTGAAAAAGATAATCACTAAAAACATCAAGAAGCCAAGGAATATTTTTTATACGATCAAAACGACCTAAAAACAAAAATATTTTTTTAAATCCAGGATAGTGTTCGTGAATATCCTCACGTGGAACATAGGACTGAATTGCCGCAGTCGGCACCACAATCGGTTGTACCACTATTTTTTCCGATGGAACACCTAGTGCAGACATACTCTCCCGAACTCGTTCCCCTACAACGCGAATCTTATCAGCTCGTGGCACAACCAACCAGCGCGCGCAATAATAATAGAGCAAGTTTTTAAGTCCGCTCTGTCGATAATATCTTGAACCAAAAAAATCACCATGTATTTGGATTTCCAAAATCGTAGGTTTCTTTTTCAAAAAAAGCCCGACCAGCCCAACCAAAAAAGGATCTTGCGCTGTAATCATTTCGTACTGACTGTCCTTTTGCAATCGTTTACCAATCTTCAGTAAACGAAAAAATTGTTGCCACTTTGCACCACCGCTTCCATAAACATGAACCGTATCTGACAAAATAATTTCTTCACCTCGTTTTGTTGGAACAATAATATCAAGGTTATGATACTTACCATACTGACGCATTCGATTTGCAACAGAAGAAAATGGATCCAAAATATGGTGATCAAGACTGATCATGAGTGCGCGCATAGGGTGGCAAGTAATTGTTTTGTTTCTTGAATCATGGTTGTGAATTCAAATTTTTTGAAAAAAATTCCGCGATCAAGCGATCCAGAAAAAGGCAGAGGCATGGTTCCTCCAAGAGCCAAACGTATTTTTTTTTGAATCTCTGTTTTCTCGTTATACGGAAATAAATCCCCGGTTTCGTGCGGTATAACCACTTCACCATTCCCCCCAATCGCGCTCGCAAGTATACGGCAATCCAAATTCAGAGCTTCAACAAGAACATGCGACAAACCTTCATAACCACTATTTAAAACCAAAACATCAGATGATTTCATATACGACAAGACCGTCTCATGCGAAACATTTCCCAAAAGTTCAACAAACGTTTGAGCTTGGCACTCAGTGATTGTTTTTTCGAGTCGCGACCGGTCAGGCCCATCACCTAAAACTTTGAGTTGAGCATGAGGAAAATTTTTATGAAGTTCAGTCATGATCTCGATGAGTTCTTTTACTCCTTTCCAC
Source organism: Candidatus Magasanikiibacteriota bacterium (assembly GCA_023246565.1). Classification (GTDB taxonomy): domain Bacteria; phylum Patescibacteriota; class Patescibacteriia; order Magasanikbacterales; family UBA922; genus 2-12-FULL-41-16. The sequence continues at coordinate 9,517 of JAHFIE010000037.1, forward strand.
GGCACCAAACGACCAACTGTTACTACCCATTGTTCCTCTGTTGGTTTGTTTGATACTGGTACAGCTTGTTGTACTTTGGACAAAGAAATGGCATTGTAAATAACGGTAACCTTATCGTGTAATGCACCCCATCCTACAACAATCTTTTGTAAGTACTTGCTTGGTACAATAACCTGATCAGCCATACGCACGGTCAAATGTTCAATTCCTTGCAGCCAACCAACGACACCAGAAAACTTCTTACCCTGAAAATCATCCATAAGATCAACAACACCAAAACGCTGCGTCCCTTGTTCCCAGGCATAATCACCAACCACCTTAACCACGAATTTTTTTCGCAATACTTTTGCGGCAACCAATGCTGGTAAACCAGCATTAACCGGACCCATGGCATAGATACCGTCAACCTTTCTACCCTCTCGCAAGAGTAACCAAAAATATTCAAAATAACGGATAATTTTGTGCTTATTCTTGACCACAGAAATCGGACAACGCACCATTGTTGTTGTTGAATCCAACGTCAATGAAACAATACGTACATCAATCCCCTGTTCAGTAAATGCGTTCGCAAGTCCTACCGAATACGTGGCTGGTCCACCGGTTTGTGGAGGAAAAATATCAGCGGCAATTAACAGTTTCATACTTTGGTAGATACATGATAAAAAAACAATACCTTTTTTATATCTTCAGTAACTCTATCCCATGAATAACGCTCGTGGACAAGATTATATGCCGATTCTGTTACCATAGCTCTCAATTCATTGTCAGAAAGTAAACGCTTCACAGCAGTAGCGATCGACACAGGATTATGTGGTTCGCAGAATAAACCAGTTTGTTCATCAAATAAAAAATCTGGAATACCCCCGACACGTGTTCCAATAACCGGTGTACCAACTGCCATTGCTTCCAAAAAGGCATTCCCCAAACCCTCGGATAAACTCGGCCGACAAAATATCTCACTCCCCGCCAAATATTGCGGTAATTCTTGATACGGGATACTCCCCAAAAAATGTATTCTACGTTCAAGACTCAATTGTTGAACACTATGTTTTAAATGAGCCCGCTCTGAACCATCACCAAGAATAAGCAGACGAATATTTTTCGGAAGGTCACACAGGGCATTCACCAAATCATCCAAACCATTTTTTTTCTCCAAACGAGAAACTGAAATAATGAACCTTGTCTCGTCAGGCACAGCCAGAATTTTTCGCAACCATTCAGTCTGTTGTTTTCGTTCAATATCTGAACGTCGAGAAAAAATACTCAGATCAACACCGTTCGGCACCACGGTAATTGGACAGATTCCACCCATGCGTTTCGCCCAATCAGCTAAATAGTGACTAATTGCCTGGATTTGATCAGCCTGCTCAAATATTTTTTTAAACCAAGGCCAAATAAACAATGCTCGTGAATAAATATGTTTTTGACTATCACCTTCTTGCAAGGTCAATAAAAACTGAATTTCGTTACATCTTTTTTTAAAAAATAATCCAGCCAAACCAGCATAACTAGCCATAATCGACCAGACCACATCATATTTTTTTTCTTGATGATGACGAAGCGCAGTCCGATGCCCAAAAAAAGCTAACCACAATTTATCAATGAACGGCACACCAATTCCCAAGCGATAGACCATGACATTACCCATTTTTTCCTTTGCTGGAAGATGCTTATCCAAGCGTGCAGTAAAAAGATCAAACGTGCAATCAGACAATCGATCAGTAATTTCCTTAACCGCTATTTCCGCACCCCCAATAAACGGTGCATATGCAGTGGAAAAAATCACGATACGTCGTTCATCCATACTATAATCGAGTGGCTAAAATTTCCAACTCCTGAAATAATTGTTTTGTATTCTTGGCCACAACATCAAGATTACCCGTATAATTAATCGCTGATACTTTTTGATCCTCTTCAAGCCACCGTAACTGTTCATTCGATAAGGGAGCGATTACTTGCCAACGATG
>JAHFIE010000075.1 GCA_023246565.1 Candidatus Magasanikiibacteriota bacterium
TTGAAGCAGCACGTGCTGCCAAAGTAAAGCGTCTTGTTTTTTCATCGTCTTCTGCTGCATGGGGTGATCAATCAGAGTATCCTGTTCCAGATACTGCTATACCGCGGCCTATTAGCCCGTATGGTTTTCATAAACTTGCTGGTGAACACTATTGTCGTATTTGGTCACGACTTTATGGTTTGGAAACTGTATCACTTCGTTATTTTAATATTTACGGACCATTCATGGATCCCCATGGTGCGTACGCTCTCGTAATTGGTAAATTTATTTGGCAAAAAAAACAAGGCGAACCACTCACGATCTGTGGTGATGGTGAATATTTTCGTGATTATACTCACGTGAGTGATGTGGCCAGAGCAAATCTCCTTGCCATGACAAAGGATTCAGTTGGCCAGGGTGAAGTCATTGAAATTGGTGGTGGAAATCCTTGTTCAGTGAATGCATTGGCCAAACTTATTGGTGGTGAAACTACTTCGATTCCACCACGAGCTGCTGACATGAGATTTACCAAAGCAAATACTACCAAAGCCAAAGAATTGTTGGGTTGGGAACCAGAAGTTAAACTTATTGATGGTGTACAACGTCTCAGAGAAGAGTGGGGAGTAACCTAATTACTGTCCCATCATGCGCAGAACTACGTTAATCGTGCGCAGCATAATTGAAATATCCAGAAGCAGAGAACGATTTTTAATATAATAAAGATCGTATTGTAGTTTTTGTATTGCTTGAGCTAATGTTGAGGTGTAGTGTTGATTGATTGCTGCCCAACCAGTAATTCCTGGTTTTACCAAATGTCGAAGAGGATAATACGGCATATGAGCTTCGAGTTTTGCGACAATTTCCGGACGTTCTGGACGTGGACCAATCAAGGTAATGTCGCCACGGAGTAAATTCCAAAATTGTGGTAATTCATCAAGTCGGGTTCGGCGTAAAAAGCGACCAAAAGGGGTTACCCGCTTATCGTCTTTTTGAGCAAATTCTGCCCCGGCCATTTCTGCGCTCCCATCAGTGGACAAGGCGTACATGGTTCTAAATTTATAAATACTAAAGTGCTCATCACGATAGCCAACTCTCATTTGGCGATAGAGTACTGGCCCACGCGATGTTAGTTTAATAACAAGGGCAACGATTGAACCGAGGGTGATAAATATAAGTCCCATGGTTATGCCGGCAATATAATCAATCAAACGACGGAAACTATTGTAGCTGGGTTGGTCAAGATTGCTTAAATTACTAATGAACCAACCATCAGAAAATGTGGATGGCGGAACTCGTCCGGTGATTGTCTCGTACAATGAAGAGGAATCAGATAAATGGACAGGCCAAAATAATAACTCATACAATTCCCGAACAATTTCCGGTTGTTCTTTGAGATGCGGAGCACTTACGACACTATGAGCTTTGTGTGTGGTAATGGCTGGTCGCAAAGCCGTCAGACTCGTATAAATATTGATGCCGGGTAAATCACTGGGTTTTATTTTTTGTTCTGGATCAAAAATAGCACTGACCACGTAACCTTTTTCCGGACTTTTCGTAATGAGTTCAACAATTTCTTGGACTTCAGTATTGTAGCCCAAAAAAATAATACGGGTTTGCAAATTCGCGTATGCCGTAATTTTGCTATACCAAAAACGCCAGAGACCTGCCAATCCATACCCGCTAACACTACTTAAAATAAGAAGCGTTTTTGGGGTGAGTGAATTACCGGTCAAGTACAAGGCAATAATACTTACCAACACTGAAATCGCGCATGATTCAATAAGTCGACGATACGCATGGTTACCAGAGATTCGTCCCAGATCGTAGAGACCATTGATAAAATTAATAATAATCCAAACAGCAAACAATTTAATGAAAAGCGGAATATTTATAGCCACGGATTCAAAAGAAGGAAGAGCAATTTGGCGGAGTGCAAGACTCATGAAAAAGGCCAAACCAAAACAAATTATATCGCCGCTCACGAGGATTAATTGTTTGAGTCGATAGACAAAATTCATATTGCGAGTGAAAAAACAGTGTGTTATACTGACCTAAGTATTATATAGAGTTACCTGTAAATTTAGAGCATTATTTATTTGGTTCTCTTTCTTCCTGGTCACGACTGTCATTCTGACGAAAGTCAGAATCCAGAATTGGATTAGGTAAATATTGGATTCTGCCTGGAGTTTACCCTGATGAAAATCAGGGCCAGAATGACAACAACCGGATCACGATTCGAGTTTATCCTCGTAAAAGTCGAGATCAGGATAACAGATGGGGCTAGGATAGAAGTGTAAACAACGCTGGGAATTCTTACAAGTATATAAGAATCCCCACTATAGATTTTCATTGAAATATGAAACACCAGTTCATTATATATCATATCTACAATAAAAAAACAAGATGAAGTATATTTTTTTTACTCGTAATTTTGGACTTATTCTTCTGGGTAGTCTTTTGATGACATACCCTCTTTTTGTGTCTGCTCGGACAACGGATGACCCCAAGATTCAGCAATATGGCTATGAGCAGACCGGTGTTTATAAAGCCTGGGATTATACCACTGGTTCGGGGAGTGTAACTGTGGCCATTATTGATAATGGTTTTGATACGTTCCATCCGGATTTATTTGGCAATGTCTGGCATAACCCAAAAGAAACAGGAGGTAATGGTATTGATGATGATCGTAATGGTTATGTGGATGATGTATGGGGTTGGAATTTTGTGGATAATAATAATGATCCTCGTCCGCGCGTAGAAAATTTATCAAACGCAGTTCGAGAAGAAGCAGTTTTTAGTCATGGAAGTGTGGTTGCCGGTATTATCGGCGCTGTTGGTAATAATAATCGTGATGGTTCAGGATTAAATTGGCGCGTAAAACTCATGAATATCAAAGTTATTGGTAATTCCGGTACAGGAACAACCGCACCCCTTGGTCAGGCAATTCGGTATGCGGTTGATAATGGTGCTCATATAATTAATATTAGCATGGTAGGGGATTATGATGACGATCTAACATCAGCCGTTCAATATGCTTATGATCATAATGTTGCCATGGTTGCTGCTGTGGGAAATTATGGTGGTGATTTGAATAAAAATCCTTTGTATCCAGCCTGTATTGACGCTGGACGTACAAAACCACTTATATTGGGGGTAAGTGCCACTGATAAAGAACGAAAATTGGCTTATTTTTCCAATACTGGTTCCAATTGCGTGGATATTACTGCGCCAGGTTCTGGTATTGCTTCTACGGTGCGGTATTCACCAGCTGATGGATTAAAAGATAGTTACCGCGCTGGTTGGCAAGGAACATCATTTGCCGCTCCTTTTGTTACTGGAGCCGCGGCTTTGGTAAAAGGAGTACGACCAGATTGGGGTCCAAGTGAAATTTATGATAGTTTGTTAAC
>JAHFIE010000076.1 GCA_023246565.1 Candidatus Magasanikiibacteriota bacterium
TCCCTTTAGTATGTTTATTGGTGAATACACGCATAGCCTTGATGATAAAGGCCGGCTCGCAGTACCCAAAAAGTTTCGGGCGGCTTTAGCAAAGGGTGCAGTGGTAACGCGTGGTCTTGATCATTGTTTGTTTCTCTACACGAGAAATGAATGGGCAAAACTCGCTGAAAAATTAGCGAATCTACCGTTTGCCCAGGCCAACACGCGAGCTTTTGCTCGACTCATGTTAGCTGGAGCAATGGATGTGGAAATCGATAAGCAAGGTCGTCTCATTGTTCCAGAGTATTTACGAACATTTGCTGGTTTGAAAAAAGAAATGGTTGTGGCAGGTTTGTACAATCGTCTTGAACTTTGGGATGCTGGACAATGGAGCGTATATACAAAACGTACTGAAGCCGAGAGTACGACAATCGCGGAACAGATGGGTCAACTTGGCGTTTAAGTATGAGACATATTCCTGTGTTATTGAATGAGGTTCTCGAGTTATTACCGTGCAAACCAAATCAAACCGTGATTGATAGCACGGTAGGTGATGCCGGACACGCAGAAGCAATACTCAAGGCAACAAGTCCCCAAGGAAGATTACTGGCGATTGATGCTGATCCAGAATCATTGTTGCGTGCAAAGCAGTATCTGTATTCATTTGCAGAACGAGTAACATTCCTGCGAGGAAATTTTTCTGAATTGGCAACCATAGCGCGTGAACAGGGGTTTGAAAAGGTGAATGCGATTCTCATTGATTTGGGATGGTCAAGTCCACAGTTTGCTGAGCGGGGAAGAGGGTTTAGTTTTTTAGAAGACGAACCGCTTGATATGCGCTACGCCGGGAATGCAGTATCTGATCAAGAAAAAAACAGTTCAGATCATGGAGCACAAACCGCGGCAGAAATTCTTAACACCTGGACCGAAGAAGCATTAGCAACAATGTTACAAAAGTATGGTGAAGAAGATTTACATCAAGAAATTGCCAAGGCAGTTATTGAAAAAAGAAAAGAAAAAATAATTGAAAGAACCAGTGAATTAGTGAACATTATTTTAGAAGTTTATCGAAAAAAATTAAAAACAAATAATCCAATCCCTTGGGTTGGTGGACTTCATCCAGCCACAAAAGTATTTCAGGCTTTGCGTATTGCAGTGAATCATGAGTTGGAAGTTATTGAGCGTGTTTTGCCTCAAGCAATTGCCTTATTAGCTCCTGGTGGACGTCTCGCCGTGATTACCTTTCATTCTTTGGAAGATCGAATTGTTAAACATTATTTCAAAAGTCAAAGTGGTGAAACCATTATCTTGGTCAATAAGAAACCCATTGTTTGCGGCCAAGAAGAATATGATACCAATCCTCGTGCTCGTTCAGCAAAATTGCGCGTGGTGGAAAAAATATAATTTTTATTCTTAAATTTCGTTCGCCTGTCGTTATGCGCCCTATTTCCCTGCATAGCCCACATCACACACCTACGTGGTCTGGGGCTTTTCAGTCTCTGGCAAGTACCATACCATTTCGATTAGGTATGATTGGTCTTGTCGTGATTGCCATTTTCTTGTATGTATTCCAAGTAAATACGGTGACAGCACAAGGATATGAAATTAGCGAGCTCAATAAAAAAATTAAAACATTACAAGAAACAAACCGTCAGATTGATGTTCGTATCGCACAAGAACAATCACTCGGTCGATTATCTGAACGATTAAAAGTTTTTAACTTTGTTCCTGCTGATACCATAACCTATATTGCCTCCGGTGCTTCGGTCGTTGCCAAGCGTTAATACATTCCGCCGCTCGGCGGATTTTGTTTTATTATTAAGAGTTTTTGGTATATACTATACTCAATTTTGTTGTGATCAAAAATTATCGTTATATAATGTATGTGGTTTCTTGTTTTTGAACGTTTGGCTATTGAAGCGATTATTGATGTCATCTATTTTCCGGTCTGGTGGTACACTGCTGGCGTAGTGTATATGCTTGGTATCTGTCGAAATTTTTTATCCACAGCAAATGGATTCTTGGCACCAGGTTTGTGGTTAAAAAATGTTTTTGTCCCCATGTTTGGACAATATGATCTCCAAGGAAGATTGGTGAGTTTTTTTATGCGGCTCATGAATGTCATTGTTCGATCATTGGGTTTGTTTATCTGGTTTTTTGTTGTCTTGGTGTTTTTTTTATTGTGGATTTCTGTGCCGTTATTCGTAGGGTATATGTTTATTATTTCATGGGGAAGCCAGTAAAACTATGCAATTTACTCCAAGTCATGATGTGCCCATTCTGAATTGTGACCAATGCAATAGTACTGGTTTACGTGGTTTTCGTCGTTGTTCAGTATGTCATGGTTATGGTCGCGGACTTATGATTCGGGACGAATTTTTGTATTTTTCTTGGCCCTTAAGCAGTTATCACCGAGCATTACGACAAGGACGTAAAGTTATGGATGCGTTCCGTCTTATGGGTGGTCTTATTTTTGGGGTTGGGTTCATTGGTTTTTTCTTTTGGTATATTGTTCGTTTTAATCTTTGGTTGGAAATTTTTACGACTGATTTTTGGTTATCCAATACGCTATCCACAAAACCATTGTTATGGTTGGGAATAAGTGCTTTTGGTTATTCTTGGTATCGTATTATTCAAATGGAAAAACCAAACCCAACGGTTCCGGTTGGTTACACTATGGATAGCAAACCAAGCGAACCAGTAAAAATGACCTGGGAAAAGCTTCTTGCTACAAAAAATAAAAAGACCCGTGAAATCTCTTCTGTTTTTACAGAAAATGCGCGGCTTGCGCTTGATCAAGCTCTTGGTTTGGCAATAAATGAAGGTGCTGGAGCTATTACACCAAAACATTTATTTTTGACCTTATTGAGCACGAGTCAAGTTTCATCAATGTTTATTCGTCTTGGGATATCAAGAGAGTTACTTCGAGCTAAGGTCGATCAATTATCAGGTACCAAACCTGGTTCAAAAAAAGAACCGATGATGTCAAAAGAACTTGAACAAGTTATTTTTCAGGCGTATGAAATTGCGTATGCCACGGGTGATGCCCGGGTACGAGAAAGTGAACTTGCGATTGCTATTGTGAATCAATGGCCGGCATTGCAAGAAGTTCTCTATGACTTCAATGTTGAAAGTGAAAAATTAACGAATGTGTTTGCTTGGATAAGGATCCGTGAAAAATTACGAGAAAATTATCAAGCCACAAAAAAAGCTTCTGCGCACCGTAGTAAACATGGTATTGATCGTGCTATGACTGCGGTCGCAACACCATTTTTAAATGGTTATAGTGAGGACTTAACCTTTAAAGCACAATTTGGTTATACCATGCCCTGCGTGGCGCGCG
>JAHFIE010000038.1 GCA_023246565.1 Candidatus Magasanikiibacteriota bacterium
AAAAGCCCACGCCAAACCAACCAGTATTTCAGTAATCATGGAATACGTCGGACTGGATCGTTTACAGTTTGGACATTTTTGTATTAAAAAAATTCCAACGATTGGTAGTAGGGCGCTTGTTGGTAACCTTGTTTCACAATAATCACAAATTGATCTCCCGTCTGTCCATTTTTTATCCTGTCGTTGACGCCAAAAAAAAGTGAGTAGTGAAGAAGCAGTGACCGTTCCCAGCAAAAACATCACGAGAGTACCAAGAATTATCATAAAGATACCTGATCACCGCGAGACAAGAGTTACTGTCCATTCTTAATCGTGAAGGGATCAACAATAATTGATCCGGGGCGAAGTGTGTCAGTCCCTGCTTCGAGAACAGCCATTATTTTGTACGTTTTGCCATCGGCTGAACTATACACATAGGTTCCTGAGCTAGGATCACGAGGAATAACTGCCATAAGTGGATCAGAACATCCTGCAGCAGCAAATCCATTCGCATTTAAACACGTTGCATTTCCTGATCCCAAAACCAATCCCCCGCCCGTAACCGTAGGATAGACGTTTCGTTTCGTAAAATAACTCTCGAGGGCAAAACGAATTTGCGTCATATCTGAAAGTCGTTTTGCGTCATGTGCTTTTTTTCGTGCAGAACCCAAAGCTACAACAGCAAGTGTGGAAAGAAGCGCAATAATGGCGATAACGACCAAAAGCTCAATTAAGGTGAAGCCTTTTTTATTCATAAAAAAGAGATTAAAAGCAATAATTATCTTCCCAAAACTTGGTTTACTTTTTCTACGATTTCTGTCGGGCGAAAATGAGCTTTAATCAAATAATCAGCAGCACCCAAATCTAAACCTTTGGCTACGTCTTCTTTTTGCCCAAGATTAGTGAGTATGATAACGGGAATAGTTACCGTACTTTTATCTTGTTTTAAACGAGTCAAAACAGTAAAACCATCAAGACGTGGCAAGAGTATATCCAAGAGGACAATATCAGGTTTTTTTTTCTTAATTTCAATAAGCGCAGTTTCTCCATCAGTTGCCAAGGTTACCTTAAAACCTTCCATTTCAAATTTGGTTTTATAAATGGTAGCGAGAAAGGTATCATCTTCGACAAGGACAACATGAATCGTGGGCATAACCATACAACCAAAGTATAGCAAAAATCAAAAATGGCGCAAGGCTAAGCCAATACTCACGGCCATTCGAGGAGCTATATCATGAAGAATCGGTTTAAGGCCTTCCTGATAAATTACTCGAGCCCAAGGATCACCAATAAAAACCCGTACCGGAAATTGTTGCTTAAGATATCCGGCAATTGGTGGAAAAAGAGCAGCACCACCAGTTAAAATAATTTTTTCTGGTCTACGTCCTTCATTACCACTTTGACTGAGATAAAGATCAAAATGATATTGAATTTCCTTGGCAATGGGTTCAAGAAAACGAATAAAGGGGTCAAATATTAAACTTTTTTCCGACACAGTAGCAACATCATGTTTGATATGCGCGGCTTCTTGAACCGTTACGCCAAGTCGATCAGCAATAAGACGATCAAGAATTTGACCGCCTAAATGCAGACTTCGCTGGGTCATAGGTAAACCCTTGTCAATTAAGGCAAAATTAGTTCTATCTGCTCCAATATCAACAGTCATGGTTAATGTTTCATCCTTGCCAATAAGCGACCTTGCAAGAGCAAAGGCTTCAGTTTCCAATTCAAAAAGTTGTAACCCGGCCTTTTGAAAAATACCTGAATAAAAACGAACCATTTGTTTTGGGGCAGCAGTTACCAAGAGACGTATATATTGTTTGCTCAAATTTTCTGCGAGTGGTACTTGTTGGTGAACAATTTGAACCGTATCAATAGGTTCAGATAACACTTTTGCAACCTCGGCTGCCACGAGTCCATCAATTTCTTTGTCCGGTACTTTTGGTAAATTAATAATGGTATGAAAAACATGCGAAACCGGCAGACTCGAAGCTGCCTGGCGACCACGAACGCGAGCTGTTTTCAGCAATTCCTTTAATAAAAAAGCATATCGATCAATTTTTGCTTCATCAAATTCATTTTCTTGTGGACCAAGTTTCGGGACTCCAGAATCACCTGGCTTATGATGTAATGATGATCCAGGTAATGGTTCACGTAATAACTCCTCAATCGGTTTATCCGAAGCTGTAGGATGAATGTCCAAATTTTCTTCCGCAATTCCATACGTCCAAAGTTGCGGTCGACTTTTGGTACGACGCAATTCAACTAATTTAATACCGCGGGCGCCGATATCAACACCAATATACGATTCTTGTTTTTTATGAAACAGACCCATACAAAATAATTCTTTGCATAAAGTATACCATAAAAAAAGAATACTGTTATCGTCGTGAGGCACGACGACGCATGAAATAGAGAATAAGCGCAAAGAAAAAACAAGCAGCTGAAATAATTGCAGCCCAGGTCATGGTATCAAACAAAAAATTTTTATTCGGCTTTAGTGGTTCGCGATCAACACCATCAAGAGCACCGTCATGGTCAGTATCAGGCGAAATTGGATCAGTTGCTTTCATGGTTTCTTCATAATCAGTGAGAGAATCTTGATCAGAATCAGATAATAGAGCACTAGTTCCGATTCTTTTTTCTTCCACATCTGAAATTTTATCATTATCATCATCTAAATCCATCGTATTTCCAATACCATCGCCATCAGTATCAGTGGTTTCTTTACTATCAAGCGGAAACGCGTCAGCTACATCAAGAACACCATCTTTATCAGTGTCTTGTTTCAGGGGATCAGTTCCTTTTTTGATTTCATCTCCATCAGATAACCCATCACCATCAGTATCAGCTTTGAGAGGATCTGTTTTTTTATCTTTTTCTACGTTGTCTGGTAAACCATCCCCATCGGTATCAGACTTGGTTGGATCAGTACCACTGGCTTGTTCTTCTTTATCAGATAATCCATCACCATCTGTATCAGCTTTCTTGGGATTTGAATTAATACGTTTTTCTTCAAAATCAGATAATCCATCACCATCGGTATCAGCTTTTAATGGGTCACTTCCCCAGGAAATCTCTTCACTGTCTTTCAAACCATCATTATCATCGTCAACATCAGCATTGTCACCAATACCATCATGGTCATAATCAGCTGTTTCTTTTGAATCAGTAGGAAAAATATCATTTTTATCATTCACACCGTCAGTATCAGTATCAGCTTTTAACGGATCAAGTTTTTTATCCTGTTCCTCTTTGTCAGATAATCCATCGCCATCAGTATCAGCTTTAAAAGGATCAGTTCCCAACTCTTTCTCTTTGTCATCAGATACACCATCATTGTCATCATCTGGATCAGTCTTATTACCAATACCATCACGATCCGTGTCTGCATCAATATCAAAAATAGTTGGTGACGTTGAATTTTTTACTTCATCATCAGGAATTTTTACGACCGAACCATCTTTTTTTATTGCAGTTACTGTGGCTAATTGTGCAGTAAGAGAGAGCCCGCCTGCAGGAAGAACATATTCAATGGCTACTTGCCGTGCTTCTTCATAGTTAAGTTTTTTAAGGTCTGCTTTCCCAATGAGCTTATTATTATTAAAAAAATTAACATCAGCTGAAAGAGCAGAAAAATCATTATTGACCACAACCGTATACAGTTTAACCGTCTGCCCCTCGAGACCCATAGGATTTGACATTGAAACAGCCTGATTGACCACAAAATTAAAAGCGGCCCGGGTATAGTGCGGGGTAATGATAAAAACCAACAAAAAAACGATGAATTTACTGTGTCGTACCATGATTGATATAGATTGATGATGTTGAAATTGTCATTAGTATATCACCTAGAAGATCAGTACGCAAAACTCTAGCCTTGATTCTTTCCAAACGGGCAAGAACACGGTTTGCTGGATGTCCATAGGAATTATTCTTACCAACGGAAATAATAGCATACTGTGGCGAAACAATTTTTACAAAATCTTCTCCAGAAGATGAGATGCTGCCATGATGACCAACTTTTAAAACTTCAGATTGTAATGTAGTACCAAAACTACGGAGAAGATACTGTTCGAGCGGCTGCTCCATATCTCCAGTCATCAATATATCATGGTTACCATAGCTTATTCGTGTAACAATAGATGTATTATTACTTTCAATTTCCTTTACTCCAGGGACTCGTGGATCAAGCATTATTGCATGATCCGGATATAGAAAGTGCAGGGTGGTACTGGCAATTTCTAAATAATGCGTTGTGGTAACAATGGTTAGATCAGCGCCACCATCAGTAATTTCTTGCTGTACAGTCCTATGAAACTCTTTGAGCAAAGCACTCCCCTCTTTATCAAAACCATTAAAATAAATATGACGCACTCTATATCGTTTCAAAACATCAATACAGCCGCCATAATGATCAGCATCAGGGTGTGTTGCCACAAGATAATCTATCGTACGATCATACGAATGCATATTTCTACCAAGAGCTGAAAGCACGGTTCGATCGCGAGCACAGTCAATAAGCATTTTTTCTTGGTTAGGAAATGTTATAAGCGTGGCATCGCCTTGGCCAATATCCAAAAAAGCTAGCCTAAGCTCTGTTGTATTTTTTATTTTTGTAAGAAACCATGAATCAAAGGGAATAGTAAATCTCCAGGTTATCACCTTCTTCTTTTCAAGATAGAAAAAAAAGCCACTGGCACTAAGAAGTAACAAAACAATAAGTATTATTTTTTTCATATAACTGTTGAGAAATCACCATACCCACTCTCCCAGGGGACGCACATTCATGCATTATTTACGAGCCAAAATAATTTGATTAATCCAAACATTATTTTCTAATATCATGTCTTCGTGTTCAATAGCAAAAGCTTGATCTTCCAAATTAGTACGAATATGATCGGGACGATGGTAGAATGATTTAATAATCACGCCACCTTTCGGAGTTTCAATCATGGGTGGATTTTTTTGATTAATGTTGGTTACCAAAAATATTCCTCCGTCTTTGAGTACACGATAGACTTCGTTAAAAAAATGTTTTGGGTTTTTAAGGTGAACAATCAAAAAAGCAGCAACAACAATATCAAAACTAGAATCGGTACATGGCAATGACTCTGCATCCCCGACAAGAGTCTCAATAGATAAATGTTTTGCTTTATTTTTTAAAACGTTTAACATTTCTGAAGAAATATCTACTGAGGTAACATGCCCACCATGCTTCGCCAACTGAATCGAGATGCGTCCAGTACCTGCACCAACATCAAGAATTTTTTTATTGTTTATCTCACCCAACAAGGGGATTAATTTTCTCTTTTCAAAACTATTCAAATAGTTTTCTTTTGTATCATAAACACTGCTAACCAAATCATAACCAGGTTTTGATTGATACAATGTTACTTTTTTCTTCATAGTCATTATTCTTATTTTTTGGCCATTAATACCGTATATTTTTTGTTTGTGGAATACGTATAGACTAAACAATATCCTAAAATAAGATATGCAGCAATCATACCCCATATTGGAATTGAAATATCAATGGCAGCGTAGGGTAAACGAGCAAACCATGTAACAATTTTTATACAATATTCCATTCCCAACCAGCCAAACCATGCCAAAAATAACCCGAATGGTTCATACATAAAACTGAAAAAAACCGCAAGCGCACCCGACAACATAAGCCAAGGAATAATCCATAAAACAAGGACATTAGCGAATGGAGCAACCAATGATAGTCGCCCGAATTGGTAGAGTATCAAAGGCAGTGTTGCAATAATAGCTGAAAGTGTGGCAGTAATATTTTCTTGTATACCAAGAAATTTCGGGAAATAATGATTATACTTGGATAGATAAGGAGAGACATACACTAAACCAAGCGTAGATAAAAAGGATAATTGAAATCCAGCATCAAACATAAGTACTAATGGATTTTGTACTGTCATGATAACCGCAGCAAGAAGCAACACATTTCCAATTCGTGACACTCTACCCACATATTTCGCGAGAAGCACGATAATTCCCATAACTCCTGCTCGGACAACAGAAGCTGAAGCGCCCGTAAAAATAACAAACAGTATAATACCACCAGACACTGCCCAAAAAGCTTTTTGCCGAGGTACGCAAAGCCAGAGACAAAGATTAATAAAAATTGAAGCAATGATCGTAATGTTAAACCCAGAAACAGCAACAATATGGGTAAGACCTGTCCGAGCAAACAAATCATTTAATGTCCCTAGCCCACCACGATAACCATAAAGGAGTCCTGCCATAAAACTCGCTTTTGGCTCGGGCCAAAGACTAATAATGCGATGTGCTAAAATATTTTTAAGTTCAAGAATTTTAGCAAAGACAAAATTTCCTCCACCACTACTAATTTTTTCTATACTTGGTCGTTCACAAATTGAATAAATATGATAACGAGCCAAATAAATATCATATCGAAACTCTCTACCTAAATCATCTTTATTTTTTATTGGTTTCGGTACTTGTAAACTACATTTCACTTCTAAAATATCACCGTATGAATACTCAGGATAAAGATCTATTTTAAAGTAGACTTTTCCTTTTACTCTGCGACTGAATCCATTTATAACAATCTCTTGAGATTCAATAGTATAACGAACGTCTGCTATTCTTCTATCTGGTTCATCAATAATGATACCAGTAAGCGTGACTTGGTTTGGAGCGTAATAGTGGACATAATCAGGTGTTTTTGGAGAGAAAAAAACAGTTACATCCCACCATGATAACATCATCACGACGAATAAAAAAGAAAAACAACCCAGGGCAAATAGTTTACTTTTCGATACAAAAAAAGCCCCCAGACCCTCCTTCATATATTTTCCATCAATTACGCTAGTAAACCAGTATGTTTTTCTAAAGTGCTTACTCGAATCTCGAGTCTATCATAATCAATTTGCCAAGCAGCTTGCTGGAGACGTAATTCCATACGTTCGAAAGTAGCACTATGTTCTTGTAAAATATCCTCAATTTTTTCAAATCTATGGTCAATTGCTTTGAATCTATCTTCAATGGTAGAAAAACCAGCTGAAACCATTTCAGCTAAATCTTCAATAGTAATTTTTTTAGGCATAACTTTTATAGGTAACATAACCGCGCTTAATGTCATTATAACAAGCCTATTACTCGTGGCAAGAAACAGTTATCCACTATTTTAAACGTCTTTTTATCCATTTTTTCTTGACCAAACCGAGTGAAAGTGTGGATAACAAAAAACCAACCACAGGTACAACCGCGTTTAACCATGGTTTAGCCACTCCAATGACAAAAAGGAATAAGACGATTAACAAATATGTTAAAAAAGCAATACTCATACGTCGAGTAAAACTGATTTCCCAAGCCTTGTCCATTTCAACACGAGTATTGCGTTCTTTGATGATTTTTATTTCTTCTGAAACATCGGACATAATTTGTATACTACTATATATAATCAAAGACTAACTGTTGACACTAATATTCTAACATGATAGAATACATTTTAGAAGTTCATCCTTCTGCCTTGTGCAGATGAGATTCCTCACCAGTGTTTTATTGGTGAGGTTATTTTTTTATTAATACACACAGAGAATCTCGTAATTGTTCTGTTATTTCTTTCCTGACAAATGCAAATTTGGTTTTTAACCTTTTGCGTCTATGTAGCGAGTTTGGGCAAGGCAAGCACATTGTTCTCTTCCGTTGTTATCTTCAAAAGATACATAGTAATCTCCTGTTCTACATGAGGATGTCAAAGGAATTACAAGACAAGCATCAGTATATACTTTTTGAATAATAATGACCGGACGTGAATAATTTTCGCCTTTTCCATCTATTTCCGTAGCTATATTTTTTCCAAGATAAGCCCACCAAAGTTGTCCAACTTGAAAAAGAGGAAAATTGGTATAAAAGTTAATAGTTTTCTTCTTTTCGTTCCATTGGTCAAAATCTTTTTCCTCCATAATACAAAAAACCATTTATTGCTATGGTTCTAGGCCTCCTTAAATGGCTTAGAAGTGAATTAGATAATCAAAGTATATCGTAATTTTTTTATTCTGTCAATCGCTTTTTTATCCACTAAAAATAACTTAAACCTTCCGGCGACTCATACTTAGTAATTTGTATCTGATATTTCGGATCGTACACTTCAATAATTTTATATTTTCCTGAAGTCGTCTGATTTTCTTTCGTGGTTCCTGAAATGATTTGCTCAATCATAATTATCTTACCCCAATATAACCATTTACCTTGGATATTTTGAACCAAAAAACATCGTGTGGGTGCAGGATGATATATTCTCGCGCGAGGTTTATCTGCGAACTCAAAAATTTTATCACCAAGATCCTCAAGTTTAATAGGATTTTTTTGATGTTTTCCAAGATTTAATAAAACCTCTGGGAAACCCTGTTCAGTAGTAATTTGAAGTGTATCGTTGAGTTCAATAAAACTACCCATACAAAAAAATAATTTTATTCAACAACTGGAGTTCCTTGATGAAAACGAAGTTGCCAACCGTTTGAGGTTTTTACCCACAAAGAACTTCTATTGGCGACCTCAATTTCTTCATATACAACTTCACTCACATAAGTAATGAGTACAACATTTTCGCTTATTTCGTGTACCCTAAAATTTTTTAACGGAAATTTCGCCTTGATTTCTTGTGGTGACGCTCCATGTAATGTATCATTCCGCTGATAAATTCGTCCCGAACGACCAAACTCAAAAAAATCCTGAGCCAAAATCGTATCCATGTAGGCACTATCAAAGCGAGTTTCAGCGCGCCACAATGATTCTTCAAGTTCTTTTAGTTTTTTGTAATCATGATTTGATATATCCATAATTATATTTAAATCACAACACTCACCAACTTCCCTTTCACATAAATCACTTTTTTGGGCTCTCGCCCCTCGAGCCATTTCTGAACTTTTTCCGAGGACAAGACTATCTGTTTTATTTCTTCCTCAGAAATTTCCGCAGAAACCGTAAATTCATCACGCACTTTTCCATTAACTTGAACGACCACCGTGATATGTAATTCTTTGGCCAATTCTGGATCATACTGCGGCCATGGAGCGTAGGCTACACTTCCTTCACCGCCGGTCAAAGACCACAGTTCTTCTGCAATATGTGGCGCGAATGGCGAAAGTAATGTGATGAATGTTTGATAGTCAAGCACATCAATTTTTTCTTCTTTCGTCATTTCATTACTCAATTCCATCAATTTCGCAATCGCAGTATTAAACCGCATACTTTCAATATCATCACTGATTTTCTTAATCGTCTGATGCAAAATGGTTTGTATTTTGTTATTTGTTATCTGTTTTCTGTTATCTGATATCTGTTTTCTGTTTTCTGTTATTTTTTCCTGCAAATTCCAAACACGGTCTAAGAACCGACGAACCCCAACGAGTCCATTCGTATCCCACTCCACTGCTTGATCAAACGGACCCATAAACATAATATACGCGCGCAAGGCATCCGCACCATATTGCTCCACCATTTCATCAGGATTTATAACATTACCCAAACTTTTACTCATCTTTTGGCCATCGTTCGCCAAAATCATGCCGTGACTAGTGCGTTTTTTGTATGGTTCACGCGTGGGCACGACCCCAATGTCGTACAAAAATTGATTCCAAAAACGCGAATACAACAAATGCAGAACCGTGTGTTCCATGCCGCCGTTGTACCAATCCACAGGCATGAAATACTGAATTTTGGGATTCAAATTTTTTATATATGATTCCAAAAAGGCAATCTTTTCTTCATCACGTTCATTCACACGGCCATCAGATTCATGATCGCGAAGGTAGATCAAATGACGTAAATTATATTCCGGTGAAACCGTACGATACCAAAAACCCTGCAAATGTGCTGACTCGGTACGCACCAAATCAGCAATAGTCATTGGTTGTTCCACACCGGCCGTGGAGTAACTCACCATTTTACTGTTTTCTTCAAACACCGGAATCATTTCCACGCGTACATCACCGCGTTCAAATGTATGTCCGCCTTTATTTTCCGTAATCAATGTATATCCCTCATCATTCAAATAAGCAAAAACTTTTTTGGTGTCACGTTCCCAATACATTACCGACACGGTTTTAAGCGGCAACCATAATCGCCCATTTAAACCATTCAACAACAGGCGATTGGCTGCGAAAATTGGTACGCCTTGTGCATCAAGTTCAGTGTAGATTTTTTTGAACGCTTCAAGATACATTGTATCTTTTTCCGTAACTTGAATTTCTGGTTTAAAACGAAAATCAGTTTCAGTAAAAAAATTCTGCGCGTTGTGCGGATCAGCATAGCGCAACCAATACCAACTTGACCCGGCCCAATTGGGCATGGTATCTGTTTCTCGTCGCGCTGGCCCGCCACACTGCGGACATTTTGTATTCACCCAATCAGCCATTGGAGCCAAAGGTGATTCGCCGGTGTCGGTTGGTAGATATTTTTCGACGTTTGGTAATGTCAGCGGGAGTTGATCTTCAGGAAGCGGAATCCAGCCTTTGCAATTTTCACAAAACACTAACGGAATCGGCTCGCCCCAATATCGCTGGCGCGAAAAAACCCAGTCGCGGAGTTTGTAGTTTATTTGGCGTTTACCAATCCCCTTTTCTTCCAAATACTGAATAATTTTTTCTTTGGCTTCTAAGGTTGAGAGTTCATTTAAGAAATTAGAATTGACTGATAAGCCGTCATTGGTAAAGGCTTCATAACCGATTTCCAATTGTTCGTCGGGAATTCCAACCGAATGACCGTATTTCTTAAATGACTGAATTTCCTTAAAATCATTAATTCTAAAAACTTTATTTTTCAAAACAATAACATTGGTACTTCCCATACTGTCTGCATACCATGAACCGCCATCAACCGATGTCTCCAATAAATTCTCCGCAAGAAAAGAAATAAAATCTTCTTCTTTATCAGGGAGAACAATCACTTGAAAAAATTTACCCCAATCATCATCGGTTTTCTCTATTGCCACAGTCCCAAATTCACTTAGTCTAGAGACACAATCTTCCAAAAGGCTTTTTTCAATAACTAAATAGCGCGCAT
>JAHFIE010000077.1 GCA_023246565.1 Candidatus Magasanikiibacteriota bacterium
TTGATTCAGGTGGAGATGATGATCACGACCGTAGTAGCACACCTACGCCAAAATGAATTTTATCAATTTCTTCGCGAGTTAAACCTGTGCTTTTCATGACTATATTTACCTCAACACCACACTCCAGCATGCGTTTAGCAATGGCATGTTTTTCTTCAACGCGACCCTCAGATTTCCCGCGGCCATAATGAGATTCATGCATGCTCGCTTCATAATGAGTATTTTCCTCATAACGCTCGTACGCTTTTCGTTCCTTATCTGTCAATGACAATATATCCAGTTTTTTAGCGGCACTTCTAATTCCCTGAGCAGTAAAGGCTGGCTGAATTGTTTCTGTTTTTAAAAAATACACCCACTCATCAAACTTATCTTTAATTCGCTCGTTAAATTGATTAACTTTAATCAAATAATACTCAGGGAATATGTCTGACGGTGTTTTATCTAGTCCATAGGCTTCTTTTTCATTTTTTCCCAACTGCAACACATCATGCTGATGTGTTCCACGAAACTCAGTCGTGCCGTGATATACGTAATCCTCTCCACGACCCAAATCAAAAAAAACAATGCTAACTGAAATGATTTTACGAACATTCCGATAAGATTGGCCCGCCTGTATATATTCCGTAACGACTTTTGATGTCCCATACAAAATGCGACTTAAATAATCCCATTCCATTGAAGCCTGAACTTCAATAATAATATGTTCTTTTTTCTCCGTTAGAACAAGCAAATCAACCCGATTGGAGCGGTCGTCTTTATCATTTTTATTGCTTTCTGATTCCAGTAACGTCTCTATCGTAACCTTTGTTTGTAATAATTCAGACAAAAATCCTTCTAAAATATCAAAATTAGCTTTGTTTCTTAATAAGTTTTTTATAGCCCAATCAAAATGTACTAATTTTGTCATTATTTATTCGCCTTAATGTTATTTCAACAGACTGGCTGTAAGCATCTCGTTGATCATGTGATAACAAATATTGATGAAAATTACTTCTATTTGAGGTTATTGTAACATAATTTAAGAGAAATCACTCACTACTATTACCACAGATGCTGTGATTCAGACAGTGAAAAAAAAGCAAAGAAGACCAGCAGACATTTTATTGAAAAAAAATCTGAGCATTTTATTTCCAAAACGAATCAAGGGGGAATGAAAGCGTTGGAATAAAGGGTATCAAAAAGTTATCCTTCTCTTTTTAAACGAGCCTCCTTCTGTGCTTCCATGATTTTGATGAGTTTTTGCCGAGGTGTTTCGAGTAATCCGGCAACCCGTGCTGTGTAATCATCCAGATCAAAGATACCGTAATTTTCTTGCGCATAAACCAGAACAGCATCTTTTCCAAGCCGTTCATCGCGACGTAAAGTAGCCATCATTTGATGTGTTTTTTCCTGTAATTCATTTCGCTGTAAATACAATTGAAGCAATGAATAGGTTAATAAAGTAAAACAAACATGACTCTCTATCAGTGATTCATGTGGTGATGGAAACTCAGTGATATACCAGGCATGCTTAAATTGACGAAATCGTTCTTCAGTTTGAACCCTCAGATCGTAATGTAAAATAAAATCGTTTGGATTCATAAAATGTTTGGTTGAAGCTAAAACAGCATATCGTTCGTCATATTTTTCTTGTCTATCATCCCAGTAGGTATAGCGTGTTGTGCATGAATACATTTTGCCTTTGAAGCTATTCCATAGTTCAAGATCTTTAACTGGCGCAATTTCTTTTTTCAGTATTATTTTGCCTTGTGGGTTTTTAATTTGTTCAACACATGTCCACTTATTTTCCATCGTTGCAATAGCAATGGAGTCTTGCGCATTGATCATGTTTTTCCGTAATGGAATCAATACATCCACATGATGGTCATGTTTTATTTTTCCAATAAAATCACCATCAATGTATCCACGATCAACAATCAGTAATTTCATGAGCCCACTGAATTGACGACAAAAAGCCGGAACCAGTTTATTTGCTTGTATTAATTCATCCTCATTGCCCGGTCCCATTTCATAGCCTGCCACATGAAATTGGGGACGCTCCATGGCTACATTCAGTAATGTGCTTAATGTGTAGCATGGATGATAAATTAACCCCTGTTTTTGTTCAGTAGTTAATGAACCAATATTGGCATATAATTGCCCATGTTCATCAACAGGCATTTTGACAGCGTCTTTATAATTTTTATTATCAGGCACGACCAAATGTGATTGATCCAATATGAAAATCCCTCGATGATCAAATGTGCGTTGTTGACGAAACCATGTCTGTAGCTCGTTTCTATACCACTGTCGAATTTCGCCAGGTGAGGTATCCTTAAAAAACTTTCTTGCAGTATCGGCATGAATCGCTGTTTTTCTTGTTTTTTTATTTTTATCATTAAAGCCGATTCTCGGTGAACCAACATTAAAGCCAAAGCGTGTAAGCAATGAACCAGAATTAAGTAAAAAGCCCAAGTGATGATAATTTCCTGTCTGATGCAAGCGCATGACAAATTGGCAGCAAATTAAAAACCAAATGGGCACTTCATTTTTTTCTCGTGGATTTGGATAAGTTCGATTCATGAACTCTAATAAATTTCGTTCCATTACAAAACATAAAAACTCATCTGGAAATTGCCACTGCGTTAGATCAGCGTAGTCAATCTCTCCTTGCGTTAATTGTTCTTCAATTTTTTTCTGATCTTTTTGATAAATCGTTGGAAAATAAAAACCATCATTACCACACGTTTGAGAGAGCATTATGGAAATTTCTCCAGGCGTTGATTAAGTATTTGTTGAACAGTATCCGTGAGTTCCTGACATGTTTTTTTCAATTTCGTCAGGGTGTTCATTTGCTTTTGATAATTTTTAGCCTTTTGCCATAGTTCTTTTTGATCCTTCTTCAATGCAACCTGCCGTTGTTTTTTATCCTGATAAATTTGAACAACAAGATAAGGCCCGTGCCGGTCAGCAGGATCTCCTGCGCATTTGCAATTTTTGCGACCACACGTACGAAATACCTCGCCAGGCGTTCCCTGAATTAAAGAATCAGAATATGCACATTGATACGCCAGCTTATCAATCGTATCAATAAGTTGACGAAGCCTGTGACGATGTTTTGATAGCTCGGTTGTTGTCATCATGATGACAATTGTATATCATGATTATTTTTTAATTGCAAGATATTTTTGAGCCAAGGTCGCTGAAGAGGATAAATTTTTTCAGGGGGAACGGCCTGGCAAGAATTTTTTAGGAACTCAATCCTGGTTTGGGATGTGGGGTAGATGCTGTCGTCTTTTTTTCACTGTCTGAATCACAGTT
>JAHFIE010000039.1 GCA_023246565.1 Candidatus Magasanikiibacteriota bacterium
AATTTGCCGTCGCAAAAGAGGAATTTCTTGGCGGTGAATATGGGTAATATCCCAACCACCAACAGAAAGAGTGCCACTTGTTGGTCGTTCTTCGGCAATTAATAATTTAACCAGGGTAGTTTTTCCTGTGCCACTCTGGCCAACTACAGAAACAAACTCCCCCGCGTCAATGTCAAGATGAATGTTGTGCAGTGCCGCCATTTCTGCGGAATATTTTTTACTAATATTACGAAGGGAGATCATGATCTTTTATGCAAAAAAACAAAATAAATTAATCTTAGTATACCATAGTCAAAAAATTTAAAAAACTCCCTAGTATGAGAGTTTTTCTAAAAAATGATTATGCTGTCTGTCTACACCTGAGCCCCCTATCAGAGTCGAACTGATGTCTGTGGTTTACGATACCACCGTTCTACCACTGAACTAAAGGGGCTTAGGTGATGGCAGATGCGAGACACTATTGTACGTACTTTAATGAATATTGTCAATTAATGAAGCACGGGCTTTTCAAGTTTTGCAATAAACTTGGCAATAATAGCTTGCACTTGGTCGCTACCCCATTTTTCATCATTCAGGGTGCTTGGGATTATCCTGGCAAAGTTAGGATCAAGATTTTCTTTAAGAAATAATTCTTCAAATCGTGCAGAATATCCTTGGTCTGACCATTCGAGCTCTGATCTTTTTTTACCAAAACCCATTTGCTCCATAATTTTGAGCTGAAGGAAAATAAATTTTGATTGGTCAATTTCTTTTGGGTCATATCGTAATTCTAAAACATCAGTACTCATACTTTTATTTCTATAAACTTAAGACTTAGAGCGGGATACGAGAATCGAACTCGCGTCTCATGCTTGGGAAGCACGCATACTACCATTGTACGAATCCCGCGTTGGGAGGGAGTTTTTATTAACATTGGTAATCTCCCTCAACGCGCTTCCCGTGCAATTATTCCCCATTAGCTAAATTTTCAAACGGATTATGAATGCTTCCAAGAACTTTTAACTCAGATTTTTTTAGTCGGTCATTCATAAAATTACTAAAATTCTTTGCTGTTCTCATATCATCAACCCGAATAATATGATAACCAAATTGACTTTTAACCGGTTCTTTTGCAAGCTCACCCTTTTTTAGACTAAATGCTGCTGCTTCAAATTCGGGTACCATTTCACCCTTACCAAACCAACCGAGATCACCACCTGCATCCTTGGTACCATCTGAACCATGTTGTTTTGCAAGCGCGGCAAAATCACCACCCTTTTTAATCTGATCCAATACTTGTTTTGCTTTAGCCTTTACTTTTGCGTCAGATTCTCCTGCGTTGAGTGAAAAAAGAATATGTCGAGCCTTGATTTGTTCATCATTATAGGCTGAATATTTGACATCGGAATTTAAGGAAAAATTTTCTCCTACTTTTTTTTCTAAGAGTGTTGGTTCCATGACGGTACGATAAAATTCAGGCAACGTAATACCAAGATTTTTTTTAAGATCCTCAGTCAATTTTTGCTCGTCATTATCAAACCGAGAAAGTATATCTTTTTTTGCTTTTTCACGATCTTCATCATTGACAACAACAGTAAATTCTCGAGCAGTCTGTTCAACAAGAATTTTAGCAATCAATCGACTCAAAACCTGGTCTGATTGTTGTTCTTTGGTAAATGTTGCCTGTGTTTTATTTTCTTCATAAAATGTACGCAATGACCGTAAGTCATTCATGTATTCACTATAGAGAATGGGGTCACCATTTACTCGTGCTACGGGAACTTGAAAAACAGTAGCCAGCGTAACAACAATTGGATTTTCTGAACCACGATATACTCCATAAACTGTGCCTGCTCCAAGTCCTGTAAGAACTAAAATAAATGCTACAATAAGGCCAACCATTAAAATTTTTGTCTGGTTTTTAGCATTAGTACTGGTTTCGTTCTTTTCAACCACCATGTCGGTGTTATCTGAGTGCTCCATACTGGCTCATTTAAGGATTAAGTCTATTGTATGAAATAATACCACCATTTTTTAATATTACTCAAGGGCTGATCATCCACATGTCCGTGAGTACTCGTTACACCACGAGTAGGTTGATGGGAATCACTATTTGGCATGACTAAAATATTTTCTCCAGGTTTTTTTAAATTAAATTCAACCCGTGCTTTTTCTTCAACAAAAGCATCACTTTTAACATAATTCAAGAGTTCGAGTGAAGTAAATTTCTTCTTTTCTAGTTTATTTACCTCATTTTGCAGAGCCTGAACTTCTTGCCTCACCTGATAATCTTCATAGTACGCGCGAGCATAGCCAATAGCTACCATAACCGCGATTATAAAGAGAAGAAACAAAAACCAACGCGACAAAATAACACGTTCAAAAGTACTTTGTTTCGTTTGATTCATGTGCACAGTATAGCATAATTATTTTCCATTGTCAGGAGTCTCCAACCACGGTGAAATTCGCTCTAATTGGTGCGGCCAATTAAACTCTGCCTTGATTCTTTGTTGTGCATTTTTACCAAGTGACTGACGATAGGATGTGTCACGCAATAATGTCACAATACTTTCAACAATACTTTTTGACTCACGATAAACATCAAATACTAAACCAGTTTGGCCATTACGGATAGCTTCTTCAACCCCTCCACTTTTTCCTGCAATTGCTGCCAAACCAGCTGCTGCTGCTTCGAGAAACACAAGTCCGAGTCCCTCTTCTTGGCCATTATCTGGATGGGTAAGAAGAATAAAGAGATCAGCGGCTTGAAAATAGGGTGGCATCGTATCATGAGGAACATCGCCAATAAACCGGACAATGTTTTGTAGATTATTTTTTTCAACATCAGTAATAATTTGCTGTAATTTTGGACCTGTACCAATAATAATCCATACAATTGTTGGATTGATTTTAACAACTTCACTCATGACCCGAACAAGATGAGGGAACCCTTTACCATCCACCAGGCGCGCGACCGACAAAATAACTTTTTTTCCTTGTAAAGCCAAATTTTGTTTGAGTTCAGAAATTTTTTCTGGTTCAACCGGATTTATAAAAATTTCTTGCGGACAAGGATAAACCACACTCACTTTTCCAGCTAATTTTGGAAAACGAATAAGAAGACGACGAGCTAATGAGTCACTATTGCATACGATTTGTTCGCTTGAAAGAGCCACCTTTTGAGCCATAAAGGCCTTCCACTTTGTTCGACTTGCAGCTGCTATGTCAGTACCATGCGAAAAAACAAGATAAGGAATTTTAAGGAATTTGCGCATGAGCCAAGCAGGATAACCAGCTGGTAAAATATGATGAATCATTATTAGTTCAATTTTTTCCTTACGACAGATTAACCATACTAACCAGCATAATTTTAACCAGCGTGGCCATAGCCAGCGAGGAAATAAAAGATTTTTTCGAATACATTGATAACGATCTTCTCCCTGAACTTCTTCCTTAAAATCAGATGGAACTTTGGGCGCCAAAATAATGGTTTTTTCTGGGTCAAGAGCATGTGCTACATCAT
The DNA here is from genome assembly GCA_023246565.1 of Candidatus Magasanikiibacteriota bacterium. GTDB lineage: Bacteria > Patescibacteriota > Patescibacteriia > Magasanikbacterales > UBA922 > 2-12-FULL-41-16. The sequence goes on from JAHFIE010000039.1 coordinate 3,503, forward strand.
GCACATAGGTAGCCACACCCCCGATATGGGGAGGAAATTCTAGCGTAATAATAAGGGTTTTTTTCATACATTTTTTGGACGAAGATTCTGTAAAAGTACTTTTATATCGTGGAAAGAAAAAACCTTAAAGCAAAGTACGCTCACACTATACACGAGACCAGAGAGAATAATCAATACAAGGAAATGAATAGAATCAAAGAGATAAAGAATTGTGAATGCCATAATACTCACTGCTCCAATAAGTTTTAAAACCTTTTGAAAAAAGAGGCCTGGTAAAATACTCACGGTATGGGGGAGAAGGAAAAAGCCGGCTAGACCAAGGCCAGCATTACCCAAAAGCGCTGCGTAGGCAGCTCCCAGTGCCCCATAACGAGGAATTAAAACAAGATTGGCAATGATATTCACCAGAAGAGCGCAGCCAGTTATAACCGTCTGCCTCTTTTCATGACCGCTAGCATTTAACGCTGCACCAAGAGGGAAACTTAAAAATGAAAAAATAAGGCTTACAATCATAATTCTTAACGGCTGCACGCTTTCAAGGTATTCTTTTGAAAATGCTAGAATAATAATTGGTTCAGCAAGAAGCAGTATGCCAATACTAATGGGTAAAGCAATAGCTAATAAATACAATATACTCTGTGTTAAAATCTCACGAAAACGGTACAGGTTTGTGGTATATAATTGGCTTAATGTGGGGTAGAGTGTTGCAATCAGTGCCAAAGGAATGAATTGAAATGCAAACGTAATTTTTGATGGTGTGCTATAAATTCCCACAGCTGCATTTCCTGCTATTTTTTTTAAAAAAATAATATCGACATACGAGTAAAATCTACCAAAAATAACTGCCAAAGCAAAAGGAATAGCAGTAAGTAACAGAGGCTTAAGATTTTTAGTAAAGGTAAGGTTGGTTATTCTTAATCCATAATTTTTTGTCCAAAAAAATGCATAACCGGCGTTCGCAATTGATGCTATTAAAAATGAAAGCATTAAGGTAATAAGGGGAAGTTTTAAAATAAGACAAACAGAACCGATGACGAGCGTAATTATTTGACTCGCTACCATGCCAATAGCCTCGTATTGAAGTTGATTATGTGCACGTAAATATCCGTACAATGACAGGTGTAGTGAGTCAACCAGCATGGTAATACCTGATAGTGATACGAGAAGAATAAAGGACGCTTCAAAATTAAGTAATGAGCACATGAGAAGTAGAGCACCATAACTCAAAAGCCCGGTAAGGATTTTAATTGATAATACTTCAGAAAAAAGATGCGCCAAATTATTTTGATGTTTGGCTCCATCACGAATAAGAACATTGGTAAGTCCAAGATCAATAAAAACAACAAATAAGGTTGACATGGCTAATGCCGCAGTATATTCCCCTGTTTGAGTTTTACCAAGAGTTCGGGCAAGAAACGTAAAATAGGTCAAAGAGACTATTTTTTGACCTACTGAACCCATGAGCATGAATAGAGTATTTTTTGCAAGAGAAGACATGAGGTACAAAGGAAAATATGATTGAGTATAGCATTTCTAGGGTAAATAAAAACCCTCCGGCACTTGCCGGAGGGAATTTTTTAACGTTTTCTCCACTGATGACCGCGACGGGCGCGATGTAAACCTGGTTTCTTTCGTTCCTTAGACCGTGGATCACGAGTCAAAAAACCTTCAGCGCGCAAAATAGGCTTGAGATCAATATTCCATTTTACCAAGGCTCGAGCAATACCATGACGAACAGCTTCTGCCTGGCCATTCGTACCACCACCAGCAACACGGACACTAATATCAAGCTGTCCACTTCGTCCTGTTTTTTCAAGCGGAGCAGTAATTTTATCCTGCCATAATTTTATGGGAAAATAAACTGCCAGCATTTTTCCATTAATAGTAATTTCACCCTTACCTGGGGTAATTCTCACTCGTGCTGCTGCAGTTTTTCGTCTTCCAACAGCTCGTTCTGATTCACTGGATGTTTTCGTTTTTGTAAGTTTATCTACCATATTCGATTAATAAATCAATCAGTAATCTATGATTGAATCGTAAGACGCTTCATAAATTCAGTACGACGTCGATTTTTAGGAAGCATGCCATTAACTGCCTTACGAAGTACGTTTGCAGGATCTTCATCAAAAATATGTTTCATGGCACGAACTTTTAAACCACCAGGATGCATGGTGTGATGTCGATAATCCTTTTGTTCCAATTTACGTCCTGAAAAGGTAACTTTACTGACATTTTTTACTACAACGTAGGATTGTGGATCAAGATGTGGAATGAAGGTTGGCACATGCTTTCCTTGTAAAATCTTGGCTACTTCAGAAGCCACACGCCCAACAGCTCGTCCTTCAGCATCAATTTCTATGGTATTTTTTTGTTGCATACTATCGGTAATTAAACAAATTCAATACGTACCATTTCAGCACTATCATTAAAACGGTTTCCCAATTTAATAATTCTGGTATAACCACCACGACGTTCAGTATAGCGTGGCGCTAAATCTTTGGTTAATTTTTTGATTGCCTTACCTGTGTACAAAACCTTCGTAATATTTTCCAGATCTACGGTACGGCCTTTTTTTGCTTTTGTTACGAGTGGTTCAACCAAAGATCGAACAGCTTTTGCTTTGGCTTTTGTGGTTGTAATTCCTTCACTCAATATTAAGCTTTCTGCGAGACCACGAAGCAAGGCAATGCGTGGACCACGTTCTCGACCAAGTTTAATATTTTTCTTTTGGTGCCTCATAAAATTCTTAGTTCTTAGTCGTGTCCAAAATACTGGTAAAATGTTTCATCAGTATATCAGTCGCTTCATTTACTGCATCACGGGGAGAGATAGTACCATTGGTTTCAATCGTTAAGGTGAGCTTTTCGTAATCAGTAATGTCTCCAACACGAGTATTTTCAACATCATAACCAACATCATGAACTGCAGAGTAGAACGAGTCAACCAACATGGTTCCCAAATCAAGATTTTTACTACTTTTTTCTGATGCTGGAACATACCCAAGACCTTTTCCAACAATAACTTCCATAACAAAGTTTGTTTTGGCATCAGTGATAGTAGCAATTTTCAATTCAGGATTAATAATTTCAACGTCAGCATTTTTTTCAAAATCAGCTGCAGTAACATCGCCAAGACCTTTTTTCTTTAGTTCCAATTTTACTGGACCGTCAGTGTGAAGTTTAATAGCCAATTGCTTTAAATTCAAAATAATTTGTACTGCATCTTCGAGAACACCAGCATGACCCGAAAATTCATGGTCAACGCCTTCAATTTTTACGGCCTCTACGGCTGCTCCAGGAATTGATGAAAGAAGTACGCGTCGAAGAGCATTACCAAGCGTGGTGCCATATCCTTGATGACAAGGAGATAAGATAAGTTTGCCGACATTTTTGTTGTCAGTCTCCTGAAATTCTATGGTCGAGGGAAGGAGAATATGTTCCATAGACAGGTTTAGGTTAAGGTATACTAAAAGTTAAAAAAAAATTATCGAGTGGAAAAATATTCAATGATATAGGTCACATCAAATAAATGCTCCATATCATCATTTTTTGGTAGACTTACGACTTTACCGGTTAAATTTTTTGGTTCAAGAGCCAACCACGAAGGTGTTGTTGTCGTATTTTCTAATTTTTCCATCATGCCATCAAACAATTTCTTTTTAAGCTTATTTGCTTTTACTCCAATAGCATCACCAACACGAACAGTATGTGATGGGATATCCATTTTTTTGCCATTTAAAGTAAACATGCCATGACCGACCATTTGTCGTGCTTGCGCGCGAGTTCCAGCAAATCCCAAGCGATAAATAACATTATCAAGACGAGTTTCGAGCAATTGTTGTAACATGGTTCCTGAATTGCCCCGTACCCGAGTAGCTTCGGTTACATACCGACGTAATTGACGCTCACGAATACCATAGATAAATTTAGCCTTTTGTTTTTCAATTAATTGGCGACCAAAACTAGAGGCAGCCTTTGGACGTCTATGAGGGCCGTGTACGCCAGGCATTTGACCAAGTCGACGAGCAACTTTACTTGGATTCGTTTTAAGACCAAGGTTAATACCGAAGCGACGAGCAATTTTATTTTTTGGACCAGTGTATCTTCCCATACGTTCAACGAATTATCGTGGATATCTGATGTTAATCAAGATTATATAAAATTATTTTTTGATTATACGCGTCGACGCTTTGGTGGTCGGCAACCATTGTGTGGTACTGGAGTAATATCTTTAACCGAAAGTACTTGTACGCCATTGGTGTTAAATGCCCGAATAGCGCCTTCTCGTCCTCCACCAATTCCTTTGACTAATACATTAACTTCCTTTATACCATATTCTTTCACCATATCCAGAACTTTTTTCACCACCATGCTTGCAGCATACGGCGTTGATTTTTTTGGTCCTTTAAAACCAGTACCACCAGCACTTGCCCAACCAATAACATCACCATTTCCATCAGTAATACTAACAATCGTATTATTAAAGGTTGCTTGAATATATGCACGGCCATGGGTGATTACTTTGATAACCTTTTTTTTCTTAATGATCTTTTTCTCTGCCATATAAAATAGAATGGAGGAATACTATTATCAACTAGGTCTTTTGAGCTGATGGTTTTTTACCACTCGGTGCCAAATTTCGCTTATTACCACGTACGGTTCGTGAATTGGTTTTGGTGCGTTGCCCTCGGCTTGGTAAATGACGCATATGACGCACACCACGGAAACATTTTATATCTTTCAATCGTTTTATATTGGCTTGGATTTGACGGCGAAGATCACCTTCAGTCGTATGTTGTTTTTCAACAATGTTACGAATCAAATCTTCCTCTGCTTCAGTTAAATCCTTTACTCGTTTCGTAGGATCAATTTTTGAAACCACTAAAATATTTTTTGCTGTCATCTGACCAATACCGTAGACATAGGTCAAGGCAATTTCAATATGTTTTTCTTTGGGAATAGTTACTCCAGCTAAACGCATATATCGAGTTTTTAGTATAATTACTTTGGTATGAGGTATTATGCTGCGTAACGACGTTGTTTCGTGCCCTGACGCTGTTTATGACGAGGATTTTCACAAATAATACAGACAACTCCTTGGCGTCGAACAACTTTACAATTTTTACAACGGGTTTTAACTGAGGCTTTGACTTTCATACTTGGTGCTCAATAAGTGCAAAAAAACATCAACCACTGCCGCGATATCGACGCTGATCTTTGCCTTGTCTCACCTTAGAGACCACTAGCAATCAGCTACACCGCACTGGTTGATGAACTTTGTATTTAAGAATCAGCTAAAATCGATACGTTATCCGTCCTTTGGTAAGGTCATAGGGGGTCATTTCTACTTTTACATCATCCCCTACTCCAAGACGAATATTATTAACGCGCATTTTTCCTGACAAGTGCGCGATTACTTCATGGCCGTTTTCTAAAACGACCCGAAACTTGGCACCGGGTAAGACTTCGTCAATCTTACCACGTACTTCTAATTGATCCGATTTGCTCATGTCAAGAAATTTACTGCCCTAGTATAGGGTAATGATTAAAGGCTGTCAAGAGTAAATGTATGGATAATCTTCAAAAAAATTTTGCTTATTTAAGCCATTTTTATACTTTATGCACAATTCAACGATAAACCCAATATTTATACGCCAGAAAATTCCAACTTACTGACAAAATAATATTGCTAACTCGAGCAATCTGGTAGTGCACTCCCCATTCATGCGATAGAAGCCACATCCAAGCAATCGAAATTATATAATTAATTATGGCCAAAAGAATAAATTTAATCAATTGTCGGTGTGTTTGGCCAGCTACTTGAAAAGACCACCGCTTATTCAGAAAAAAAACATAGAGAATTACAATTGGTTGGTACATCGCGACTGCGGTCACTTGGTTCAGACCAAATATTTTTTTAAGAACAAACAAAGATCCTATATCAACAATAAAAGCACTGATACCCGTAAGAAAATATTTTGCAAATTCACGCCGATGATTCCATGCCTTTCTGACGAGCATTTCTACCATGGCGCGGGTCGTATTCAATGTTGATGAAAATACCATAATACTATTATTCTACAATTGCTTTGATACGACGTACTCCAGCACTCACAGCTTCTTCTTTCATAATTTTAAAATGACCAATAACACCCGTGTGGGGAACATGTGGTCCGCCACAAAATTCACGGCTAAACGTGGGGGCATTAGGATCTGCAACCGGCAAACCCTCAGGATCACCAACCGTGTAGACCTTTACCATTTCTTCATATTTACCTGCAAAGAGACCAATTGCTTGTTTTGCCTTTGCTTCAGCAACCGGAATAATTTGAAATGAAACAGGATAATCACGAGTAATCGCGGCATTTACCAGATTTTCAACTGCTTGAATTTCTTCAGTAGTTAATTTTTCATTATGAGCAAAATCAAAACGTAGACGCTCCGGAGTTATATTACTGCCTTTTTGCACTGCGTGTGAGCCTAAAATTTTAAGAACAGCAGCATGAAGCAGATGTGTTGCTGTGTGGTATTTTACACTCATATCACTATGGTCAATAAGTCCACCTTTAAATTTTTGTTCTGATCCTGCTCGGGATTCTTCTTGATGCTGTTTTACTTTTATTCGAAATTGCTGTTCGTCAACGTTCCGTCCATGCTCAATAGCTAATTCCTGGGTAATTTCAAAGGGGAAACCATAGGATTGATACAGATCAAAAACATCTTCGGTTGATAAGATTGTATTGGTAGGATGCTCTTTCAAGAGTTCATTAAACTTTTTAATACCCTGATCAATAGTTCGTTTAAATTTTATTTCTTCTTTCTCAAGTTCACTAAGAACCAATTTTTTCTGTTCAAGCAGTTTGGGATAAGCTTCACGGTAACCTTCAATAACCGCTTCGGCAATTGACGCGCAAAAATTATTTTTTATTCCAAGATGATGCGCAAAACGAACTGCGCGCCGTATAAGACGGCGAGTAAAGTATCCTTGGTCCTTATTGCTGGGAATAGCATTATCTGCAATCAAAAAAGTAGCAGCTCGAATATGATCAAGAATCACGCGGAAGGCTTTGGTAATTGTCGGATCATTATCCGTGTATTTTTTACCCGAAGCATGTTCAAGGAGTGTTTTTAGGGGAGTAAAAATATCAATCATAAAAACATCCCGATCGTTCCGTACTGCAGCGGCTAAACGTTCAAGACCGCCGCCAAAATCAACATTTTTTTGTGGTAACAATTCATATCCTGTTTCAGTTCGTTGATATTGCATGAAAACATTATTACCGATTTCCAAAAATCTTCCGCAATCACAATTAACATGACACGGTTCTTTGCTCCATTGAGATGCCTCGTGCAAACCAAGATATTCACCAAAATCCCAAAACATTTCTGTATCTGGTCCACCAGGTTCACCAACCGGCATAT
>JAHFIE010000040.1 GCA_023246565.1 Candidatus Magasanikiibacteriota bacterium
GAACTGGACGTGATCCGCCAGCTCAATACCTCGCCCCTTGAGTTCAGCTCGAAGCGTGAGGTTGAACTGCTTCGAGTCGATCACCTCAGCCTGGATAATCGTCACGAGGGTGGAGGGGAGATTACCCTCGAAGAAGATCGCGAGGACGACCAAGATGTCGAGAGACATCTGACCACTGAGCTCAGCCAGCCCCAGCTTCATCTCTCTGTAGTCCTCCATCACGCCCTGGAAGAGGGCGACAGTGTTGGCGTTGCCACCGACAACTTCGACGATGTCGCCCGACATGATCGCACCACCGCCCTGAGCGCGGTTAAAGGCACGAGCAAGGATCTGTGGTGCTTCCCCACCGATCATGTGGTGATAATTAATGATGAAACGAGCGACGCTTCCGACCGTGTACATTGACCTCTCCTTGGTTGCGAACGGTTGAACGTTTTATAATCTAAATTAAGCTAAAAGTCAAGGTTATATTGAAAAACTTAGATTCTAAAATATTCAACCGCATAGCCACGTTATAATCTTCTTATTTATGATATAATTAAAATACACACACTTGGAGGACTTCATGGGCATGGAATCGGGCAATGGTACCGCCCTCAACATGGGCATCGTCGTCGTCTTCGGGATCTTCTTCACGATCTTCGGACTTTCAATGCTCTACTGGTACCTGGAGCAGAAGACGGGCGAGACCGAGAAGTGTCCCCAGTGCAACGGACAGGGCGAGTGGATCGCGTACGAACACCACAAGTGGATCGCCTCCTACAAGGTCAACTGCCTGCGGTGTGACCGAACCGGAGTTGCTACCAAGCGACTATGGAAGGTCTGGCTCGATGCGATCGTCACCCGGCTCAAGCCGACCCCATGAGTCATCTGCTCGCTCTTTACACGCCTACATGAAAGTGGGCGGACAAGGACGAAGCTCCCTTCGTCCGACTGACTATTTTCTGTATTTTTATAGAGAATTGAGGTTTTAAAAAACTCCGCGTATTCACGGAGTTTTTTGTTAAAAAAAGGTATTTTTTATGACAAGGTAATATCCATACCATCATTTGATGGTGTAACTTTAAAGATACTATCAGTAAACTCCCAAAATTTACCTTGTTCTCCCGCACACTCGGTTGCGTTAGCTTCGGTTCTTGCTTTGGAATGCAAGGAATCAAGAGGCATATGGCGATAAACCCATTTTACATCGTTAGGATAAGCTTGGATTACCTGCTCCATGGTTTTGTGGAATTGTTTACAGAAAGGACATTCAAGATCTGAATATTCAACCAAAGTAATCTTTGCGCTTGCTTTACCACGAATTGGTTCTTTACTACCATCAGCAGCTCGAATTTTAACTTTTTCTACTGGTGGTAAATTTGCTGCATCAACTTTTTGACCAAGCATGTTTTTTATAACACCATCGAGAACAGCAAATGGGTACGCACCTTTAATTGGTACTGTCTCCCCTTTTGGTCCGATAATAACGGTGTACGGTGTTCCTTGAGCACCTGCTGCTTGTGCTTCGGTTTCATCAGCACTAATTTTACTGGCGTATTTTTGTGCTGAAACACAACTTTTAAATTTTTCATAATCCAAACCAACAGCTTTTGCAACATCAGATAATTTTGGACCTGATCCAGCATTTCCGACTTGATTTGAATCAACGGTATCAATATCTGATGATGGTCGATTATTACTGTTACCCAGTAGTCCTCCTTTTAGAACTGAAGGAAGAAGAATTAAAAAACCAAGAGTACAGAGAACCATTATTCCACCGCCTAAGCCGAGGGCAAATACTTGTCCTGGTGACATTAAACCTAAAATACCACTTTTTGACTTCGTTTCTTCCATAAGAACTGAATAGGATGAATAAAGAGAGTGTAAACCATAGCTTACCATATTGAGAATACTCACTCAATGTGGATAACTAGTAAAATTGACGAATGGTGGCGACTATCGTATGATTAGTTTGATTTAAGTCTTGTTATTCTTTTCAAATTTTACCTATTGCTACTATGTACGAAGCAAAAAATTTTGATCATCTTCTAGGAACTCCTGGTTTTAGTGACCAATTACTTAAAAATCATTTTACACTGTATCAAGGGTATGTCATGAATACAAATAAACTTAATGGTCTTCTTGATGACCTGCTTAAGGATGAAAAAACCAATACGCCAGAATATGCTGAATTAACGCGTCGTTTTGGCTGGGAATTTAATGGCATGCGCTTGCACGAGTATTATTTTGACAACATGAGTAAAGAACCTGGAGCCATGGACACCAATTCCAAACTTGCACAAAAAATTATCAGTGAATTCGGGTCACTAGCAAATTGGGAACGTGATTTTAAGGCTGTTGCCACTATGCGTGGCATTGGCTGGGCAATTTTAGCGTATGATGAGACTGGTGATCGATTATTTAATGTTTGGATCAATGAACACGATGTTGGCCATCTGGCCGGTGCCAAACCACTTCTTGTTATGGATGTGTTTGAACATGCTTATATGCTCGATTACGGTGTGAAACGAGCAGATTATGTAACTGCGTTTTGGCACGTAATAGATTGGCGAGGTGTAGAGGCAAGATTCTAAAAAAAATTTTGAAACAAAAAAAGACTTCTCAGTCTTTTTTTTATTTTCTTGGTATTTTTTTCGTCCCCCAGTCAGTCTGCTTGTGAACGTGCTGGGGGACGAGAATCGGAGAGGATCATAGAAGGATCACGTAGATCGAACGATCACTCACACGCGTGATGTGTCCAGGTTGGACAGTAGTTCCCTACCTCCCAGCCGTTAATCTGCTCGGGCATGGTCTGATCCTCGGGGATCTCGAAGTCCTGCTTCGGCCGCTTGTCCGCCACCATGCAGTCAGGATCCTTGGGATGACCCAGACGGTGGCGGAAGAAGCAGTAATCGCAGGTACGAGGGGTCGGACCTTCCCCGAATGCGCCGTCCTCAGGGTTCGTGACCTCGAAGTACGAGCCGATGAATCCGTTTCCATTGATCTCAGCAGGACGACGACCACTCATGACACTCTCCTTTGCCCATTGGGCAGTAATATTTATACCCCAGATATACAAATATAACTGTCCAATGAGTAGGATATTTTATCAAAATGATTTAGTTTGTCAATAGATACTCTTTGTAAAAAAACTCCAAAAATCCAAAATTAATCTGCGTTTTTTTTGGTTTTACACGACCTGTTCCTCGTAAAATTATTTTTGTAGTACCTATCCCAGACACAACATCCATAATAGATGGTTCCAATTCGTGTGCACCACGTACTCCAATTTGATTCATATCAAGCCGATCACTATCTTTAAATGGTTCTGTATCCAATTTTTTTATATTCTCCGTAGGAAAATCTTGACTCTCGTTAGTTTTTGGGTTAAGTATTTTAATAAATTTTTCACCTTCTGATTCAGACATATATTTAAAAAGTTAATTAATCTTAAATAAAAGAGATTTAACTTGTTGGTCCTTTGGACTTTATACGTGTTCTTTCACCACTCACATCTGAATCATCAAGAATGGAAATACTTTTTTCCAAGTCAGGTGTTGGGTGTGCAGCCCTTATAGGGTTTGAGTCTTTTGGCGAAGGACCTCTTGTAATCAAATCTTTTGGATAATCAACTTCTTCATTAGTTCTTGGATTAACAATTTTTATTGATTCAGATTCTCCCATAGAGGTATAAATTAATAATCTCTTAATTTAGCAATCACATCCAATTCCTTAATTTTATCCAGTGCCTTAGCTTCAATCTGACGAATACGTTCTCGAGTAACTCCAAACTCTTTACCAACTTCTTCAAGCGTGTGGGTTACCCCATCAACCAAACCAAACCGCATTTCTAAAATTTTTCGTTCACGAGGCGCCAAATCTTCAATAGCGTCCTGAATATAACCTTTCAAAAGTTCAACTCCAGCCGCGGCAGATGGACTAATGTTTTTAACATCTTCAATAAAATCAGATAATGAAGAATCATCATCGTCATCATCACCTACTGAAGTCTCAAGAGAAACCGTATCCTGGGAAATTTTAATAATATGCTTCACCTTGTCCAATTCCTCGCCCATTTCAGCAGCAATTTCTTCTGGTGTTGGATCACGTCCCAGATCTTGCAACAACCGACGTTCAACTTGCTGCAAACGATTAATCGTTTCCACCATGTGCACCGGAATACGAATGGTACGGGAATGATCAGCAAGAGCACGCGTTATAGCCTGACGTATCCACCACGTTGCATAGGTAGAAAATTTATAGCCTTTACGATAATCAAATTTTTTAACAGCACGAAAAAGTCCAATATTACCTTCTTGGATTAAATCAAGAAGTGACAAACTTTTACCAACAAATTTTTTTGCAATGGATACAACCAAACGTAAATTAGCTTCAATCATTTTTCGTTCAGCGTCTTTATCACCACGTTCCTTACGCTTGGCAAGGGAAACTTCTTCCTCCATATTCAGAAGAGGTACTTTACCGATTTCACGCAAATACATTTGAATGGAATCCTGCGCAATACTCGCCAGATCAAAATATCCTTCATTAACATCGGGTTGTTCACCTTGGAGACCGGTTACAATTTCATCTTTTCTTGTATTCATGCCCAATAGATTTTCTTGAACTGAAACAAGAGAAATACTGTTTTTATCAAGCAAATTAACAAAAAATTCGTAGGTTGGAATATAGTGCTCCAAGCGAGGAAAAATAACCAAAACTTCTTTTTCTGTTAAAAAACCACGGTTTCTTCCTTTTTCAATCAGACGCTGAATTTGATCCTGATTTGGTTCAACAACAGGACCATCTTCAGATTCAAGAGTCTGTGGAGTACGATTAAAATTAGTCTTACTCTTGGCCAAAAAACGCGTTGACCGACGTTTTGCTTGCTGCCGTTGTAAAATCTGAGCCCGCGATTGTTTTGCGTGCTGATGTGGTTTAGAAATGGCCTTTTTAGGGCTTTTCTTGGAAACAGCAGTTTTACTGCTGGTTTTGATATGATGTCCTGGTTTTTTAGCCAGAACGCGCTTAATTGTGGGCTTTTTCTTGGACATGGTCAAAATAAAAAAAGTACAAATTAATTACTTAATTTTTTAAATGAAGACAAGAGCTCTTCCAAACGAACAGTATCACCTGCCTCCTCTGCCAATTTCATTTCTCCTTGTATCTCTTGAATCATTTTTTTTCTTAGACCAGAGAGAATAGTTTCATGTAAAACTCTAAATTCATCTTGGGCCTCTTTCTCTCCTAAACCAAAAAAATCCAATTCTCCTTTGAGGAGCAGGACTTCGACTATGTTCTCCGACTGACTATCACGAAATTGGGCATGGCGGAGCGCATCAATACTTATAGTTTCTTGATTTTGAGTATACTGGTTTTTTAGGAATCCGTAAAGTGAGGATAAACGGGAGTTATCTAGGAAAGCAGCTTCAACCACAGCAGAAGGGCTGGAAAATAAAAATCGAGCAGTTGCCGGATACCGTAGAACCAAAATTAAAAGCCGTTCCATAAGTTGTTCAAATCGATCTCCAGTGGCTGATCGCGCGTTTGCTTGATTCGGAGTAACTGGCTTTTCTGAAGAAGAAAGGCTTGGTTTTTTGGGAATTTTTTCCAGACGTTTAATTTCCTGTAGATTTTCACGCAGTACTGATGTTTCTTCTCCAAGACGATTCGCAATAATTCTTAGCCAATGATCACGTTCTACTGCAAACGGAATACGAACAACTTCGGTTAACAATTCATTGACCATTGTCTGTCGATCACGGGGATTGTGCAGATCCCGTCCAAAAAAAGATTTTTCCAATAACCATTCCATAACATCTTGCGCATTTGCAACAGCATGCTGCCACACTTCTGGATTTTTTTGTAAACATTCATCCGGATCTTTTCCTGCACCATCAGGAATACGAATAACTCGAACCGCGCACCCGGCTTCGCGCGCCAAATCAATTACCCGTTTTGCCGCAGCTTGTCCAGCTTGATCAGCATCAAAAGCAATGGCCAAATTTGTGGCATATCGTTTTAATAATTCAATCTGCATATCTGTTAACGCTGTTCCGCTCGTGGCTACAACGTTCTTCATGCCAGCTTGATGACAAGCAATAACATCCATTTGACCTTCTACCATAACAACCAAATTTTTGGCTTTAATTTCTTTTTTTGCTTTATTTAAGCCAAAAATTACGCGTGATTTATCATAGACTAGGGTTTGAGGAGTATTAACATATTTTCCTCCGGAATGTTCGGTTTCAACGAGCACTCTGCCGGTAAAGCCAACCACACTATCATGAATATCCCAAAGAGGAAACATAATCCTGCCACGAAAACGATCATAATACCCGCGCTGACCTGTAGCATCAGCATTATCTTTTTTTATCGTGAGACCAGCAGCAATAAGATCATCAATCGCAAAATTCTTTTTTAATAAATATTTTGTCAATAAATCCCATTGATCCGGAACATACCCAATTTGCCAATCTTCAATGATCGCATCTTTTATTCCTCGTTGTTGAAGATACTCACGCGCCGGACGTGCCAAATCCATTTGCATCAAAAAATTATGATAAAAACGAGCTGCTGCCGCATTAATATCTTTAATCCGAGTTTTTTGACTACTTTCAGCTTGATTTATTTTTGTATCAGTAAGTTGCACGCCCGAACGATTCGCTAAATAGTTCAATGACTCCACAAAATCCATGCCTTCAATTTCTTGGACAAAGGAAAAGACATCTCCTCCCTTTCCACATCCAAAACAATGCCAGCTCTGACGCTCACGATTTACCATAAATGATGGTGATTTTTCATGATGAAACGGACATAATCCTTTGTGGTTTATGCCAGCTGGCTTCAGGGAAACATACTCGCCAATCAGTTCAACAATGTCGAGTTTGTCCTTAATGAGTTGTGTGTCAGACATACACCCGTACAGTAGCCAAATTTTAAGTTTAATTCAAGTTGACAGAATGAATTTCTCATGAATTAATATAGCTGACCAAAAAGTCAAAGGAGGAGCAGATGTTTAATTGGTTCATTTCCCTCTTTCGGCACAAGAAGCCGAAACCTGTGCCGGCCGTGGACTCCAAGCCAAAGGAGGCGCGACTGGAAGGTTCATTCAGAATTCCCTGCTACCGGTGCGGGAGCACCACCTACATGTGGTGGTCAACCGGTAGCCTCGAGGATGGATGTAGCGACTGCTGCGACTACCCACCTGATTGAACTCAGACAAAACCATATCTAACCCAAAAGGTTAGAAAAACTGATGAAGGAGATGGTTCTATGCTCGAAGCAGTGATCAACAGCCCGATTGCGTCCATTGCGGATGCAATGAAGGCCTTCCCCGGCCTCAAGTGGCGCGTGCACGAGAACGTGATCGGAGAAGGCGGAGTGGCCTTCGCGAAGCTGAACGGAAGCTCAACACTCGGAGACTTCCTCATCCTCGCAGCCATCGAGAATGCGTCTGCCGAAGCCCACGAACATCTGGGTGAGCCAGACGAAGAGGGGGAACTGATCTGGACCCTCGAGGGCGAGCTCTACGACACGACTGACGACGGGGAGACGATCATCCTGAAGCCTGGGGACAAGCTTCGTCACCGTGGCGGAAGCTCCCATCGGCCCTACGCTCGCACCTTCTGGATCGGAATCTTCCGACAGAACAAGGGCAACAAGGTGCACTTCAACCCCTGAACCAGACCACACCACTCAAAGAACAGATCAAGGAGGAAAAACCTTATACCATCATAAGAAAAGGTGGTCTAAGGTTTTTTATTTTGAATTTTATGGATGAATTTTTGTCCCTTTAAATTTCTTTCCATCAAGAGCTTTACCAACTTCTTTCAGATTATTTCCATTGAGAATGGAAACCGTTATCTTATATTTGGCAGCAGCGGTGCTCGCGGTTGGATCAAACGGTACATTTTTTCCCGGATCCCAGACATAACCTACGACATCGCGCTGAAATGTTTCCCAATCAATATCTTCAATTCGTTGTGCGTCAGAAAATTTATTTGGGTCTTTATCAAAGACATAATCAATATTGGATAAATTTAAAATTTCTTTCGCACCATAGGTCTTGGCAAAATCAACAGCATCCAAATCTGTTGAACAACCAGGTTTTTCACCACCAGCAAAAATAATTGGTTTTTTTGTTTTAATTTTCTTATGCGGGTTTACTACAACGTCATCATAACTATATCCGGTAAATAATACACGCATGAAATGCGCATTCAATATCGTGGTTTGAATACCAATCCAATCTAAATCAATATTTGTTGGTTTTCCCAATAATCGTGCCCCATTTTGATACGTACGAGCTATTGAACCACCACCGGTTACGATAATAAACCGTTCTCCTTGGGTGACTCTTTTTAATAGTAAGGCTCTAAATTTTTTTAAAAAATCCAAATTAAACCCAGTCTGGGGAATAATAATAGAACCGCCAACTGACAAAATTTTCATAGAGTAAAAAAAATCAACGAGGATTTTTACCACGCTGGGCTTTGTGGGCGCGAAGCTTGATATCTGGGCGTCGTTTATTCATTTCTGGCTGCCCTGCTTTCCATCGACTCGGTGTTCGAAAGGCAACTTTACCTTGATGAGCGCGCGAAGAATAATCTTTCATAGTATTATTTTTTTAGTAAAAAACTCGTGCAAAAACTGATAATACTCAAGAGCAATGCTCCCCAAAATGCAGCAGGAAAATTAACAACGGTAAAACCATCAACAATACTGGCAGCAAACCAAAACATTAATCCATTAATAACTAGGGTAAAAAGACCAAGAGTAATAATATTAATGGGTAAGGTTAGGACAAGAATAATCGGATGAATACTAGCATTGATAAGTCCCAATATCAAGGCAGCAATAAAGGCAGCATACCAACTATTGATGATTATGCCGGGGATAAGACGGGCCAAAAGCACAAGGGCGCCGGCATTAATTACCCAACGGAGTAAAAGAGTCATAAAATAAGGTAATTATGATCTAGGGGTTCGATGATGTGGACACTGTGGCTACTTGAGCCATTTGTAGTTTAAGCGCAGCAATCATCTCATTTTGTTTTTTAATTTCTTTTTGCAATGCTTCGTTGATAGTTGATAATTGATTGATTTGAGTCTGGAGCTGGTACAAATACGTTGTCTGTTCATTAGCTCGCATCATCACGCCAGGAAGCGGACGGGTAATGTTCCAAACCGAAGAAACAACGAGTCCTAAAGCAGCAGTAACAAAAGCTGTAACAACAATGATCCAACGTATGTCGGGGTGATGTTTAACATGGGTTAGAGGAGTATGGTGCATAAAAAAATATAGGGATAAAGACTTCATTAAGTATACGCAAAAAATCAATTCTTTTCAAATAAGCTTAAGTATAGTACTATCATCATTAATAATGGTCTTTGTTTATATACTCATATGTTAGAATTCTATAACACGCTCAACAAAAAAATAGAATCTTTTACACCTCGCGTCAATAATTCCGTAGGTTTATACACATGTGGCCCGACTGTCTATAATTATGCTCACATAGGCAATCTTAGAACTTATGTATTTGAGGATATTCTAAAACGTGTTCTCCAATATAATGGCTACACCGTAAACCATGTCATGAATATCACTGATGTTGGTCACTTAACTGATGACGCAGACCAGGGGGAAGATAAAATGGAAAAAGGTGCTCAACGCGAAGGAAAAACTGCTTGGGATATTGCAGCGTTGTACACTGCCTCGTTTCAATCAGATATTCAGACTCTCAACATTCTTCCGCCAACCATTTGGTGCAAAGCAACTGACCATATTCCCGAACAAATTGCCCAGGTACAAACCTTAATCGACAAAGGTTTAACCTATGAAACCAGTGATGGAATTTATTTTGATACCACCAAAATTTCCGACTATGGGAAACTGGCACGACTTCATGAACAGGAATTAAAAGCTGGAGCGCGCGTTGAAATTCGAGAAAAAAAAAATCCTCATGATTTTGCACTCTGGAAATGGAGTCCAAGAGCAGACTCGGGACAAGCTCCTCGTCAAATGGAATGGAATGCTTTTGGTCGCAAAGGTTTTCCCGGGTGGCACATTGAATGTTCTGCCATGAGTATTAAATATCTAGGCGAACAATTTGATATTCATTGCGGTGGTATTGATCATATCCCAGTTCATCATACCAATGAAATTGCCCAAGCTGAAAGCGTTACCGGTAAAAAACCCTGGGTAAATTATTGGTTGCACGGGGAACATTTGGTCATTGAGGATAATTCTGAAGCAAGAACCAACGTCAAGATGGCTAAATCAGGCGATAATTTTATTACCCTGCAAACACTTATTGAACATAATATTGAACCATTAAGTTACCGATACTTTTTGCTACAAGCTCATTATCGGAAGCAATTACAATTTAGTTGGGAAGCACTTGAAGCAGCGCAGACTGGTTTAAAAAATTTAAAAAAAGAAATTCAAAAATTACCCCCTACTCTTGAAAAGGAGATGGAAAATACTGCTGAAGCTGAATTTTTGGAAGCAATCAATGATGATTTGAACATACCAGCTGCTCTGGCAATTGTATGGTCACATACTAAAACAAAAAAAATCAGTCAGAAAACAGTGGAACATTGGGATGAGATTTTTGGTCTTGATTTGCTTGGAGGAAGCAATGCCAGCGCTGAACCCCTGACTATTTCTCCAGAAATTCAAAAATTACTTGATTTAAGATTAATCGCACGAGCAGAAAAAAAATGGGAAGAGAGTGACCGATTGCGCGAAGAGATTGGAAAAGCTGGATACACTGTTGATGTTGTGAACGGTGAACAAATAATCAAGAAAAAATAATACAAACACCACCCGTCCTCCTACTGAAATTTCAATGATTTGAAACCTCAGTGGGTTGCGGGTGATCTTGTGTGATCAGTGGTAGGATCGACTACATG
>JAHFIE010000041.1 GCA_023246565.1 Candidatus Magasanikiibacteriota bacterium
AAATTCAAAACTGCCATGCTTATTTATCGTCGCGCCGATAACTTTATCACCAATATTTTTTTCCACGGGAATACTTTCGCCACTGATCATGGATTCGTCGACGGCTGATTGTCCTTTGGTAATTTCACCATCAACAGGAACTTTTTCACCAGGACGTACCACAATGATATCCCCGACGACAACTTGTTCAATCGGCACGTCGGCAGCCACGCCATTTTTTATCACTCGAGCGGTTTTGGCTTGAAGCCCCATTAGTTTTTTGATCGCGTCCGAAGTACGCCCTTTGGTTTTTGCCTCAAGCCACTTACCAAGAATAACGAACGTAATCAGAAATGCGGCGGTTTCAAAGTACAGTTCGGGAATTTTTTCACCGCCCAAGCCAATTATGCTACGACTGCGAATACCATAAGCCACGAATTGCCACAAGCTGTAAAAGAATGCTGTACTCGTGCCAATCGCGATCAGACTGTCCATATTGAACGTCTTCATGCGCAAACTCGACCACATGCCTTTGTAAAAATCCAGTCCAATAATAAATTGCACGGGCACAGTAAGAATGAACGAGATGATACCAATGTACGGCATAAGGAACGCGCGCGTTGGCAAAAAAGAAAAGAAATCCAGAAGCATGAAGTACAACATCGGCAAACTCAACCCCAAACCCCACAAAAATTTATACCAATACTTCTTTATCACCATTTCCTTTTGCATGCGTTCAGCCTCTGGGTCAACATCAGACGCGAGTCGGGCTTGGTACCCGGCTTTTTCCACAGCATTAATTAATTGAGGGACGGTAGCGAGCGAAGTATCAAAAACTACCCGCGCTTTTTCTGCCGCAAAATTGACGTTCGCGGTTTTTACACCAGGAACTTTTTTTAATCCTCGCTCAATGAGGCCGGCACACGACGCGCAGTGCATGCCAGAGAGCGCTAACTGTATTTGCTCTTCATTGATTTTTTCCGAAGGCATTACAACATTCCGCGAAATAGATGGCGTAGATTCAGTAACATTAACTGACTGCCCGTCAGCCTCGACCGTTAATTCAATTTTCAATTTGAACGGAGTTTTTTTGTTGATGGTTTTAACACGACTCACCACCGTACCTTGATACCCTGCCTTAACAATCGCGGCTTCAATCATCGTGTTGTCTAGTTCACTTGGTACTTCCAATTCACCGGTTCCAGCTTCAGCATTAATTTTAATATTGGTTACACCCGGCAATTCACGTAATTCCATCCCGATTATTTTCTCACACGACTCACAATGCATGCCAGTAATATTGAGTAAAATTTTGTCCATATAATAAATTAAGTAATTTGATCCGCGGTTTTTTCCACGGTTTTTAACGCGCCAGTAATTTCTTCCCAGGCGACCTCATGATCGCTCGTAATCTCGGCAACACCGGTCGCGAGATCAATCACTACGTCGCCCACTCCTGAAATTTTTTTGAGCGCCATGGTAGATAATTTAATACAAGCCGCGCAATCTAAGTTAGTAATTCTAAATTTTTGGTTTACCATACAATGGTTTAATTAGTGACAATAAATTTGCCGCGATACATTCCCATTGAACATGAAAATGGAATTTCACCGGCTTGGGTGGGAGTAAAGGTAATGACGTTTTCACCCGCACTGAGCGATCTGCTGATACCATATTTCGGCATGACAATTGAGGAGGCGCAGCTAAACGATGAGGTAGAATTAATAATCCATTTAACAGGTCTACCTTTTTCCACAGTCAACACATTAGGTTTGTATCCTCCAGCGTTTTGGGTCATGCGTACGATTTGGAATGATGATTGATTAGAAACATCGGACATGGGCGCGATTACGGTGCCGCCATTTACTAAACGACTGCCGTTTGTAATGTTGTACCAGCCAAAGAATAGTACCGCGAGTCCGGCCATCATAAAGAATATTCGCGCTTTCCGCCCTTTTACAACTGAGGTCAAGCCACCAATACCAAGCAGTCCGGGCGCAGTACCGAGCGCGAAAAGACCCATGATTAACATTCCTTGCCAAAAACTGCCTGTGGAAACTGCGTAGAGTTGCATGGCTTGGGTAAAACCGCAGGGCAAAAAGAACGTCAAGCCACCCATCACCATGGCGCTTTTATGGCTATACTCTCTTACTTCTTGATGGATGCCAAAAAACCGCGCGATGCTCGAAGGCAAAGTAATACTCTTATCACGAAGAACTGGAAATATTTCAATGAGTTTGAGACCAAAGAATACCATCACCGCACCGATAATGATGGTAAGCCAACCGAGTAAATTTGTAGAAGGTTTAAACGCTTGACCGATGAGACCAATGAGTCCGCCGAATACAGTGTAACCAAGAATACGACCAAGGTTGAAATACAAGTGTGGGCGAAATTTTTGCAATGACGTGGCTTCGGGATGGCGTTCAGCATGACGAGCAGACAAACTTAAAACCAAACCACCAATTAAGGCCATACAGGTTGATATACCGGCTACCAAGCCAACCAAAAGCGCGATGGCAATGCCGGTATTTTTCGTATCCACGCCAACATCAAATAATCCAAGCCAGCTGTTCCCAATCAAATAAATAACGTAGAGAATAACTGCTGCCAGCGCCAAATCTTTGTAATCTGTTTTCTGCCGAGAAATCCAGGGCAATGTTTGTCGCGTGCCGATTTCATAACCGGCTTCTTGAATGGCACGGCGTAAAACCTCATTACTCGGGGGCGTACCAACATAACTAATCTCGGCTTCGGCTTTTCGGTAACTCACACGAACTCCTGTTGCGCCAGAAACTTTTTTTAATTGTTCGCCAATAAGCAATTCACAGGAGGCGCAATGCATGCCGCGGATGGGAATGATAATTTTATTCATAGAAATTTAAATAATAAAATTAGTCCACGAAAAATTTTATTATTTAAATTGAGTAGCTGTTGACAAATAAAAGCCATCCCAAAAATTTTTTTCTGGACTGATGACGAATTTTAAAATACTCATAAAAGTGTTTTCGAAACCGTGTAAACCTCAGTTGTAACGCGCCATATAAGCTCGTTTGAAAAATCAAGCTGCAGGTACCAAACACTGCGAATAGTACAAGAAAGGATATGTTTACCTTTTCAAATAAGGCGTTGGTAAATTGTTCGATTATGGAAAGATGAAAACCAAAACAATTCGAGGTCGTACCCATCCCACCTAGTAAAGTACTCCCCGTCGAATGACCGGCGCATAGAGCCGAAATTCCCGGTGATGAATCTACAGCCGCCGTTGATATACTCCCCATGGGACAGATAAAAATGAAGACGGCCACGAGGAAGATGAGGCCGGTCAATAACCCGGAAATAATTTTTAGTATTTTTTGTCGAGATTTAACCATAGACAATCGAAAATTAGCCGTCTTTTTGGGATAACTTATATACTTTCATCACTTCAGTTACAGCCTTGGCATGCTGGCCGGACTTGATCTGCTCCACTACATGCGTACCCAAATGATTTTCCAGCATCGCGTCTTCAAAACTCGAGACTGCTTTTTTGACCGCACTTGCTTGGGTGATAATATCAACGCAATATTTATCGCCTTCCACCATTCCCTGGAGACCACGAATTTGACCTTCAATGATCTTGAGGCGTTTGAGAAGTTTAGTTTTGAGGATTGGTTTCATAATGACTCTACTATACCCTAGGGGGGTATTGTTGGCAAATGGGGTTATCCACAATTAACTTCTTATGATATACATTCCACCCAATACATGAATATCATCCTCGCCTGTAATGCTCGGAATTCTTACATTTAATATTTTTTATAGAGTTTCCAATAAAAGCCAACCAAAAAAAGCAAAATAATTTCCCCACTCAAAAGAGCCTTTGCTGGACCAACCGAATCAGCAAAGGTACCAAATGCATAGGCAAAAAAAGCAAAGACAATGTTGGCACCAAGGCGATTTAATGAACCCATAGTCGCCCGTTGTTTGTCCGTAAATTCTCTTTGCATAAGCGTATCGAGCGCTACTATTCTGAACCCAAAAAAGAATGAGGCAAAAGAAATAAGAATTGGAGAGAGAAAAGATGGGAATACTACTGCCACAATCACGGACAAGCGACTACCAACCCATCCGCCAATTAAGGATCTAAATACCAAAAACTTTTTGATCAGTTTGCCGGCATACCTAAACCCAAAAAAACAAAAAGCATGGGATAAAGTTCTGGCAATCCCCAGTGCCCAAACTGGCCACACAGTTACAAGAAAAGCTGGACTAAATTGGTGCATAGTTTCTCCGATTCCGAAATCCAACATAGAAACAATACTAAGCGTTCGTAGTTTATAATTTTCCTTAAATTTCATCAGGGCTTCTTTTAAGTGATCAAAAATATTGGCACTGACGTTATCTGCATGGACTTTAGGTTCAACAAAAAATAATGCAATGAAGAAACAAATAATTTGTGGTATTATGGAAATCCACATAACAAAAGCTAAAGAAATACCAGTAAACACACTCGCCAGAAGAGCAGATATACCTAAACCTAATTGGAACATCGAACGAACTCGACCAGAAACATGAGCGTATTCTTCCTTCTGATTAGCTTCATTAAGGGTATCGTAGAGAAATGCATCATTATTCCCACTAAACAATGATTCTGCGAGCCCAGCAAATAATCCACCAACAGCTAGCATAGTAAAGGAGTCACCAAGAGCAAAAAATAACAATGAAAAAACACTGGCGAGAGCGCCATAGATAATAGTTTTCTTTCTACCTACGATGTCAGAGAAGATTCCTGTTGGTAGTTCAAAAAATAATGCGCCAATACTCTGAAATGAAAACACTGCCAAACCTAAAGCGAATGATCCGGTTACTTGTACAAAATAAATAATGGCAATGGGGTTGTATGGCCGAAAATCATTAAAAAAATTGAACCAGGTGAGAAGACGAACGTTTCTATGCATACCTTAGTCAAACAACTCTTTCATAGTACTTTTAATTTTTGAGTAACATCATTATGTTTTCAACAGTTTCTTGTACTTTCAAACGACTCGTATCGACCTCATACCCTGACTTAATCCGAGACGTAATCATATGCACATACCGAACAGAATCTTCACCATAGGTTTTTTCTCTTTTGAAATCTCTTTCAATACACGTTTCTACATCAGTGATTAAAGTGAAAATAAGAATATCATTCTTAAATTTATTTTGTAGGTCATCAATTTGTTCTTGATAATAAAAATTCCCATCAACAACAAAATTTTTTTCACTCTTATTTGCCAACTCTAAAACTATTTTATTTACTTTCAAAAAACTTTCTAAAGAAATAGTTTCATCATTCGCTAAATTGTTATCGTTTAAAATCGTATCAACTGAAACATATTCCGCCTGGAGATTCTGTGCTAATAGTTTTGAGACGGTTGTTTTCCCTACCCCAAGAGGACCTCGTATCACGATCATTTTTTTCATAAAAAAAAGTGGGAATAATTATACATTTTGAAACTCTCCGACGATTTCTTCAAGAATATCATGAAAGCTGATAATTCCAATAATGTTATCCGATGCTTTTTCGGTTATAAGTACGATGCTAATTGACGATTTCTTTAAACGTTCAATTGCCACCAGTGACGGAACCGTAGCATCGATACGCATAACAGGCTGGATGAGTGATTTCAAATCCATATTTTCAAAACCTGTATCAAATAGATGGGCAAGGACATCTTTTGTTTCAATTGCGCCGAGATTTTTATCGATACTTCCATCACACATGGGAAAAACAGATTTATCACTTCCTGTTATTTTCTTTTTAATTTGATCTGTGGAGTCATTAATGTCCAACCAAACAACTTTTTCGTAGGGTGTCATAAAATCCTTTATCGGTCGATTTCCCAAATGGAAAATACTCTCCACCATTCTTTGTTCAGCTCGTTCAAAAACTCCGCTTTCCGCACCTTCGGCAATCAAAAGTTTTATTTCTTCTTCAGTAACCACTTGTTCGAAAGGAGGAGTAATACGAAATAATCTTAGTAGTGCGTGTGTTGACGAACTCAATATTTTTACTAAAGGAGTAGAAATTTTCATTATCATTTTTATAGTTCCAGCGACTTTTAGAGATCTTTTTTCAGGATTTGATAAGGCAATTTGTTTTGGTACCAATTCACCGATTACTAATGATACATAGGTAATTACGATGACAACGATGGTGATACTGATTGCACCTCGGTATGCAGAAACAGAAGGAAATCTCATGAAGTATATTTCTAAATGTTCGGCAACGGTTGCCCCTCCAAATGCACCCGCCAAAATACCAATCGTAGTAATCCCTATTTGTATGGTAGAAAGCATCTCCGAAGAATTTCGCGTTAACAACAAAGCGTTTTTTGCTTTTATATTACCCTGTTTTGATAAATATTTCAGTCGACTTTTTTTCACACTAAGCAACGCTATCTCAGACATGGAAAAATAACCATTCAACATGATGAGGGCGATTATAAGAACGATTTCAACGAAAATATTTGACATGTAATTAATCTATTTCGACAGACTTGACCGTTGTGAGCAATAAAATTGTGTATTTTTTTTCTGACGTTTTTTCCCTATATTTACACCCTATAATGTTTTGATCATCTCATCCATATATATCAATACTACCAAAATATACCTTAAATACAAAGCATCTTTGCTTTGTATAGAATGTTTAATCTGCAAGGATGTTATATCCTTATAAAAATTCCACCTTCCACGAGCGAGCATTAAAAAAATGGTCTAATTAAATAGTTAATATGCCACCTAATAAGAAGGTGCACTATCAATTTTAGGCAAATGATGAAAACGAACTTTTAGGTCTCTCATCAAGCCTTCCATCAATTGAGGCACCAAATAAGATTTCGGTGGCACATGCTTAGAAACTCTAACTTCTATAGCTCGAAACTTACCACCGAATTCTGGAAATATCCAACCAAAACCAATTTTGTGAACCTTTTTTAAGAAAGCCGTTGTGAATGGAATACGACCGTGACTTTTCTTTTTAACTATAAAATCCCACGCCCGTTTGATGCCTTCTATTTCCAAAGGAATCAACTGAGAACGTGGGATAATACCAAACACGGTTTCATGATATTCGTTTCACCAATCCTTTTCTTAGTCATAATTTAACCAATTCGATTCAGTACTTTTTTAACCATAGCTCTCGTGGTTTCTGGATTCTCTGTCTTAGTCGTACGGTACATCATTTTCTCGGTAAAATCACGAAGATAAGCCTGACGTTTTTTCGTAGAAGATTTTCGATAGGCTTTTAGGGTGGAGATGATGTTCTTTTTGGTCATATAAATAAAGTATATAGTAGAAATAAAGTAACTGTCAATTTTAAGTATTAAAAAAGTGGCTCTGTTGAGCCACTGTCCCCGCCTTCGCTAAAGCTACGGCGAGGCGATGCAGGCGCGGTCGGAATCGGACCGACGACGAAGGTTTTGGAGACCTTAGTGATACCATTTCACCACGCGCCCATGTAGTGAATACAATACTTAAAATGCAATAAAAAATCAAGTCCGGGTTAGGACTTGATTTAATAGAAATAGAATTAATTATTCCGCTGGTGGTGTCGGTGGTGTTGCTGGTTGTGCATTTTGTTTTTCTCCGGTCACAACAGTATACATCAAAAACAAAAATACAAGAGTATAAAGTGGATTAAGCGGCATAGCGAGCCAACGACCAATAGATTGGATAAGCGTAGGAAGCGTAAGCGCAAAAAGTCCAACGGTAAGAAGCTCACGATATGACCAGGACAATTTTCTAAAACGAACAATTACATACATAATGAGCGTTAAAATCAACAAATACATGAGCTTGAGAACATAGGACAATAAAGTAAAGCCCACTGTTACCATAACCTGAATAAATGGTACACCTAATTGTTTTATTTTTGCAAACATTGCTACCAAATCTGCTTTGGTAAAGACTGAATCAGGTGAACCAGAAATCGGTTCAACATCAGTCGTACCATCACTACCATCATATAAACTTACTGCGCTTCGGGTGACCAAAATCACCATATCACGATCTTTTTCTTTAATAAAAGATTGAACCGTAAGCGGCGTTGTCGTCACCGTATCAATCACGAGACGAAGGGTAATATCATCAGATACTTCTTCACGAATAAACGGCTGTGGTAAATTATTTACTGACAAAACACCATTCTTTACTTCTGCAGTAAATTCCGGTACTTCACTCTGGAGTGCTGACTCCACATCATGTAAACCACGAGGAAGTAAAAATAATACCATGGGTAAAATATGTATGATGGCAATGATCCCAATAAATATCGAAGCATAACCCCAAGCAGCTTTGGAATTTGACCGCATGGAACGCAACCATTCAATATCAAAGAGACTATGATACAATGTTGTAAAAAACCACATAGTGCGAGGACAAAAAAGATTAATTGAGAAAATATTCTCTCATTTTACCAAAAAAAGAATATTTAGCAAGCTGGTAACGAAAACAGCCCATGGGGGCTGCTGTCATTACTTGGTTTCTTTATGCGTAGTGTGTTTACCACAACCTTTACAATACTTTTGTAATTCCAAACGATTTTTGAGAGTCTTTTTATTTTTACGTGAAAAATAATTGACGGTCTTGCACTCAGTACACTCAAATTTGACCATGTTGTCTTGAGACATATATAAAAACTCAAAATTCAAAATAGATCCTCTACCAAAGTAGAAGGGTACAATCTATGCCAGTATCTACCATTACTGGACGGAAATAGTCTACCATGGGGTCTTAAAAAAATCAAGGAGCTTGGAATGGGCAGACATGCTATACTAAACCATACACAAAATATAACCCCTATGCGAACCACCAACCGAAAAGCAGAGCAACAGAACCAAAAAACATCAGACCCGCTTATGACCGAAGGTAAATATCAGGAACTTACCCAAAAACTTAATCGTCTTAAAAAAAATCGTCCGCTATTAGCAGCTGAAGTGAGTCGACTGGCAGAATTAGGAGATTTTTCAGAAAATGTAGAGTATCAACTAGCCAAAGGGAAATTGCGTGGACTCAATAACGCGATTTTAGTTTTGGAAAATCAATTACTACGATGCGAAGTAATTACGCAACCGCACCAAACTGACCGAGTAGAAATCGGTCATACCGTAACCGTAAAATGTGGGAACAAACAAACACACTATCAAATTCTTGGTTCAACAGAGACTGACCCTCAACGCGGGATTATTTCTCATAATTCCCCGATTGGTGCAGCATTGATTGGACACAAAGTAGGAGAAAAAATACTCGTTAGTTTGGGAAATAAAAAAGAAGTGGCGTATACCATTATTAAAATACAATAAATTAGGACTCTTGATATTGAATCTTGTTTCCCCGTTCACTCAAAAATCAAAATTAAACTATTCTTTTTGACCGTCCGGTAATCTGGCAGGCCAAAAAGAATAGTTTAATTTTGATTAGATTTTCAACTAGTTATCTAAATAAAAAACACCATTCTAGATGATGTTTTTTAGGAATTGCCGAATGTTTCATGGGACAGGACGACTTGAAGGCCGGAACATTCGACGCAAATTGTCAGCGCTTGAGGCATGACCAGGTGGAAAGAACGAATGGTGGGTTATTGCTTCCCCAGAAGCTGGTTGAGCTCAGCTGTACGCGCCTAGTGCTGCTTCGATTCTTCGACGAGCTCTGCATCAACCTTCTGAAGAGTACTGATCGAGTTCGCAATCGTGTTGCGACGCGTGCAGATCTTCTGAAGTTTGATCGTCAGACTATCGAGTTCACCCCTAATGAGATCCTGATCCGGAAAAGACACAGGCATGACCTGCACGACGCCAGAATTCGCACGATGCACTTGCAGAAGTTCCTGAACCTCGGGGTGGTCAGGATTCAGTCGTCCGTACCCACGAGAATTCGGATCGTGTGTGCCGTCTTTTCTGCACTTGAGGAGAATGCCATTCTTCCGCATCACCGTGGTCACGTTGACGAGGTTGTAGCGGATTTTCCATCTCTTATCCTGAAGTTCAAGGAGTCGTGCGAGTTTCTTCATGGAAATCACACCAACTCCGAAGTTCTCAATGATGGTCGTCAGAACCGTTGTAGCGTGTTCGCTCCCAGAGACTCTCACCGTCTTGGTGATCTGGGGCTTGCTAGTATCCTCGGGTTCGTCGTCGACAGCGGTGTCTTCGGCAGGTTCTTCAGTGAGTAGGCCGCATTCCATGGCGATCTGCCTCACCTCTGGACTACCTTGGTTAATCCGCCATTTTGGCGCACCATTCTTACCTCTTTTAACAGGGATCAAGCTGAAGTGCCCCAGTCTCAAGCCCGTGTTGATGAAATCAAAGACCTTAAAGCCAGTGATTTCCTGGATACCGGAAATGGCGTTGACCATGCCCCCAGTGATCCATTCAGCACGGAAATGAATCTCGATGAGGAATACGAGCGCTGCCCGGTAATCAGCCGATCGTGTCGGCTTATTTTTTTCCATCTCTTTCTCCTTCGGATTTCGTTGTAGATCTTGTTCTTGTCTAAAGTCGCGTTTGGCTCGGAATAACCTTGACATCACAGTGCCGACAGGTATACCAAGCTCTTCGGCGATCTCTGCATAATTCATACCCTGACCACGGAGGATGAGTACCTCTCGACGTGATTCTGGTAACCGACTGAGAACTCCTTCAATCGAATGGGAGAATTCAAAGAAATCAATCTCCGCTCTCCAGTTCGTTTGAACTGCGCCTTCGATTACATCCTGATCAACTGTTTCCTTTTTCCGTTTCCGGATATGGTTGATACAGGCATTGATCGTGACACGGGTAATCCAAGCACCAAGCTTAAAGCCCCGGTACTCGTACGACGGCAAGTGTAGATGAACCTTGGGAAAAACCTCCTGCACCAAGTCATCA
>JAHFIE010000042.1:0-6953 GCA_023246565.1 Candidatus Magasanikiibacteriota bacterium
TTATTACCAGTAAAGAGAATGATTGACAAAAATGAAATTGTACATTAAGGTTTTCGCAGTCGTTCATTCAACACAACCTTGAGACCAGGAGGAACCTCGTGGAACTTTCCTACATCGTCGTTTTCAAGTGGTTCTTCTTCAACCTTGTGATGTGTCTCCTCCAATTCCTCACCCAAGATGAGGAACGGATCCGAGGACGCATCCCGCCGCGACATTCTATCATCAAGGGAACCGACCAGAAGTTCCTCTACTGGGAGGACTTCTCTACCCAGACCTGGGGAGATATCGCCGGACTGGGTCTGGTGTGGGTCGCGTTCGGCCATGTCTGGAAGTGTCTGGCTCCCACCAACTGGATCCTCGCGTTCGGTACTGCTCTTCTTGGTAGTTTTGGCTTCTGGTTGAGCTGCGTGCGACCGCAACACAAACCAGACTGGGGTTACCCCAGCGCAGGCAAGATCAGTCTGGGCGGCCTTGTTCACCTGGTTTATTTCGGCGCTAGCCTAGCCGTTGCCACTATCGGGATCGGCGTCACGATCTACGGTATTCTCCAGGGGATCCCCCTCCTTCTGTTCATTGTGGGATCCACCATCTGGATCGCAGCTGCAATTGACGATTTCGTCAAGGGACGCTTCGATCCACGTAAGCCATACTAAGTTCTTTGACCGTCGCCCCCTTCCCAAAACAGGGGTGTACAAAAAACCACCTAAAACCAATTAAGATTCCAAACTATTGGAATGTTAAGGAGGTTAGGGGTGGTTTTTGTGACTTAATTATTTTTCATTAATATAATTAAAATATTAGGAGGGGGGCCAAAATCATTTTTTGTAACTCCGCACAGGAGTTTTTTATTTAAAAATTTTATGAAACAAGGAGGGGCTAATTTGTCTTATAATACAGAAGAAATAGGAACTCTGGTAGTTCGTTTAGCTAATAGAAAACTGACTCCGTACCAAGTTGAAAAAATCAATCTTGGTACCGTGGACAATAAAATTGCTGAATTCATCCAAAAAACTGTTCGCTTAGATATGAAAGAATTTACTCACGGAGTAGACAATTATGCCCTGCATCACACATTAAGAAAACACAAATATGACCAAATTCCCTTAGTTCCCGAAGATTTTACTAAAATTGATATTATTTTAAAAAATCCAAATACTATTAGATATGAAGGAAAAACAAAACAGGGACTGCATGCTTTTAAATACACAAAAAGACTCAATGACACTATTTATTATTATGTAGAGGAAGTTCGTACCGGTAATCGTACTTTACATTTAAAAACAATGTATAAAACAAAAACACCTTCTGGTGCGTCCAATGCTCTGGAAGAGCTAGGGGCTATACGTCCGTCCCATCGGGACCCCGACACCGTCAAGTGTTTCTAAATAAAGAATAGCACAGGCAGAAGTAGCTGTCAATAGGTTTAACCAAAAAAAATGGTAGTTTGGACCCAGTTTTATCTTTGTATCAAATCAATTCATTAATTCCCACAAAACCTTGTTCGTAAAAATCTGTTTTGAAAACCGCAAAAAACTCTTCAAAAAACGCACGAGCCGCAGGATCAGAAATTTTTTCTGCTAGTTGGTAAATATGATCATGCACAAACGTATCGCGATAATCATGTTTTTCAGCAGTCAAACGTTGGCGATAATGATGATGTTCCAAAAAAAACTGGTGATCCATTTGATCTAAAATTTTTGCTATCCATTTTTCATCAGTGTTTTCTTTTTCAAATTCATGATGCAACGCAATAATTTTTTCTCGTTCCAAATTCGATACGAATTCAGTTAACAACTGTACCGCTCGTTCACCAATCTTATCTTTATATTCACGCAATTCAGGAAAACGACGATTAAGTGGCCCAGAAATATCTCCTCCGAACAATTCACCAAGATCATGCAACAAAAGCATTAAAACAATTTTTTGAGTATCAATCTTTCCACCACGCTGCACAATTGTGTCACAGACTAAAAAAGCAGACATCGCTGCTCCATATTGATGTTCAGCTAACGTCGGTATTTCTGATAATTTAATGCCAGCGGCTATATAACCGGTAAGAGGTTGTTGTTTAGTAATTTGTAAAAGAGATAATAAACGCAATAACTTCAACATACTGTCAGGCTCTGCTGGACTGGGGGGGGTGATGACATCGAGATTTTCACCTACCCAAACAAAACGCGGCACACTTTTTCCTTCCCACTCAACCATTTCAGTAAACATGTGTGCTGGACGAACTATAAATTTTTCTTCAGGCGGGGTATCATGAATAGCTTCATATAAAACCATTCCTGAGCCATTCCAATCTTCGGAATTTTTTACCACCTTATGGACGCGGTACAAATTTCCCTTATAGTGTTTATAGATGCCGGGTTTGATGGACATATTATTTTATTTTAATTTCCTAAGAGAACGCTGGTACGTAATCGCAAAACGGTGTGCTTCGTCACGAACCTTTATCAACAGCGCTTGGTGTTGACTCACCCACTCTACCACAGCTCGATCCTTTTTTCCAAAATAAAAATCATTGCGTTTACGCTCCTGACCTTTGGCAATACCAACAACTGGAATTTCGATTGATAATTCCTGTAAAATTTTCACAACGCGATTGACTTGGGGAGGACCGCCATCAATCAAAAAAATGGTTGGATATGGCCATTCAGTATGTTGTACACGCCGGCGAATCATTTCATCAAGACAATCAACATCACTTTGTCCAATAACCGTACGAATTTTAAATTTTCGATACTGAGATTTGAGTGGACCATTGGCGTTAAATACCACCATACTTCCTACTTTCCCGGTTGAACCAAGATTGGAAATGTCATAACCTTCCACACGAATATTTTTTGTTTCGGATTTTTCCGTGTCAATGAAATTGAAAAAATCTTTATTAATGAGCGCCACATCTTGAATGCGGTCGAGCGCGCGCAGTTGATTGCGCAACCGTGCCGCTTCTTCATATTCCTGATTTTTGCTCGCTTGTTTCATATCAGTCTCAATCGCGCGCATGACCGTCTGTTTTTTTCCTTCCAAAAATAATACCAGTGGCTTAATAACTTTTTTGCTGTAGTCACGTGGTGAGATTTCACCAGTACAAACACCCAAACATTGACCAAGCTGATAATAAAAACACGGTTTACTGAAGTTTTGAGATTTAAGTTCAAATTTCTTTGCCTCGCCGTAGTTCAAGAGAACGAAGGCAGGTGAACTTTGAGTTTTGAACTTTGAGTTTTTTACTTGGCAGGTGGAAAAATAAAACAACCGCCGCAGAATTTTCATTACCTCGCGTGTATTCAAACCCGGATACGGTCCAAAAAAATATTTATATCCGCCATATTTTAAGTTTTGATTTTCACGTTGTCCATTTGAGTTTTGTCCGGCAGCTGGCGGATTGAGTTTTGAGTGTTCCAATTCATGTTGCCGCAATGTACCCACAATAGGATATGGATCATTGCTAATCGTAATGTAATTCCAACTTTTATTATCCTTGCCTAAAACATTATACTTTGGTTGAAACTTTTTTATGTAGACTGCTTCCAAAATAACGGCCTCCAAAACCGAATCTGTCATTTTCCATTTTATGTCCGCGACCTCGTGCAACATTTGTTCAATGGGGCGGATGTCGCGTTTGCCAACAAAATAACTATACACGCGGTTTTTGAGCGACGTGGCTTTTCCAACGTACACCAACTCACCGGCCGCATTGTAGTACAAATAAATGCCGGGGGTGTCAGGAATTTTTTTGACGATATTAGCAAGATCCATATGCCATAGCATAACGGCAACTAGGTAATTTGACAAGAATTTTATCATGGTCTAAACTAACTTTATATGCATCATGCTCACAAATTTTTGAAAACCTATCGTCTCTATTCCCTATCCAGTCGGGCGACATGGTATTATTAAGTTTCATTAATAATTCTAAATCCCGACTCGTCGGGATTTTTTATTTTATACCTTTATATGGAATCAAATAACATAGTCCAAAATCAAAGTCTTCCTGAGCCAAAAAATATTTTACAAATCCTTGATCTGGATCATCCAGGTGCCAAAGATCCGGATTACCGCATACGACGCGAAATGATTGCCAGACTCGCCAGACAATACCGCCAAAATCCGAATATTGTGCCAACACTGGAATATACTCAGGAAGAACATG
Source organism: Candidatus Magasanikiibacteriota bacterium (assembly GCA_023246565.1). Taxonomy (GTDB): domain Bacteria; phylum Patescibacteriota; class Patescibacteriia; order Magasanikbacterales; family UBA922; genus 2-12-FULL-41-16. The sequence continues at coordinate 4,160 of JAHFIE010000042.1, forward strand.
CCACCTGGCGCGAAGTGTATGGAATGCTCGATGAATTACATCCCGAGCGAGCCTGTGCTATGTACAATCGCGCGCGTAAAATTCTGGAAATTCCCAAAGATCGTATCCCGCAAATGCGCGATTTGAGTGAACGCATTCGTCGATTCAATGGGATGCGCTTGGGCCCGATTGAAGGCCTGGTTGATAGTCGTTCGTTTTTGGTATCACTCGCAGACAAACGCATGTTTTGCACGCAATATGTTCGGCATCATTCGCGACCTACGTTTACGCCTGAGCCAGATATTATTCATGAACTGTTGGGTCACGCGCCCACGTTTGCTGACGCGGATTTTGTGGAGTTTAGCCGGCTACTTGGACAAGCGGCGCATGCGGCCAATGACGAAGAACTCAAACAGATTGAACGTTTGTATTGGTTTACGTTGGAATATGGTTTGATTGAAGAGCAAGGAAAACCAAAAGCATTTGGTGCCGGACTTTTGGCCGGTATTGAAGACATGAATAATGCGTTCAAAACTGATGCGGACATTCGACCCTTTGTACTTGATGAAGTTATTGCGACCGATTACAATTATTCATTTATGCAGCCACGATACTTTATTATTCCGTCATTTGAGTTTTTGAAACAAGAAACTGCACGACTCATTGGACGATTTCAAAATCATAAAAAATCTTAATTATATGAACTACTTACCAGAATTACTAACCGTTACGGCCATTCATCTATTGGCAGTTATGTCACCCGGACCGGACTTTGCGCTTATTAGTCGCAATAGTTTGATGTATTCGCTGCGCACCAGTATCTACACTGCGGTTGGCTTGGGCTTGGGCATTCTTACGCATGTACTGTATTCACTCATTGGTATTGGTTTGATTATTGCGCAATCAATCCTATTGTTCACCACTATTAAATGGATTGGGGCTTTCTATTTAATTTATATCGGATATAAATCACTGCGTACAAAAAAGAATCCTGAAACTGAGAATAACCTTGCGATAGAGAAAAAAGAAAAAGAATTGTCACCTTGGCGCGCGGTTCGTTTGGGATATTTAACCAATGTTCTTAACCCCAAAGCAACCTTATTTTTCTTAAGTTTGTTTACTCAAGTAATTCATCAAACTACACCACATTCAATCCAACTCTTATACGGAATTGAAATGTCAGTTATGACATTTGTCTGGTTCAGTTCAGTGGCCATGATATTATCGCATCGCGCCATTAAACAAAAATTTTCGTCCGTGCAACATTATGTTGAACGCGGATTTGGTGTCATTCTAATTGGTCTGGGGATTAAGGTCGCGGTGAGTCGATAGTTTTTTCGAGTCAACTAAAATAAAAAAACAGAAGATTTCATAAATTAGGATCGACGCCGTCTTTGTATAAAAGACCCTACTAAAGCACCGGCTGTAAAGTACACCAAAAAAAGAAGTACGGTCATTCCAAAGAAACCGACTTTTTCGGAAAAATCAGCACACGCTGTGGTCGGGACTTTTGTTTTATTCATACAATACCCATATTCTCCAGACTCCAATCGCCATGGTTCGCCACTGCCTGTATTTTCTGCTTGCCAACCAGTACAAATCGTTTCGGAAAACTCGCATAAAAAACCATGCGGTACGATAAAACCGGATAAAAATGGAAACATATGGCCGGTTGCGAATGGGACTGTCAACAGACTGTCAGGACTGTTTCTTTCGCCATAAATTTTTTCAGCAAGTGGAAAATATAAAAAAATATAAAACACAAAAAGGAATGCGCAAACAAATAATCCAATAATCCCGCCACGCAGCCAAGGTTTTTTTATTTGCCACCAATTTTTTAATTTCATAACATTAACTATTTTTCTTCCACCAATCAATTACAATCTTATAATTCTTTTTCAAAGAATTAAGATAACCGTTATTACCTCGAAAACTTATGATCAAAATTAGCGGAGTAGAAAATATCAAACTCAATGGCAATAACAAAATTGACCAAACAATACTACCGATAAATTCTCCAAGAAAGGCCCACATAGTAAATATTTTTTAGATAGCGGTCAGCATTTCATAATCTTTTTTTTCGTCAGCGCCGCGCTTTTGCCATTCATCAGTCAATTCCTCGCGAATCGCAATGCCCCGCATGCGCTTTTCAATCCAATCTTCGGGATAGCCTTTGAGTTTGTAAAACATACGAGTGCGTTTGGCGCCAAGTTCAGGATTTTCCATTTCTTGGAGGCGCTCAAACCCGACTTTGGCAAGCCAGCGTTTGAATGGCTCGGCTTTGGGACTCGGGATTGATTGAATTATGCGGAAGATTCCTTCGACATCAGCACAGTCGGTAGTATAATATTTGCCGTCAGAAGCTTCTAATTTCAGTCCGTGACAATTTGTCACGATCTGACTTCCTTCATCTTCTAATAATCTTTGTTTAAGCTTTCTCCAGTATGCACCCGGGTCGGGGCTACCGGTCAAGACATCACAAATATCCACAACCGAAAACCACCATTCATTATTATAAATAATTCTCCGCACTTCTTTACCCTTAAACAGGGCTTTGCTGGCATCCACCAGCCGGCTTTTTTTCTCCTTCATATAATAAAATAAAAAGCGCGCTCTTTTGAATAAAATTCTCTCTTATCCTATTGTATCAAAAAAATGAGATGAAATTTTGGAAGGGTGTCAAGAAAAAAATCGTCAATATTTATTTCTAAAAATCTAAAAATGAATATGGACGAGGGGTCAAGACTACTAACCCCAGTGTCCCTCATGATACCTCCTACAAAAGTCTGTAGAGCTTCATCACAGTAGGGATCAT
>JAHFIE010000042.1:6963-8783 GCA_023246565.1 Candidatus Magasanikiibacteriota bacterium
CGGGTTCTCTGCCCGGATGCTCGATGATCCAAAACGGCGCCCGCTCAGCACCATACTGTTCGGCCAACCGGTGACCTTCATCGCCCGACACGGACTCGTCGAACCAGACAATCACGTCCACCTTGAGAAATAAACCCTTATCACGCAGGAAAGCCTCGGCCTCTTGGCACCGACGACATTCCTCACCTGATGCGAGACGCTTCTTAACCATGATGACTTTCATGAGAATCCTCCTTACGTTAAAAGATAACAAAAAATACAAAACTTATCCAATAGCTCTTTTCAAATACTCCCCGGTCGCACTCCCACTTTTCCGCGAGACTTCTTCCGGTGTGCCGGTCGCCACGACCATTCCACCCTTATCCCCGCCCTCGGGGCCAAGATCAATGATCCAGTCCGCGCATTTGATGACATCGAGATTGTGCTCAATGACCATTACGGTGTTGCCCTGACTCGCGAGTTTTTGCAGAACATCAATGAGTTTGCGAACGTCGTCGTAGTGCAAACCAGTGGTTGGTTCATCTAACAAGTATAAAGTTTTTGTCGTCCCCCGTTTCGCGAGTTCTTTGGAAAGTTTGATGCGTTGGGCTTCGCCGCCCGAAAGCGTGGTGGCGGATTGTCCGAGGGTCAGATATTCAAGACCAACGGCATTTAACATTTGCAATTTGTCCGCGATAAAAGGAATATCAGTAAAAAATTTTTCCGCGTCTTCCACGGTCATTTCCAAGACATCTGAAATATTTTTACCATTATACTTTACTTGTAATGTTTCTTGAGTAAACCGTTTGCCGCGACAAATCTCGCAGACAATATGGACACTGGGCAAAAAATGCATTTCAATTTCAATCATACCTTTGCCCTCACAATGTTCACAACGTCCACCTTCAACGTTAAAACTAAATCGTCCGGATTTGTAGCCACGCATTTTGGCTTCCGGAGTTTCGGCAAAAATTTCACGAATATAATCAAACGCTTTGGTGTAGGTTGCAGGATTACTCCGAGGCGTGCGGCCGATTGGGCTTTGATCAATGACAACGATTTTATCAATATATTCGAGGCCGGTAAGTGTTTCATGTGCGCCGACTGTGTAGCGTGTGTGGTTTAATTTGTTGGACACGGCGCGATGCAAAATACTGTGCATCAAGGTGGATTTGCCCGAACCAGAAACACCGGTCAAACATACAAATCTGCGCAAGGGAATTTCGACGTTGATGTTTTTTAAATTATGTTCGCGCGCGCCTTTAATTTTAATTTTTGGTGTTGTGGAATCAACTTTGCGACGCGACTCTGGTATGGCGACTTTTAATTCTCCGCGTAAATATTTTCCGGTCAACGATTTTGCTGGATCGCCAATAATACTAACCCCCTTCTGGATTCCGGCTTTCGCCGGAATGACAGGCTTAATCGTTTTCATTTTATTGAGAAGTAATTCACGGGGGCCCGAAAAAACAACCTCTCCCCCGTGTTTCCCCGCGCCCGGTCCAATATCCACAATCCAATCACTAACCATAATCGTATCTTCATCATGCTCGACCACAATAATGGTATTGCCGACATCACATAAATTACGAAGCGTTGAAACAAGGCGATCATTATCGCGTTGGTGCAAACCAATGGTCGGTTCATCAAGGACATAGAGCGCGCCCACCAAACGTGTACCAACTTGTGACGCCAAACGAATGCGTTGTGCTTCCCCGCCGGACAATGTTCCTGCCTTGCGATTAAGTGTCAAATAATGAAGTCCGACATCAAACATAAATTGTAAACGGCTGGAAATTTCGCGAAATACCGCGGTTGCTATTTCGATGTGTTGCGCGGGT
>JAHFIE010000042.1:8793-10794 GCA_023246565.1 Candidatus Magasanikiibacteriota bacterium
GGTAATTCCATTTGAATTTCAGCGAAAAATTCACGCGCGTCCGCAATCATCATACTGGTTACTTCCCAAATATTTTTGTCTGCAATTTTTACTGACAAAGCATGATCATTGAGACGCTTACCCTTACATTGTGGACAAAGTTCTTCACTAAATAATTCTTTTGTCCCCAAACCAGTACAGGCAGTACAATAACCATACGGACTATTAAAACTGAACAACCGAGGTTCAATTTCCGGAAAACTGTAACCGTCATTGGGGCAAGAATATTCTGTGCTAAAAATTTGTTCAGTCCTGTCAGGAAATTGCACCGTACACAAACCATTCGAAAGTTGCACTGCGCTCTCGACGGCCTCGTTCAATCTCTGCAGTGTTTCAGCGTATTTGTTATCTGAAAATTCGCCGAGACTAATTGCTGGTATACGATCAACCATCACTTCAATCGTGTGCTTAAAGTTCTTTGATAGTGTAATTCGCTCACGCAAGCTTTTAATTTTTCCATCAATACGCACTTCCAGAAATCCGGAATTATAAAAATCATAGAGCATCTGGTAATACTCCCCTTTTCGTCCACGCACCACCGGTGCAAAAATCAATAATTCTCCCCCCGCGTTTTTTTTATTTTTTTCTGTCTCATGTTTTTTTATGCCTGCATTAATTTTTTCCATCATCTCATCCACGCTCATCTTCTGAATTTTTGTTCTGCACACCGGGCAATGGGGCTCTCCAATGCGCGCAAATAAAACACGAAGATAATCATAAATTTCCGTAATGGTCGCGACTGTAGAACGTGGATTAGCACTATGTGCTTTTTGGTCAATGGAAATTGCTGGCGAAAGACCCTCGATTTCATCGACATCAGGTTTCTGCATCCCGCCCAAAAATTGTCGAGCGTACGCAGACAGACTTTCAATGTAGCGCCGCTGCCCCTCGGCAAAAATCGTATCAAACGCCAAACTTGATTTACCCGAGCCAGACAAACCCGTAAACACAATCATTTGATTGCGCGGGAGTTCCAAAGAAATATTTTTTAAATTGTGTTCGCGCGCGCCGCGGATAATAATTTTATCTTGCATAAATAGGAAAAGCGCCCCGGAGTGGGGGCATATACGTGTACAGAAAGATTATAAGGGAAAAGACCGACCGGGTCAATCAATCACTTTCCAACAACTGGTTTTGCTATATCTAGGGTATATTTGTTATGATACCTTTGTTGTCTTCTTTTTATTTTTTATTTCACCTTATGAAGAAGTCCCTTCTTCTCATGGCAACCGCTCTCATGGTTATGGGTGCAGGCTGCAGCCAGACTACGTCGAATTCATCATCCACAGCAACAGATAATCAAAAAAATAGTGCACCACCAACCAATGTAAAAACTTTAACCCTCGTGGCATCAGCGCTTGGCAATCGCGAAGTTAAAATTCAATTTGGCGTACCTGAAGTTGATACCAAAGATGCTGAAGGATATCGAATCTTAATGGGAAAGACGAATAATCCTGACATGAAAACAGCCAGTGATTGGTATACTCTTGGTGAAACATACCGTGAAAAAATTTGGTCAAATAGACCTGAAGGCAAACGACATTTTCGTGTTTGTGTTATGAAAAAAAATACCTGTGCTTCATACAGTAATAATGTCGAAGTGGATATTAAGTAGATTTGTTTGATTGGATATCTATTTCAGTACCACGCAATCGCTTTTACCAATGTACAAACGATAGTAGGGGTAGCGAGGATTGATGACCTCGCGCTCACACCAAAGAAGGCGGAGACTGTGATGCGAACATGCTTTTGACGAGTGCCTGAGCCATCACCCGATCGGCACAGAACGCGTTCGGGATGTCTGCAAAGAGCGCGTCTGATACGACGCTGAGGTAGCAGATCACGACCAGGCTTCTCTGACAACCAAGCCAATCAGTGTAGGCTCTGGCATCAGACTCATCTGGAGAGTCCATGTTGGTGGGAAGGAGCAACTGGACCGGAATCCCGTTGGCGGATTGTTCC
>JAHFIE010000078.1 GCA_023246565.1 Candidatus Magasanikiibacteriota bacterium
GGTCCAGTAAAAAATCCTCATGATCTTACCAAAGTATCTGGTGGATCGAGTGGTGGTTCAGCAGCATCAGTGGCAGATCATAGTAGTATTTTTTCCATAGGTGAAGATACCGGTGGTTCTATCCGACAGCCAGCGGCTTTGTGTGGAATTGTTGGGTTTCGGCCAACGTATGGTCGTAATTCTCGGTTTGGAATCATGCCCATGGCCAGTTCACTTGATGTTGTGGGGCCGCTTGCCAAGACCGTTGAAGACGTTGCCATACTTATGGAAGTAATGGCTGGTTATGATCCTTTGGATCTTACGACCGTGTCAGATCAGGCACCACTATTTACCGAAGAAATTAAACGATCAATCAAAGGTTTACGTGCCGGTGTGCCAAAAGAGTATTTTGATATGCAAGGTATGGATGAGGAAACCAAAATTCTCGTTGAAGAAAAAATTAATGTTTTACAAGATCTTGGTGTTACTTTGTTTCCCGTCTCATTACCCTATACCAAATATGCTGTTCCTGTTTATTACATTATTGTTCCCAGTGAAGACAGTTCAAATTTAGCTCGATTTGATGGTATTCGCTATGGTGTGCGATCAGGTGGTGAAGATTTGTATGACACCTATGCTTTGTCACGTGCAGCAGGACTACCAACTGAAGTAAAACGTCGTATTATGATTGGCACGTATGCCTTGTCTGCTGGGTATTATGACGCGTATTATCGTCAGGCTCAAAAAGTGAGAACTTTAATACGCCAGGATTTTGAAACTGTATTTCACCATGTTGATTTTCTCGTAACTCCCACCTCACCATTTCCAGCTTTTCCTTTTGGATCAAAAACAGAAAATGTTCTAGCAATGTATCTTGCTGATGTTTTTGTCAGTCCATCGTCAGTTGCTGGCTTGCCCTCACTTTCAATTCCAGCAGGGTATACAAAGAGTAAATTACCGGTTGGTTTGCAGATTATTGGACCAAGCCTTAGTGATGCTTTGGTTTTGCGTGTTGGACATCAATTGGAAAAACTCAGTCTTGTCTAATCAAAATTGAAGTTTTTTTTGAATAATGAGCTTATTTTAATCGGTGACTATGCGTCCAGAAACCATAAAAAAAATGCATGAGCAAGGTACCCATAGTTTTGGTTATGCGCTTCGTGAAGGTGATTATCGCGAACCATGGCGGATTTTTCGTATCATGTCAGAATTTGTTGAAGGCTATGAATTTTTATCAAAATTAAAAAATGAAATTACGGTATTAGGATCAGCTCGATTTCATCACGACAGTAAATATTATAAGATCGCTCAAGAATTGGGTAAATTACTTGCTGAAAAAAATTTTACGGTTATTACTGGTGGTGGACCAGGAATTATGGAAGCTGCAAATCGTGGTGCGTTTGAAGCAAAGGGCGATTCTATTGGTCTCAATATTCAATTACCTTTCGAACAGGTGATTAATCCCTATGTCACGAAATCAACATCATTTTATTATTTTTTTACGCGTAAGGTGATGCTCACATCACCAGCCAATGCCTTTGTCTATTTTCCGGGCGGGTTTGGTACTATGGATGAATTTTTTGAAGTTGTTGACTCTATTGAGCTTGGACTTATGGATTCCATCCCCATAGTCCTAGTTGGAAAGAGTTATTGGGAGCCACTCATAGAATTTTTAAGAAATTTTTCAGCGCATATTGGCGCACCACTTGCGAGTATAAATAGTTGGCACATTGTGGACACAGCTGCTGAAGCCATGAAAATTTTAGCTGGAGTAGAAGATCGTCATACAGCAAATTATTTATTGGATCCTCGTTATGGTAAAAATAAAGAACGCGTTGATTGGCGCATTTTTCGTATCATGTCCGAACTCGTAGAGGGTTTTGAATTTGTCAGTGATTTTAAAAAAGCAATGACAATTCTTGGAACTCGTGGTATTAAATCAGATAGTTCGTATTATCGATCAGCGCACGAGCTGGGAGGCTTGGCAGCGAAGGCAGGGTATTCAGTAATTACTGGTGGTTACAATGGCGTTGCCGAAGCAGCAAATCGAGGAGCATATGAACATGGTGGGGAATCAGTCGGTATTTCCATGCAAGTACGGGGACGAGCACTTATGAACGCATATTTAACAAAATCAATTCAATTTAGTTTTCCTTTTACCCGAAAACTTATTGTTACTACACCAACCACTGCTTTTGTATTTTATCCAGGCGGTTTTGGTACACTACATCAATTATTTGAAGTTTTAACTCTAATTCAAACGCATAAAATGACTCGAGTGCCCGTAATTCTCGTGAATCACAAATTTTGGCAACCACTCCATGGATTCATTAAAGAAACCTTGGTTCATGATGTTGATACTATTGCAGATGAGGATGATGAGCTGTATCAAATTGTTGATAGTGAGGAAAGTGTTTTTAAAGTATTAAATGATACAATTGATGCTGACAAAGCAGCTGGTGCTCAAGAAGGAAAAGTATGATTCCCTGGTTTCAATATACTACCGTCCATCTTGGCCCCATTCCCATTCAGGTTTGGGGTTTTTTTGTTGCCTTAGGGATGTATGTCAGTCTCTGGCTTATTAAAAAAAATACCAAAGATAATCCTCAACAATCAAAAATTTTAGATAGTGCCTTTTGGATAATAATTTGGGGATTTGTTGGGGCTCGCATCGGACATGTTGTATTTTATGAACCATTGTTTTTTTGGTCACATCCCTTGGATATTTTAAAAATTTGGCAAGGAGGAATGTCCTCATTCGGTGGTTTTTTTGGGGCTGGATTCTCGGCATGGTATTTTTTCAAAAAAAATAAGAGTAATCTTCGTGAATTGGGGGATATTTTTTTACTCGCAGCTCTTCCGGGGTGGATCATTGGACGGATTGGTTGTTTTATGATTCATGATCATCTAGGCGCGCATTCCACGTGTCCATTGGCGATTATGACTCCTGATGGACCGCGGTTGGATATGGCATTATTAGAAATTATTGGTCTTATTCCATTAGCTTTCGGCCTTTATTTTTTTCGTCATAAGATTTTTAAACCTGGTTTTCGCGCGGTAATTATCTTGGGCTATTATAGCGTCCTTAGATTTATCCTGGATTTTTGGCGCGCCATTGATATTGCCAATGCTGATGCGCGCTACTTTGGATTGACTCCGG
>JAHFIE010000079.1 GCA_023246565.1 Candidatus Magasanikiibacteriota bacterium
TGGCATACATGGAATTGCAGGGAGTGGCGCTTGATGTGGAAAAATTAAAAGAATTATCTCGTGAAGCATCACAAGAAGTTGAAAAATTAACAAAAGAAATTTGGAAAGTTGCTGGTGAGGAATTTAATGTTGCTTCGTCAGTTCAACTTCGTGATATTTTGTATGAAAAATTAGGACTGAAAATTCCCGGCATAAAAAAAGGTAAGACCGGGTATTCAACCGCAGCTTCAGAATTGGAAAAACTACGGGGTTCACATCCTATTATTGAATATATTGAAAATTACCGTGAATTAACAAAATTGCAAAATACCTACCTCGATATCTTACCAAAACTAGTTAACGTCAAAACCGGTCGTATTCATACAAGTTTTAATCAAGCGGTTGCCGCGACAGGACGATTATCAAGTTCAGATCCTAATTTACAAAATATTCCCATTCGTACTGAGATTGGTCGTAAAATTCGTGATACGTTTGTATCTGAACCAGGGAATGTTTTAGTTGCTGCTGATTATTCTCAAATTGAACTTCGCATCGTTGCCTCGCTTGCTGAAGATAAAAAATTAATGGAGATTTTTGCACACGGTCTTGACGTTCATAAAGCAACGGCCGCGGCAATCCATCATATATCTCTTGATGAAGTAACCAAAGAAATGCGGTATGCTGCTAAAGAAATTAATTTTGGTGTTTTGTATGGTATGGGAGCCTATGGCCTTGCTTGGCGAGCTGGAATACCACAATGGCAAGCAAAAGAATTTATTGAAAAGTATTTCACTGAATTTTCCGGTGTTAAAACATATATTGATGAAACATTGGCATTTGCTAAAAAAGAAGGATATGTTGAGACTCTCTTTGGTAGACGTCGGTATATTCCAGAACTGGAGTCGTCGAATTATCAGTTACGGAGTGCGGCTGAGCGTATGGCAATTAATATGCCTATCCAGGGTACAGCAGCGGATTTGATGAAGATGGCAATGATTGCGGTTTATGAAAAGATGAATGAAGAGTTTTTTGGAAAAAAAGAAACAAAAAATCGTCCTAGGTTAATTTTACAAGTGCATGATGAACTTGTTTTGGAAGTTGCCGAAGATGAGGCAGAAGCACTCGGGGCTTTGGTAAAAAAAGAAATGGAAACCGTTGCTAAGTTGCGGGTGCCTGTTGAAGTACAAGTGGGGATCGGTAAACGGTGGGGAGAGATTAAATAAAAAAATCCCCCGTTTAATCGAGAGATTTTTTTATTAGATCAATTACTCGTTGCTAGAATTATTTTTTCATTTCTTTATTTTCACAACATCCGTCTTTTTTACCACCACACCCACAAGAACCGGCTTCTTTACAACAACTGCCAGTACAACCCTTTGGTTTAAATACTTGGCAAGGACCACCACCGAGGAAAACAAGAGCAAGTGTGGCACCAAGAAGGGCAAGAGGGAGTTCAGCGGCTGGAAATGGCATGACACGGTGGACAGAGACAAGAGCGACAACAAGGATGATTGCCAAGAGTAGAGCGGCAATATGCGTAGCAAAACCCAAAACTACAGCAATACCACCAAGGAATTCAACAAGACCTACTAACCATGCCCAGAATGATGCCATAGGGAAACCGAGCTTGGTAAACATACCAATCGTGCCTTCCATATTGGCTAATTTACTCCAGCCATGGTAAACAAACAATAAACCAACCGTAAGACGAAGCGCCCAGTAGCCCCATTGAGATGCTTTTGCCTTTGACATGCACATACGGAAAAAATTAAATAAATTAGATTTCATTTTCCACGTCTATTATATAGCGATGACTAATACTATGCAAGGTCCAGTCAATTGCTATTTTAATTTTACGCAAGAGACCGGGGAAAAAAAGAAGATAGGCTGTTCGGCGTAACCACCAAGCAATAGGACCATAGAACGTGAATGGTCCTATCATGGCGACAGCATCCCAACTCCCCAGAGGAATAATTGTTCCAAAAGATTTGAATCGAAATTCAGATATCTTTTTATGTTGTATGTCAGCAATAATGTGTTTGGCAACATATTGTCCTTCTTTATGAGCTGCTTCACCGAGTTGGGGGTAAAAAGAATTATTGTTTGGATCTACAACAAGGGCAATATCACCGACTGCGTAAAGGTGAGTGAATTTTTGGTGTTGTAATCTACTGGTGACCGGGACACGTTCGCGTTCACAAAAATCTTTGTCCAAATAACAAGCAGCTGTATTCGCAAATCCTGTAGTCCAAATATTCATATCGCTCGGAATTTTTTCTCCATTGGCCAATTCAAGGTATTCTGCAGTGACTTTTTTGACGGTTGAATTTAAGTAGATTTCTACATTTTCATTTCGCAAACGGGTGGCAACATGTTTGCGGATTTTTTGAGGTAATTGTGGTAAGAGAAATTCATTTGATTGGATAAGTCTAATATGAACTTTTTTATCAGGGTATAATTTTTCAATGTCTGTTTTTACAAAGTGACTAAATTGTCCGGCAACTTCAACACCAGTAAAAGCACCACCAACAATAGTTAGATTTATTTCTTTAGTACATTTTTCAAGATTACTTACAAAATCTCGCTGAAGTCGAAGTGCTCCTGAAAGCGTACGTACATGATACGTATGTTCTCGCGCTCCAGGTATATTAAAGTAGTTTACTTGGCTACCAAGTGCCATAACACAATAATCATATTGAATTTTTCCAGCGTCAGTAGTTACTGTTTTTTTAACAGGATCAATATGTTCGACTCTGGTTTTTAGGAAACGGTGTGGGGCTTTGATGATTGATCGCAGGGGGATAGCACAGTGGTACGGCACAACTGCTCCTGTTGCAGCCTCGTGGAGCATGGGAGTAAAGGTGAAATAGTTGTTTTGGTCAATAACAGTAATGATTTTAGGACTCCGTATCCGTTTTAATTTTTTCGCTAGTGTGCGATAGGCTTCGTACCCGCCAATTCCAGCTCCGAGAATAAGTATGTCAGTTTTTTCGTGAATTTTTTCCATAAAAAAGTGCTATATTCCTCGTATCCTAGCATATAATTTTGGTTTAACCAAATAGTTGCTGTTCCTCATAAGGTGTACTACAATATCGGAGTAAATCGGTATGACATAGGTAGTTTACTGTCAAGAATAATTAGCATTAGCA
>JAHFIE010000043.1 GCA_023246565.1 Candidatus Magasanikiibacteriota bacterium
TGAACAACTTGTTTCCACGGTTCCACACGTGGTGTTGGAGTAGCTAAAGTTTTTTCTATCACTTGACGTAATTGAGATGATTGAACCCGGACTTACCACAAATTCAATAGTACTGGCGTTTACGGTTATCGACTGGACTCTAGTAGAAGAGTCCAGTGTGTAGACCGTACTATCGTTCGTAAGTTCAAGCCGAGCGCTACCGTCAGAATTTATGTCATTAAAGGCAGCCAACGCAACCAGTGGTGAGAGTGGGAGAAAGGAAACTAGAGCTACCAGCCAATAGGCTAGATTTCTCATCATAAGAGAAAAGGAAATAAATAATTATCTCACCACATTAATTAACTGGACAACTGACCGTTGAACTTACCATTCCGTATGTTGGATTAAAGTATATTTCTACACAGACACCATCTGGTCGACCCAAGATAAGTCGTCCTCCAACATTAGGAGCACTTGATGTAACCAAAAGTGTTGAAGTACCAAAAGTATTATAGAATTTAACTGATGATCCTACGGTTGATGTAACTGTTATATTTTTTACATTCAAGTTACCAACAACGGTTGATGAAGCTTGTGAAACAAAACCAGAGGCCAAGGTTGCGAGACCAGTCACATCAAGGGTACTGGATAATGTTGCTGAACCAGCCAATAACGTGGCACTAGCAACAAACAAGGTACTGGATGCATTAAGAGCTCCGGCAACGTTCAATCCAGCACTCACTGATGATGATGCATTTGCAACAAAGCCAGAGGCAAATGTAGAAAGACCAACAGCACCAAATGTACTATTCATGATAGTAGCACCAGCTACATTTAATGTTCCTGAAGCACTTAAAGAACCAGCTACTTGCAAACCTGCAGCAAATGATGATGAAGCTACTGAGATAAATCCTCCAGTAAGCGTTGTGAGCCCCGTAATCCCAAGTGTACTTCCTAAACTAGCAGCACCCGTGAGTGTACTTGCTCCGGCAACAAATAACGTGCTTGAAGCATTAAGAGCTCCGGCAACGTTCAATCCAGCACTCACTGATGATGATGCTGCTGAGATGAATCCACCGGTAAGCGTGGTCAAGCCAGTAACTCCGAGCGTACTTGCTAAACTAGCAGCACCACTAAGAGTACTTGCTCCGGTTACAAAGAATGTACTTGAGGCATTAAGAGCCCCTGCAACGTTTAATCCAGCAGCAAATGATGATGATGCTACAGATATAACACCACCTGTTAGGGTCGTGAGTCCTGTGACTCCGAGCGTACTTGCCAAACTAGCAGCACCCGTGAGTGTAGAGGCTCCTGTAACTGAAAGGGTACCACCGATTGTGGCATTGTTGCCCAAAGTAGACACTGCCAAAGCCGAACTGGCTGGCATTATAGCCATGGTTCCAGCCGTAAAAAGGTATAATAACCTTTTTAGGCGCTGTTGTAGCGACGTTGTCATAATAAAATTAAATAAAAATACTAATTAAACAAATTTATTTAGTAGCCACAGCATCAACATGCAAAATATCGATAACTCTATCGGCTACTGGGTTGTATAGGATAACTCTATCCTTATACACCAATATGTAATCTCCTTCCCGTGCGTATTGGTAAAAAACTGGGTTGGCTTTTCGTAATTCATCGGGTTTTACAACAGTCTGAACCTGAACATCACCACTGGGCAAAAATACATGTTTGAAAACTTTATTGATTAAACTCTCAACGCTTGGATTATTGCTGACTATTTGAACACGAGGAGCATTTGGTTCAACAGTTTCATCACTGGTTGCTGATCCTTTAACAATTTTATCAACTGTACTGTTCTGCTGATTTGATGCTGTTTCTTTTCCAATATTCTTTGAAGCATCAGATTCCATGAATCCTCGGCTAAAGACTCCATATACCAATAAACCAATGAGCAGAACAAGTAACAAACCTAAAACTAAGACCAGACTCGTGGCATTTTTTTCGAGCCACGAACTTTTTCCGAATTCCATATCTATTTATTTTTAAATATAAAAGTAGTATACATCTTTTTTATTCCTAATTATACAGAATAGAGCCTTAAAATAGATTTTCTGTGGATAACTTACCAAATTCTTCCTTTCCCTGAATCAATCCAATTATTTAAAGCATTGAGTTGCGGGTGATTATCAAGAAATTCAATGCATTCTTTAATTGAAATAAATTCATGAGTCTTTTTGAGTGCAGTATAGATTTCACGGACAACAATGAGATCTTCAGGATAATCAACGGTTAATCGAATATCCGGACGTTTCAGCGTCTCGTCACCTAGAGTAAGTGTATTTATTTTAAATAATTCAGGATGTTCATTAATATAGAGAGTACAGAGTTCACTGCGGTGTCGTGACTCGCCCTCTTCATGAGATTTTTTTAAATCAAGAAGATTAATGAGTTCAAAATAAGCGCCCTCGGGTAATCCAAGAATTGCGGTAAGTGATGCCTTTTGTTTTGTATGTTCTTCAATACACCACGGTAATCCTTCCATATATACATAAGGGCACTCGCTGGTCACCCGAAATACAATATCAGCCTGCGCCAATTCACCTGCAGCAATTAGGCGACCAAGTACGTCTTGTTCATCACCAATGATATAACGTAGGCCACGTTTTTTGGCCAAGGTAATAAATGGTGTATTTTCCTCTCCTGTACTGATTGCCAAAACAGTTTCAGCAATTTCTGATGTTGCTGCGAGATGATCAAGAAGATATTCAAGAATACTGATATTGTCTTTGATACTTAGTAATTGCAAGGGTTTTCCATACAGCCGTGTTGTCTGGACGCGACAAGCAAGGGTACAAACAAGTTTCATAGGGCACTTATTTAAGAAATTCCAATCGAATAACCTGATCCGGTTTAAGAGCTTGTGTAAGAGTCTTCCCTAAAATCGCGTCCCGATCTAAAAATTCATAGGTCTCGGCTGTTCGTTTCATAACAATAACAGTTTCCGTAATCACAGTGCCTTCTGCAAGATCTCGCCCTGCGACAAGGTGCTTTTTCGTGACCTGACGATACGCAGTTTCAGATTCTGAAACCGTTGTTGTTTCAAGACCAAAAGCTTGATCGAGTTGCCGAACACGCTCAACAAATTTTTTAAAATCAGTTGGATTTAAGGCTGATTCATAATCTTCCATTTTAAGGAGTCGTTCAAGCGTAATATGTTTTTCAAGAACACGAACTCCCATACCCATGGCCATAGTACACAGGTCATACCGTAAATCATGATCTCCATCAATATGATCAGCAAAGCCAACCGGGAGATTAAATGTTGTTGCCAAGGCTTTAATCTTGTACAAATTGGTATGTTCAACCAAAGTTGGATAACTTTGAAAACCATGCATGAGGATAACTTCAGCAGCATTGTTTGATTGTAAAACTGACAATGCCTTTTTTATTTCTTCTTCATAACTTCCCCCGGTTGAGAGAAAAAGTGGTTTATTTGTTTTGGCTAAATATTCCAAGAGTGGTGTATTTTTAATATCAGTTGAATGAATTTTAAACCCATCAATCCCCTGCTCGAGGAGTATTTGGGCACTGGCAAGACCAAACACATCAGCAAAAGCAAGAATATGTCCGTCGTGTGCTTGTTTGATAAGATTTCCCCATTGTTCACCAGTAAATTCTAGTCGTTTAAAAAGATCATAATGTTTGTAGTCAGTGGTAGACAATTCATCAGCCGCAAAAACTTGAAATTTTATGGCATCAGCATTGGCTGCAATGGCAGCCTGTACCAAACGACGAGCGACTTCGTACGATCCTTCGTAGGTTTGGGACATTTCGCAGATAATGAGGGTTCGGTTTGGTTGGAAGAGCATATTTGAATTATAAATTTAAGAAAAAAATTACTATGTATGAGTTTGCACTGTGTTAGAGGGTGGCAGAGTTGTTGCTACGTCGATATAATGTACGTCAGTACACGGGTCGCATAAGTTTTTCAAAAACTGTCGTAAACTCCATTTTTGAAAAACTGACGCTCCCCATCCCCGTATTCTATATTTTTTGACGAAATCGACACCCATGAAAGAACCCTGGTATCCATTTTTAGAAATATATCATTACCCTATTACAAAAAAATAATGGTATTCATTGAGGCCGACTCTTTTGCCGCAGTAATCAATTTAAGAACATTGGCACCGGCTGACATCGGACTTATTGTTTCGGTACGATGCTCTACGCAATCCAAAAAGTGCTGGATTTCTTTGACATACATATCATTTAAATCATAATCAGGCGCGATGGGAAATTCTTGTACTTCTTCTCCAACACGTTGCAAAATAATTTTCTTATCCAAGAAATTCCATCGTAGGGTTCCATGTTCACCAAAAAATTCAAAATTCCTTTGAAGAAATCTTTGCGTATAGTCCAAATGAATCTCCGCAATTGCTCCACTGGTAAATTGGAGGATAACTTCTGCAGTGTCTTCGACATCAATTTCCAGTTGACTGGTTGTACCACTAAAACATCCAATTTTTTTGACCGTATCACCCATGAACCAGGTTAGATAATCAAACTCGTGTGAATCAAGGAGAATGCCACCACCTAATTTTTTATTCGCACTATAACCCTGGCGATAATCTTCCCAAGGATGCCAATCCGGCAGATATTGGCCGCATTGACAGCGAGCTGATAAAACTTTACCAATGGCCCCATCTGCGAGTAATGTTTTCATGGTTACAAACAAGGGATAAAATTTCCAATTACTACCAACCATGGAGATTAATTTTTTTTCTTGAACGAGTTGGAGAAGAGCATCGATACCATCGAGATCAGTCGATAATGGTTTTTCAATAAAAATATTACAACCAGCGTGAATCGCTGCTAATGCGTTTTCTTTGTGAAAAATCGATGGTGAACAAACAAAAACAATATCAAAAGATTTTTTTTGCCAAGCTTCTTCAACCGAACCAACAGTTTCAATGCCGTGTTCTGCAGCAATTTTATTCGCACGTTCAGGATTAACTTCAACAAGCATGATATTGCGTTCACCGAGTGACAAAAGATTGCGCAAATGGCGCTGTCCAATTGATCCACCACCAATAATAAGAATAGATTTCATAGTGTTTTAAAGGAGAATAGCAATATCGTGTAAAAACTCTGCAACATTTTTAAAATGTATTGTTTGAAAACCAAGAGCTTCGGCTGCGACTACATTTTTTAATGAATCATCCACAAACAAGGTTGCTGATGCTTGTGTCTTCATTTTTTTTAAAATAATTTCATAAACGTGGGCATTTGGTTTAATATCAGCAACATCAGGATCACAACTATACACCTCAACATCAAAATACTGTTTCATGACATGTCTTGTTTGAATATGGTCACGCATTTCCGGGGTTAAATTAGAGAGTAATCCTATTTGATACTTCTTTTTAAGTTTTTCAATAAATTCTAAAACTTCTGGATATGGTGCGTACGAAGACAGATAAGCATGCGAAAGTGTTTCTGGATTAAGACGTTTATCTTCGGGTAGACCAAAATGATCCAAAATCGCGCGCCAAAAAGTATCACGATTATAATTACCTTTGTAATACCCATAATAAATTTCTCGAACCTCATCGGCAATCTGCTCAGGATTCATGGATAATTTTTCTTGTAAATCAAGAGAAGCGAATGGTTCGCCTTCTTTGCAACACACGCCACTCCAGTCAAAAATAATGGTAGTAATTTTTTCTTTATCAAACATCATAGATTATTGAGTCACGCGAACCGTGCGTGGAGATACAATTTCACCTTCAAGATACTGTGCCAATTGCTGGTAGTCGCCGACCTCTTTTATTTTTATAAAGATATCTTCGAGTGTTTTGAGCACATAGTTGATTTCATCTTTGGTATGAATATAGCCGATAAGCAAGGAAGAACTAAATAAAATTCCAGCCTTATTCATTTCTTGATACACCAATGTTTTAATGACTCGATTCATATGATCATCAATCTCGTTTATTTTCATGACCGGGTGCGGACCATAGCCAATAAACTCAAACGGCGCACCATGCGTTTGGCTCAGATGATTCGCTTCAGTAATAAAATAATTTCCCAGATCATGCATATGCGTGTGGACATTGCCGAACTCACGCATCATCTGAATGGTTTCAATAGCTGCGACCAAACCAGGAATGAACCCGGCAAACGTCATGGAGACGAATACCTCATCCATTTTTTTCATATATTCAGCTTTCCCGGAAATAATCGCAATAGGATAACCATTTGACACTGCTTTACCAAAACAAGCAATATCCGGAACAACACCAAAAAATTCTTGCGCGCCACCAAGTGCCCAACGAAATCCAGTCACCATTTCATCAAAAATAAGGATGGCACCATTGCGGTGAGCAATCTCTTGTATCTTTTCCAAAAATTGATTAGCTGGTTTTTCGGCTGAAACCGGTTCCAAAATTACTGCAGCAATTTTCCCTGGATAATCATGAAAAATTTTTTCCAAAGATTCTGGATCATTGTAAACAAAATCATGCGTCAATGTTTTCACAATTTCAGGAACACCAGCATTTCTTCCTTCTTTAGTACCAATACTCCAATCTTGCCAACCATGATAACCACATTTGGCTACATGATCACGTCGTGTTATATGCCGTGCCAATCGAATTGCGCCACTCGTGGCATCATTACCATTTAAAACAAACCGACTCATTTCAGCGCACGGCACAACCTCACGCAATAATTTTGCCAAAACTAATTCTTGTTCTGAAGGCAAAGAATAAATAGTGCCATTGTCAATTTGCTCTTTAACTTTTGCATCAATTCGCGGATGCGCATAGCCAAAAATCATGGGGCCTAATGCCAATAATAAATCCAAATATTTTTTGTCATTACCATCCCAAAGATAAGCACCTTGCGCGCGTTGTATAGAGGGAGGGGTTACCCCAATCACATATTGACCCGGATTTTTACTGAGCGTTTGCGAACATGAAGGAATGTATTCAGAACATTCTTTGAGATAATCAAGCGGATTCATAGGTCATTTCGGCCAAAAATAAGGTAATTCTTCAAAAGCCATTATAAACTTCCCCAGGTCTTTTTTCCAGGTCTCATTGTGCTGAAGGTACACGGCTTTCAAAACCAATAAAAGCTTCTTTATATATTCTTCGCGAACAAGCCATGGCATAGCACCATACTCTGCAGCAGAAAGTTGTCGTACATCCGTGTATTGTTCCAAAAAAAGTTCACGAATTTTAGGAGCTTGTTCGCGCGCTTCCTCATCATTTTTATCAAGAAGTAATTGTCGACCAAACCAATACAATGCCATACCCACATCTCGAGCGCGTTGACTTATACGCATAGCATCAAAATCTACGATTGCTTTTACATTACTTCCAGCCATGAGAATATTATGCGGATGAACGTCAGAATGAATAAGACCGGAAGGCAGAGCGTCGAGTTCTTTTTTCTTTTCTTTTAGTGTTCGCACGGTGAGAATCCAATCGAGGATTTTTTTAAGAATTTCAGCCTCATCAGAACTTATGACTGATTGTGTTTCAATGCTCGCACGAATCTGTTCAAAATCATTCACTGAATAATCACGAACAATATTGTAATACACGTTTGTTTGTTGGCTATACTGTTCAATGGTTCGGCCAACATTAGGTGGTAATTGATCAAAACCATTATGGAGTTGAGCCAAAGCTTTGGCAACGGCTGTGAGATTATCTTCGCGAGGGGAAAAATATTCACCTTCAAGAAAGACAAAGAGAGCAAAAACATCAGAGCCAAACTGAACAGCAGCTTCACCATTCAGACTTTTTAATGTTTGTGTCACGGGCACTCCATACGTACTCAATGTTTCAATAGTATTCAAATAGAATACAATCTGTTCATAATCCGACAAACTTTTATATTGACGCAAAAGAATATTCTTGGTTACTCCATCAGATTCAACGACGACTTTATAATTCACTGAATTTATTTCTGGATGATTAAGACGTGACCAGCTTTGAACACGATAGTTCGTAAAATAGTGATTGAGAACTTCAGTAAAGTGCTCACCTTCGGAAAAATCCATTGGACGAAAAGTAATGGAAGGAATTGAAAAATTGTCTTGAGCGAAAACATGCATATTATTCACGAATGTACTGAAAGAGCTCAGTCAATTTCTGAACACGAGGACAATCTGCAGCATTCGTATATCGATCCATCCGGTCAATAAGAATGGGATTAAGCCCAGCTTGCCGTGCCGGGGCACAATCCAATTCATAATCATCACCAACATAATAAATTTTGGATGTTGTGCCATGGGAAATGGAACGCAAAGCTTTGGTAAATATTCGTGGATTTGGTTTAGCAATTTTCAGGCTCTGTGAAGAATAGATGCCATCAAAAAAATATTTAAGTTGTGTTTGCGTTAAAACATCTTCAAGAGTCTCAGTCCAATTCGCAATTACTCCCAATTGATAACCGACTTTTTTACATGATCGCAAGGCAGGTTTAACATCAGAATACACCGTGTACGATAGAGTGCGTAATCGGGTATTAAGATCACGAGCTTGTTCAGAATGTAAGGTAATCCCGAGCAATGCTGCCAATTCTTGGTTATACTGGATAAAATAATCAACACGATCAGTTGGACTTTTAAAATGTGGATGCGAAAATTTACGTCGTTCATAGAGTATGAAAAGCGCATGTTCAATCGTAGTAATCGAAATGCGACGTTTGAGAACGTGCTGAAAAAATTTTTGAATAGTTTTCGCCAAATCTTTTTTGTACACGAGCGTCCAGAGACAATCAAACAAAATTATAGGTTTCATAGATGGCGCGGCTTATTTTTTATCCGACCCGATGTTTGTAATGTTGTATAATCAACAGTTGGAATCACTACTTCACCCCATCGTTTCATGACTACGCCTTTTTTAAACCGCAGATGGGGCTTTTTATGTTCCAAAAAATACATCAAAGACGCTGCTGCTTCATTAAAACCAAGATGAGCGCGAAACGCGGTTGAACTGGAAATACGAGCATTAATTTCAATAACACAAGGTTGATTATACTGATCACGACGGAGTTGCACATTACAAGGACCAATTGCTTTGACTGCTTCGACAGCTTGTCGCGCAACAGCAACCACATCAGAATAATCATCAACAATGCCATGCCACGTCATACCAAAGCGAAGCTTGCGTAACATGGGAATAGCGCCGAGTACGACTGAATTATTATCTAAAAATAATCCAACCGTATATTCTTCATCAGATTTATTCGTAATATATTCTTGAACCAAGGGCTGTTTGATACTTTTTATAGCAGCTGCAAGAGTTGCACGATTTTTAACGATCTGAAAACCACGAGAACCACTCCCCTGTCGTGACTTCACAATGAGAGGAAAACCAAATTTTTTAATCAGAGAAGATATTCCTACGGTCGTATATGCAGTCTGCGGTACTCGTATTCCTTGCTGTTCCAAAAAACGATAGCATTTCATTTTATCCATGCACAATGCTAGAACAGCATCAGGCTGAACAACAAAATGAGCAGGAGTTTTTTGTTTAATTGTTTCCATCTGCTTCGCTAAAAGTTTTTGTTCAGCTTCATGACATACAAAAACAAGATCAACCTTTTCTCGTTGACAAATATCAGTGATTGCTCGTGTATACCCTTGCGGATCTTTGGTAGCCGCGGGTACTCGTTCACCATAATCGCATAAAAATAAACCAGCAGTCTCATCATCACAATCAGTTCCAATAGTTTTGAGCTTATATGAAGAACGTTTTAGTGAGGTGAGAACACTTTGACCAATGTCACCGCCAACAGCAGTAATTAAAACAGTATATTTTTTCATAGAGAAATAACTGGTTCACTGCCAAAATTTTCATCACGAATGAACGCGTATATTTTTTCCGCCACAGCGCCTGGTGAAGCGAGTAAACCAGTAGCAGCCAATTCACGATATTTTTTTACCTTGGGAAATTGTTTGACTGAACTGCGACGAATGCGCGCCTGCATCGGAGTATCAACAACACCAGGGCGGATAGCAGCGACGCGTACGTGTTTTGTATCTTTTTGTTCCACAAAGATACACTGCGCTAGCATTTCAAGGGCTGCTTTGGTACTGCAATAGACTGCCAAGCCAGGCTGTGGTGAAACAGCAGCGCCCGTGGAAAGTAACACAATATTTTTTCGAATTTTTTTATGCTTTATTGTCTGTTGGATAAATGCATTGATGAAAAGAATATAATTGGTAATATTAACGTGAAACGCGTCATGGCAGGATCGCGCA
>JAHFIE010000044.1 GCA_023246565.1 Candidatus Magasanikiibacteriota bacterium
TTTGTTTTCAATAAACGAAATTCCTTTGCCCTTGAGTGTTTTGGCAATAATTATCGTAGGTTGTTTTTTTGTTTTTTGTGCTCGCACAAAGGCGTCTTTTATTTTTTTGATGTTGTGTCCATCAATAACAATTGCATTCCAACCAAAAGCTTCGGCTTTCTTTTTATACACGTTAAGATGGTGGCCAGACATTGTTTCACCGCGCTGTCCAAGTCGGTTGACGTCGAGTACGGCTATAAGATTATCAAGGTTATAATGAGCAGCACAAGCAAAAGCTTCCCAATTTGAACCTTCGGCCAATTCACTATCACCGAGAAGTACGTATGTTTTGTAGGGTAATTTATCCAAGTATTTGGCGTTCATAGCCATACCAACACCAATCGAAAGACCTTGTCCAAGCGAACCAGTAGCTGCCTCGGTAAAGGGAAGTTTCATGGTTGGATGGCCTTCAAGACGACTACCAAACTTGCGTAGGGTATTTAATTCTTCGGTAGGAATGCCGCCAGCCACTGCCCAGAGTGCGTAAAATAATGGAGACGCATGGCCTTTGGAAAAAATTAAACGGTCATTGTTTGGATTATTTGGGTTTTTAATGTCATAGTGAAATGATCCGCCAAACATGAGGGTAGTCATGAGATCAGTCGCTGATAAGGATGATGTTGGATGACCTGATCCGGCCGCCGTGGTCATGGTGAGGATGTGATGACGAATTAAGGTTGCTAATTCAGTAAGTTTGGAATTCATATTACAGGATACATAAACAAAAAATCCTTTTTTGTGTGTCTTGATTGTAGCATATATCTATTGAATCCACACCGTTTTTATATTCACAAATTCTCGAATTCCATACCCGGAAAGTTCACGGCCAATGCCAGATTTTTTTGTTCCGCCAAAAGGTAGCCGAGGGTCGGACTTGACCAGACCATTGATGAAAACCGAACCAGCTTTAATCTGTGATGCGATTTTTTTTGCCTTTTCTCTATCATTTGTCCATAAGGATGAACCAAGTCCAAAAGGAGTGTCATTGGCAACCCGGATGGCCTCAGCTTCATCGTGGACCGTAATGATTGCAGCTACTGGACCAAACGTTTCTTGGTCATATGCGGGCATTCCGGGTTTTACGTCAGCTAAAATAGTTGGTGCGAAAAAAAATCCATTGTGACAAGATGATGGTAAATTTTCCGCATTAATTTTTTGACCCCCAAGAATGAGGCGCGCGCCTTTTTTCAGTGAAACTTGAATTTGTTCATAAATTTCAATCAAAGATTTTTCATTGACCATTGGCCCGATTTTAGTTTCTTCATCCATGGGATCACCCACGATTAATTTTTCTGTGGCAATTTTAAATAATGCAATAAATTGTGTGGCAACACTTTCAACAACAATAAAACGTTTGGCTGCAATGCAGCTTTGACCACAATTTTGAAAACGAGCTGTTGCCGCAGTTTCCGCGGCACGTGCTACATCAGCATCAGCAAGAACAATAAACGGATCACTGCCGCCTAATTCAAGCACTACTTTTTTAATTTCATCGCCGGCAACTTCGGCAACTTTTCGACCCGCGTACTCACTGCCGGTGAGAGTGACCGCGGCAACTCGAGGATCGCGAATGATACTTTCCACAGCAGATGAACCAATCGCCAAATTTTGAAAAATGCCTTCGGCAAAACCAGCCAAGGCAAATGATTCTTCAATCATTGTTGCACAACCTTGTACATTTGAGGCATGCTTCAAAAGGCCAACATTTCCAGCCATCACTGCGGGAGCTGCAAAACGGTAAACTTGCCAAAAAGGAAAATTCCAGGGCATGACAGCAAGTACAGGACCAATTGGGTCAAAACGCACAAAACTTTCGCTTGCATCACTTTCTGTTGATTCGGGGCTTAAAAACTTTTCAGCATTTTCAGCATAGTACTCACAGACCCAGGCACATTTTTCGACTTCGGCTCGTGCGGCTGTGAGGGGTTTGCCCATTTCCCGGGTCATTATTTTTCCATATTTTTGTGTGTTGGTGCGAAGCACTTCGGCCAGTCGTTTCATTTTAGTCGCACGTTCTGTAAAATTTGTTTCGCGCCACATTTGATATGTTGCGTCAGCAATGGTTAATTTTGCTTGAATGTGTTCGGCGCTAAGTTCAGAAATTTCTGAAATTTTTTCATTGGTCGTGGGATTTATTGAAATGAGAGACATAATTTATTTTTTGGAGAAACATTTGAATATTGTTGTTTGTAGTGCCAGTACAGGAATAAAAATAATAAAAAAATTATAGTACGGAATTTTTAAACCAATTGGTTGACAGGGAATGTTTCCTTGTTGAGGACACTCAAAAGGAAACATAACAAAACCTCGGCGTATTTTTTGCAAATTAACATAAAAGAATAGAGAAAACATTGTTAAGGTAATTACAAGAGCAATCATTAATTGTATTGTTATTTTTGCGGATATTTTCATAGTTATGAAACGCATTTTTTCTCTGCCAATTCTCGGGTCAGTACACGTTCATTTTCTGAATAATCAATGGGCACGTCAATGATGTTGATGCCTGGTTGGTTAAGACATTGCTGTACTCTATTTTTTAGGTCGTCAATTTTTTCTACACGATAACCGTTCGCACCATACGCTTCGGCGTACTTCACAAAGTCCGGATTACCAAAATCCAGACCGAATTTTCCGTGCCCCATGGCGTCTTGTTTCCATTTGATCATGCCATAACCACTATCATTTAAAATCAAAACAGTCAGGTTTAATTTTAGACGTAACGCAGTTTCCAATTCTTGTGAATTCATCATAAAACCACCATCACCACAAATACTGAGAATTTTTTTGTTTGGATACAGAAGGGCTGCAGCCATGGCTGATGGTAATCCAGCACCCATAGTGGCAAGAGCGTTGTCGAGTAAAATAGTATTGCGTTCGTACGCACGATAATACCGCGCGAACCATAATTTATACATCCCATTATCCAAAGTTACAATACCATCACTGGGCATAGCAGTTCGAACTTCCTCGACAATACGTTGAGGAATAATAGGGAACCGGTTATCATGAGCGTCTCGGATTAAATGATTGTCAATTTGTTTTTTTACTTTCAAAAAGTAGTCAAAATTCCAATGAGATTGTGAAATTATTTTTTCTTTTATTTGCCACAAAGCATTGCCGATGTCGCCAACGACTTCTAAATCAGGAAAATAGACTTCATCAACTTTTGCACTCAAAAAATTAAGATGAATTACTTTTGGTCCGCCCACTTTCATGATAAAAGGTGGTTTTTCCACAACGTCATGGCCAACATTAATGATGAGATCAGCTTTATCAATGGCACAATGGAGGTAATCATTGGCAGAGAGCGCGGCAGTACCGAGATAGAGCGGGTGACGTTCGTCGATAACGCCTTTACCCATTTGTGTACAGAAAAAAGGAATCCTTGTTTTATCCACGAACTCTTTGAGCATTTTTGAAACTAGTTTTCGGTTGGCGCCAGCACCAATTAAAATTAGGGGATGTTGAGCGGCTTGAATTATTGTTATTGCCTGTGCGATTGCCTTGTCTTCGGGGATTGGTCGTCTGATTTTATTGATTGATACAATCGACGCGTCAGTATCTTCGGCCGCAATATCTTCGGGTAATTCCAAATGTACTGCGCCTGGCCGTTCTTCTTCGGCTACACGAAAAGCCTCGCGAACTGTTGAAGGAATGGAATGAGCACTTACGATTTGTTTTGCGAATTTGGTCAGTGGCCGCATCATGCCTACCACGTCAATAATTTGGAAATGACCTTGTTTACTTTTTTTAATGGGTTTTTGACCCGTGATCATGAGCATGGGCATGGCTCCTAATTGCGCATAGGCAGCCGCGGTAACAAAATTTGTGGCGCCTGGTCCGAGTGTGGACAAACATACACCGGTTTTTCCGGTCAAACGTCCATAGGTTGCTGCCATAAAACCAGCGGCTTGTTCATGTCGAGTAACAATTAGTGTAATGGTTGAGGTGCGCAGAGATTCAACAAAATCCAAATTTTCTTCACCAGGCAAACCAAAAATATATTCAACGCCTTCGTTTTCAAGAGCTTTTACGAATAGATCAGAAGCTTTCATACAATTTTATTAATTGGGGTGGGTGCGAGGTTGTGCCCCCGCACCCTGATGCTCAGAGCCAGCGTCGAGGGGATCGAGGGGCGGGAGGTTTGTAGCCAGACGAGCGTCTGCGCGCGTCGAGCTTGGCGTTCCGCTCGTTGGTCGGGAGCTTTCGTTCAGCCTCCCGGAATCGGCGCCGCTCTTTCTTGCGGCGTCCTTCCTTCTTGGAAGCCTTCCTCATCTCTCGGGCCTTCTTGTCCTCGTTACTCATCTGGTACTTTGTCATTACCATCTCCTATCGCGTTCTGTTTTTGGAAACGCAGAGAAAATATATCATTCCAGTATATAAAAAACAACCAACCAAAAACATGGTTCGTTGCTATTTTGGGTATTCTAATTTTTGTGGGGGGGTTCGGGAGGGCCGACAGATGCGCGGCCCTCCCACAGGAGGGTGTCGTTGTTCACGTGGCGTCGGCGATGGGGGTGGGCCGCTTGGCGCAGGCACTGTAGGTGCCACGTTCGCCGGCTTCGGCCCATTCGATCACCAGGGTCTCGCCCACCTTGACGTCCGCGGGGACGAAGATGTGGCATCCCCAGGTTTGACGAGACCGACCGGAGTTGCCACGGTGGCTGAAGCTCGCACGGCCGTTGCGACGCCTCGTGGCCAGGATGACCTTGGGAGTCTCTGGGTAGTCAGTGGCGTGCTTGGAAGTGAACATGGTCCGCATGGCTTCTCCGGTTACGACCAGGGGCTTACCAGGCTTGAACTCGAACTCAACATCCATTGTTTGGAATCTCCTCTTGTGTCTTTCTGACATGGACAACGACGTCCATAGTGGATCATTGTACCCTGAAACCACAAAAAGTCAATTCCACCACCAGATTGTGAGCAAAATTTGAATCATAAATATTATGGCCACGACAGTTTGAAACGAAAGTTTTTTAGTTTTATGTCGGAAAAAATACATACCAGCCAAACCACCTACTGAACCCCCCAAGAGCATACAACACCACAAAATTTTTTCTGAAACACGTCTTTTGTTAAATTCAGCACGTAATTTGTCCCATCCAAAATAAAAAAACGTAATCAGATTAATGATTACGATATAGATAATAAGAAAATTTTTTATGAGTATAACATTTCTCAAAAATATCATTTCCATATTGCTATGTCTTGATTCCCACAGCATTACCAAGATGGTATTTTCGGTCACCTTCAGCAAGACGAATTAATTCTTGACGAACTAAATCAGGATTAGGAATTTCATGGAAAATAATTGATTGTGTGGATGAAGCCGTTGTTACGGTTACATCACCATAGTGAAATATAGTTGGAAATAATCCTTTTACACTGCTCGTCACATCTTGAATTTGAAATAATTCCAATTCAGTAATGGTCCGGTCAAAAAGACCTTTTTGTTCAATATCAATAATTCGATCATTCGTAACAATCCAAAGGTCAAGGTAATAATCAATAAATTGAATGTAAAAAAATAAATAGGTCATGAGTGCGTACGAGCTTCCGAACAAAACCGTGAGTGGTTGAGAAATCGGCCCGGTCAAAAGATTAGGAAATAATTTTTGAATAAGAAAAAAAACAATAATAGGAACCGCGAGCATAATCAAAAATATGATGATGCTGGGAATGAACGTTACCCAATGTCGACGAAGCGTATGTTCAATTTGTTCGTAGGATTTTTGGTGAACAAAATAAGAGAGGTGCATATTATAACGTCGAAGGCGGGAACAGGTTGGTAATCCAATTGGAGTTAAAGAGAGGTATGGTTTCTTGCCAGTTGGTACCTTGTAATAAAAGATAGGTTTCGTACAGAGTAAAAACCGTCAGTGTGGCAGTAAAAAAAGTAATCGTAAAACTCATGACCGTAAGTGTGCCACTGCCAACAATGTGATAAAAATTAATCAAAACAAAAGCCGCAAAAATTGCAAGAACAAGAAAATAAAGGAAAAGAAATATGTATAAGGGGAGGGCGATGACCATATATTCTAATGTGATGGTGGCAGAGTTGTTGCTATGTCAATATATTGCTTGTCAGTACACGGGTCGCATAATCCCAATACCTAGGGATGACGCTCCCCACCCCCGTTCGTACTTTGTTCGTATTTTTTTGTCTTCGATACTTATAATCCCAAATTCAGAGTCTTTTTCTTTTTCCCCAAATGTTCATAAGCCAATTGTGTGGCTTTCCGTCCACGGGGTGTTCGTTCCAGTAAACCAAGTTGCAACAAGTACGGTTCATAAATCTGTTCAATCGTTTCCACTTCTTCAGCAATAGCCGCGGCTAATGTACCCAATCCAACGGGTCCACCCTGGAACATATCAATAATACTGCTTAAAATTGCTCGGTCAATTTCATCCAGACCATGGCTATCAATTCGTAGCATGGTGAGAGCTTCACTAGCACTTTCGGGTGAAAGTATACCATGGTGTTTAATATCAGCATAATCACGCGCACGCTTCAAAAGTCGATTTGCTACTCGTGGTGTACGACGCGCACGCTCGGCAATTAAGGTCGCTGCTTCGTGATTGACTGATATGGCTAAGAGTTCCGCGCTTCGTTCAACAATCGTAGTCATTTCTTCTGGCTCGTAAAAATTGAGATGAAATACATGACCAAAACGATCGCGCAATGGAGCAGACAATAAGTTAAGTTTTGTGGTTGCCCCGATTAACGTAAATTTTTCCAGGGGTAAACGAAGTGTTCGTGCGGCGGGTCCTTTTCCTAAGATAATGTCCAGAGCAAAATCTTCCATGGCACTGTAGAGGACTTCTTCAATGGTTTTGTTAAGTCGATGAATTTCATCAATAAATAAAATATCCCCAGCTTTAAGATTGGAAAGAATCGCGGCTAAGTCACCAACTCGTTCCAAGGCTGGGCCAGCCGTAACTTTTATCATTCCCCCCATTTCTCGCGCGATGATGTGGGCAAGAGTGGTTTTACCAAGACCTGGATTTCCATATAATAAAACATGCTCAAGAGTTTCTTGTCGTTTGGCAGCAGCCTCAATAGAAATACTCAGAGGAATTTTAATATGATTTTGTCCCACAAACTCAATGAGTCGTTGTGGGCGAAGCGTGGTCTCGATTGTTTCCTCTTCTGGATTGGTTTCTGGATCAATAATCCGTTCTGTTTCTTCGGTCAATGATTCAGGTTCGATATTTTCTGTATGCATAGTGTGCTTAGTATAAGGAGGGTGTGGATAATTGTCAAAAACATTATGCGACACTTTGATTATTGCTTCTATTAAAGTAAAAAAATGTCATTGGGTAACAACCTAGGCGACGATTTTTTACTATGCTATACTAGGCATTACCTGTCAAAAAAACCAATATATTGTGGTGTAAAATATTTTTAACCACTATATATAGACTTATGATCCGACACCGGGTCTACTCCCGAAGGGACCGGGATTGATAGGCATAGGTGTTTTTTTAACTCATTCAACGCATAGGTCTATGGGCCCCACTGATTCAAAATTTATAGCCGGATTAAAATTAGGTCAAACTGACGCTGCTTTTACCTATAATGATAATGCTTTACATATCCAACGTCGATTTAGTCAAGATGGAGTAAACCCTTATGATCTTGTTGAATACGAAAAACGCACGTCCATTATCCGTGAACCGGATGGAACCGTAGTTTTTGAAATGAAAGATTTGGAGATTCCAAAGAATTGGTCCCAAGTCGCCACTGATATTGTTGCCCAAAAGTATTTTCGTAAAGCCGGTGTCCCTCAATACAATGAAGATGGTACCCCAAGAGTAAACACTGACGGATCTCCCATGCTTGGGTCCGAAGTCAGTGTAAAACAAACAGTTCACCGGCTGGCTGGTACTTGGCGATATTGGGGTGAGAAATATGGTTATTTTGCCAGTCCCGAAGACGCGCAGATTTTTTATGATGAATTAGTGGTCATGTTGCTTCGTCAAATGGCTGCACCAAATTCTCCCCAATGGTTTAATACCGGACTTCATTGGGCTTATGGTATTAACAGCGGGTCTCAAGGACATTATTATGTTGACCCAGACACTGGAGTCATGACTCGAGCTAAAGATGCTTATTCACATCCTCAGCCACATGCCTGTTTTATCCAATCGATTAATGATGATTTGGTCAATGAGGGTGGTATTATGGATTTGTGGGTTCGTGAAGCGCGTTTATTTAAATATGGATCAGGTACAGGCACTAATTTTTCTAATTTACGGGGTTGTGGTGAACCACTTTCTGGTGGTGGAAAATCAAGTGGTCTCATGAGCTGGCTGAAGATTGGTGATCGAGCTGCTGGGGCTATAAAATCCGGTGGTACAACTCGGCGCGCAGCAAAAATGGTTATTTTAAATCTTGATCATCCTGACATTCAAAAATTTATTAATTGGAAAGTTGAAGAAGAAAAAAAAGTGGCAGCCTTGATTGCTGGTGGTTATGCATCAGACTACGAAGGTGAAGCCTATAATACGGTATCTGGGCAAAATTCTAACAATTCAATTCGTGTTCCTAATAAATTCATGGAAGGACTGGAACATGATGGTAGTTGGAATTTAACCTGGCGCACTGATGGGACTGTTTGTAAAACACTCAAAGCTCGAACTCTCTGGGATGAGATCGCGTTCGCGGCATGGGCCTGTGCTGATCCTGGTTTACAATATGATGATACGATTAATGAATGGCACACCTGTCCACAATCAGGACGAATCAATGCTACTAATCCCTGTAGCGAATATGTATTTTTGGATAATACAGCATGTAATTTGGCTTCATTAAATTTAGCTCATTTTTTTGATCCAGAAACGCAAACATTTGATATTGATGGTTTTAAACATGGAACCCGTCTTTGGACTATTGTTTTGGAAGTCAGCGTGCTTATGGCGCAGTTTCCCAGTAAAGAGATTGCGCAGATGAGTTATGAATTTCGTACACTCGGCTTGGGGTATGCCAATATTGGATCAGTTCTTATGATGAGTGGTATCCCGTATGAATCAGAAGAGGCCTATGCATTTACGGGCACCGTAACCGCGATTATGACTGCGGAAAGTTATCGAACCAGCGCGGAAATGGCACGTTTTCTTGGTACTTTTCCACGATATGAATTCAATAAAAAAGACATGTTGCGCGTGATACGTAATCATCGGCATGCGGCTTTTAATGCTCCTGAATCTGAATATGAAAAACTAACAATTAAACCTTTGGGAATTAATCCTGAATATGCTCCGGCGTATCTATTGGCTGCAGCTCGAGAATCATGGAATGAGGCATTGGAATTCGGGGAACGTTATGGTTATCGTAATGCACAAACCACATTATTGGCACCAACCGGAACCATTGGACTTCTTATGGATTGTTCCACGACTGGTGTGGAACCGGATTTTGCTTTGGTTAAATTTAAAAAATTAGCCGGTGGCGGATATTTTAAAATTGCTAATGAAGGAGTTCCGGCTGCTTTAAAAAATTTGGGATATACCGCTTCGCAAGTTCGTGACATTATTAATTATATGAAGGGGACTGCGGACATTATGACCGCTCCACATATAAACGCTGTTTCTCTCAAAGAAAAAGGATTTACTGATAGTGATTTAGTAAATTTGAACAAAGCGCTTACGAGTGCATTTGAACTTAAATTTGCTTTTAATATTTGGACATTGGGTGAAGATTGTTTGAAACGACTTGGTTTTTCTGTGGCAGAGTATAATGATCCGAATTTTAATCCACTGGTCGCCCTTGGTTTTAGTGAAGATCAAATTGAAGCTGCCAATGAATATGTTTGTGGTACGATGACGGTTGAAGGTGCTCCACATTTGCGTCCTGAACATTATCCAGTGTTTGACTGTGCTAATAAATGCGGTAAAAAGGGTCAACGGTATATTCACTGGCGCGGGCATCTGCGCATGATGGCAGCGAGTCAACCATTTTTGTCTGGCGCGATTTCAAAAACCATAAATATGCCGAATGAGGCTACGCTTGAAGATGTTAAACAAGCGTATTTGGAATCATGGGAACTTTGTCTCAAAGCAGTTGCTATTTATCGTGATGGATGTAAATTGAGTCAGCCA
>JAHFIE010000080.1 GCA_023246565.1 Candidatus Magasanikiibacteriota bacterium
GCCACATCAACACCTCTTATTATTGCGAAAGTTGAACCGCTGGTAAGAACAGAAGATACGAATACGTTGGGTATCAAAGAAATTTTAGGGATTGGTTATTCAAATTTTTCCGGGAGTCCACGTAATCGTATTTTAAATATTCGCAACGCTGTCACGAATAAATTATATGGAACACTCGTACCTCCAGACACTGAATTTTCATTGGTGCAAGCTCTGAAACCATTTACTCTTGAGTCTGGGTATTTACCAGAATTGGTTATTAAAGGTGACCGTATTACTCCAGAAATTGCCGGTGGTCTTTGCCAGGTAGGAACCACCATGTTTCGAACAGCCATGAATTCAGGTATGCCCATTACTGCACGCACCAATCATGGATTAGTTGTATCGTATTATAATGATCCTGCGAATGGTAATCCTGGAACAGATGCTACGATTTATGATGCGTGGCCAGATTTCCGATTTAAAAATGATACTGGTCATCATGTTTTGATTGTCACTGACATGAATACAAAAAATGGAGCTCTGACGTTTACGATGTGGGGAACCAATGATGGTCGCAAAGGGTATTATACCCCACCAAAAGTTTTGTCTCGCACACCTACTGGGCCAGCAAAAATTATTGAAACCAAGGATCTTCCTCCTGGTAAAAAAGAATGCCAAAGTACGCACCCTGGCGCCGTTGCTGCTTTTGATTATATTCGTGAATTGGCTAGTGGAAAAAAAGAAGTACGGGAATTCCGCAGTGTTTATCGGGCGGTTCCGGCAACATGTTATGTTGGTTATGACCCGAATAAATCAACCTGTAAAGAAGGGGATGAACAGTGTATTGCCACGAGTGCTCCGGTTCCAGTTACTGAGCCTAGTCCAATCACTAATCCTGTTAATTTAACAGAAAATTCTTCGTTACCCGTGGATCAGTTAGTTGTTCCTACGTCTGATGCGCCAACAAGTCCACCAGTACCAATTTCTGAATAATTTTTGCTTATTTAAGCCATTTTTTGATAATCCACGGAAAGAGACTTGACAAAGGTCTCTTTATTTGTTATTATTGCGTGTTGCTTAAAAGGCAATATCTACTTTTTTTGAATTCCGTACCGTCCCATCCTCGTGGGGTACAGAGACAATGCTTATTTAGACCAACGTTACTAGGTAAGTATTACCCTGTATCCACGACAAGCATGGGGGTGTGTTATAGGAAAGTACAGGCTACGGCTCGTCTTTGCCTAGGACACACCTTCTTGGATGCAGGTAGGAATTCTCCTAATTATAAAACCCCGTTCGGTATTGCCGGACGGGGTTTTCTTGTATATATTTTTATTCAATTACTTTATCGACCAAGCCATACGTGACTGCTTCTATAGGATCCATAAAATGATCGCGATCAGTATCTTGCTCAATGCGACTCATGGGCTGGCCGGTATGTTTGGCAAGTAATTGATTGAGACGGTCTTTAATTTTGAGAATTCGTTCAGCATGAATTTTTATATCACTGGCTTGACCTTGCGCTCCACCAAGAACTTGATGAATCATAATCTCACTATTTGGTAAGCAAAAACGCTTGCCTTTTTCTCCGGCTGCCAAAAGAACTGACGCCATACTGGCTGCCAAACCAATGCAAATTGTGGAAACGTTTGGCTTGATGTAGAGCATAGTATCATAGATGGCCATGCCTGCGGTTACTGAACCACCCGGTGAATTAATGTATAATTTAATGTCTTTTTCTGGGTCTTGATTTTCCAAAAATAATAATTGGGCAATAATAATATTTGCAACATGATCATCAATCGCAGTACCGAGAAAAATAATTCGGTCTTTGAGAAGACGAGAATAGATGTCATAAGCACGTTCGCCCGAAGATGTTTTTTCAATAACCGTAGGAATAAGGTATTGAGCGGTAATTGATGATGCTACTACGTTCATAATGTTAGATTAAGTACTTATATATAGTACTGTTTTTTTTAAACTACGTCAAAATTAATAAAATTTATTGGTAAAAAATTTAAACGTTGTTTATCTTTTATTCTAATTGGTCTCTGTCATTCTGGCGAAAGCCAGAATCTAGTATTTATTAATTCAATGTAATTCTGGATTCTGGCTTTCGCCAGAATGACATTATTCAAAACAGGATCCTGACTGCAGTTTATCCCCTGGTATTGCTCAGGTGATAATTATTTTCCTGAATTTTTTTCCTGTTCAAATTTTTCAACTGAAGACAAAATAT
The DNA here is from genome assembly GCA_023246565.1 of Candidatus Magasanikiibacteriota bacterium. Taxonomy (GTDB): domain Bacteria; phylum Patescibacteriota; class Patescibacteriia; order Magasanikbacterales; family UBA922; genus 2-12-FULL-41-16. The sequence continues at coordinate 2,222 of JAHFIE010000080.1, forward strand.
ATGCAATGGTTTGATCAAGAGGTAATGATACTGAAAATCCAGCGGCTTTCACGTGTCCACCACCACCAAAAAGTTTTGCCCATGCTGAAACATCAAGGTCATTACGTGTGGTACGAAAACTTCCCTTGTAGGTGTGATCCTCACGTTCTTTGAGTACCATTGCTGCTCGTCCTTCTTCCAAAAAATTTAAAAAATTAGCCACGCCTTCTGATTGTTCTTCATTAACGTGGTAGCGTTGTAAATCTTTTTGTTGAATATACGTATATACAATGCCGGTTGGTTCGTGAAGCGTAAGGCGTGACAAGACTTCTCCCCAGAGTTTGAGTGTTGGTAATGATTTATCAGTAATGATTTCTTGTTTAATCATTTTTATATCTGCTCCACGTCGGATCAATTCCCCTCCAACTGATAAAGAAATTCGTGATGTGCCGGCATTCGTAAACGTGCCGGTGTCAGTAATAAGACCGGTCATGAGCGCAGTAGCCATAAGCGCAGTGATCGGTTCATGATTAACTACAAAAAATGAATAGAGGATTTCATTCGTTGAAGAAGCATTGGTAATTACCAGATTAATATCACCATAATTTTGATTGGTAGTATGGTGATCGATCACAATTAATGTCGTGGTATAAGGAAGATTATAAATATGATCAGCAACACCGGCATATTTTAGATCTCCGGAATCAACAACAATGATGGTATCGAATGATTCTGTTTTCCAAATAGTTGGATCACTCGAAACTTCATGTGCATGAGGAAGAAACATGAGCGTTGACGGCGGAGGAGTGAGACACCAAATACGACGCTGGATGTTATGATTATCTAAAAAAGTAGCCAGAGCAGAAGCTGCCCCAAGCGCGTCACCATCGG
>JAHFIE010000081.1 GCA_023246565.1 Candidatus Magasanikiibacteriota bacterium
ACTGATTCCTCAACTCGGTTTGAGAAAAGTCTTGATCCAGAGTTGCCTGAATTAGCTTTGTGTAGAGTTGTGGAATTGGCCAAGAAAGTATTTCCAAAAAGTCATGTCGTAAGTACTATTGTTGATAGTAAAAATTTTTCTTCTCAAACAAAATATCTGAGTGTATCGGTTTCCTTTATCAATGAACGTCTTGGCCTTAATCTTGATAAAAAAGTAATGATTACTATTCTTGAACGTTTGGGTTTTGATGTACACATAAAAAAAGACATACTCAAAGTCATGATTCCAAGTTGGCGCGCAACTAAAGATATTACCATTGCCGAAGATATTGTAGAAGAAATTGCTCGGGTGTATGGTTATGAAAATATTCCTTCAACATTGCCCCGTGGTATCATGGCACCACCCGAGGTTAATCATGCCCGTACTCTTGAACGAGAGGTGAAAGAACTTCTTGCATTTCAAGCTGGTCTTACTGAAGTATCAAATTATTCTTTTGTTTCTCCTCTCTGGTTATACAAACTTGGTTTATTCAAAGAAACCTATTGGGAGTTAGATAACCCTATTGCGCAAGATCGGCCACTCCTTCGGGCCGCGCTTATTCCTGGATTACTTGAAAATGTTCAGAATAATTGCCATTGGTCAGAGACGATTCGATTATTTGAAATTGGTCGAGTTTTTTGCGCTGGACAATCAGGCGAGCGCGTAAAACCAAACAGTGATGCGTTGTTGCCTCAACAACCTTTGCATCTTGGGATTGTCATTGCTGAAAAAAGTACTACTACGCCATTTTATACAGCGGCTTATTGTGTACGAATTATTGCTGAACGACTTGGTTACTCGATCAGGATTCAATCAACACAAAATACCACTATTATTGCTCATCCCTCCCGTCAAGCAGACATTACGAGTAATGGACATATCATTGGAACCATAAGTGAATTACACCCTCGTCTTCAGCAGGAAATTGGCATTGGGCCTCGCGTGGCACTTGTTGAATTGTCATTGTCTGATCTATTGAAACAACCTCGTGAGTCATTGCAGTATCAGCCGATCGCGGAATTTCCGGCAGTTAAACGAGATATCGCGTTTGTTGTTGATCGTACTGCTTCGCATCAGGATATCGAGTCAACAATGCTTTCTACTGATCCATTGATTTTTAAAACTGAATTGTTTGATGTGTACGAAGGCAGTCATGTTCCAAGAGGTAAAAAAAGTCTTGCCTATCATATTACGTATCAGGCGCACAATCAAACACTTACTTCAGAAATGGTTGACGCGGTACATAACAAAGTTGAATCAGTACTCAAAAAACAATATAAAGCTGACGTTCGAAGGTAAGTTATACACACATTCTGTATCTGATGAGGACAGACAATTGTGGTATACTATAAAGTATCATCGTCTACGATTCAATTACTCATATTTTTTCTTTTAGATCTTTGAATTATTTATTGTATGCCTGTCCAATCCAGCCAAGATCTTTTGTACATTGTTTTGTCACTCTGTGTATTGTGGTTTACTGTATTTCTGTGTTGGCTTTTGTACCAGGCAGCTCGAGTTTTACGTAACGCAAATCGCATTATCGAAGGTCTTACCCGAAAATTGGAATTAATTTCCGAGGCTGTAGAATTTATTAAACGTCGTGTTGATGGATTATCCAGTAATATGGGCGTGGTAAGTTCACTTGCTTCGGGTCTTATGGAAAAATATGTTGTGGGAAAACTAACCAAAAAGTTTTCCGAGAAGATTGAAGAAAAAGAAAAAGTTGGAAAAAAGAAAAAGAAATAGTCGAAATATATAATAAACAATAAAAAATCGTCCGTTAGTTGTCGGACGATTTTTTTATTAGTTTCTCGTTCTGTTTGGGTTAATCAAAATTAAAATACCCTTTTTTGACCGTCCGGTAATCTGGCAGGTCAAAAAAGGGTATTTTAATTTTGATTTTGTAAGTGAATCAGCCAGGTGGCAAGGTCTGTTATTCAACCACAAGTGTTCCTTTCATCGAGCCATGTCCTGCTCCGCACAGTACATTACATTTGAATGAAAAACTTCCGGTTTTGTCAGCAACAAATTCTACATTCGTAGTTTGGCCAGGTTGTAAATTTTTATTAATGTTAAACGCAGTCAAGAAAAAACCATGGGCAACATCAACACTTTTGATCGCAAGGCGAACTGTATCACCTTTTTTTACGGTAATGGTTGAAGGAGAGAATTCCCAATTTTTAGCCGTAATAGTAAATGATTTAACGCTCGCTGAAGGAGTGGCCTCAGGTGATTTTGTTTCTGGTAATTTTGGGGTTACTTCGACTTTTACATTTGCCGAAGCATCAGTTTTTACGGTTACATCATTATTTTTTTCTGATTCGGCTGCCGTTGTTTTCGTAACTTTAAATGAACCAGATACTGCGACATTATTCATGGTTACCGGTACATCAGCTCCAGGGAATTCAAACGTTCCTTTTGTCCCCGCATCAGTATGGAGCATAGCGTGAACAATCTCAGTTACCTTTCCTTCTTCGACCTGGATTTTTATATTGCTGTGAACGCCTGCTGTGAGAAGGGTCTTGCCAATAATATCCCCGGGCACACCACCATTATCTGCATGAACGACTATCCATCCATCAGCACCAAGAGTGACTTTGGGGATAGATACAGAACTTTCGACTAATGTCTGGTTTTCCACAGCTAAAGAAGCCGTTGATTGTTCACTATAGGCTATATCACCATTAGCTGATGACAAATCTTTTGTTGGATTTTTTTGGTTGCAGCCCCAGCCAGCCAAGAGTAGAACGGCAGTGGTAATCGAGACGATTGCTTGGTATTTGTTTGGCATAGAAAGCATTTAAATAAATATAGAGTCAGTATATTTGAGAACAAGAATCTGGTCAATACTACAGTTTTGGAAGAGAATGAAATTTTCATGCTTAACCACGATTATGACTGTACAGACTATGCAAAAACCCGTACA
>JAHFIE010000082.1 GCA_023246565.1 Candidatus Magasanikiibacteriota bacterium
CCAATGCGCGAGTCGGGATATCGTTGTATCACATGATGCTTATCAATATGTTGCGCATCGGTATGGTTTGAATTTGCACGCGATCGCAGGATTGTCCCCAGAAGCTGAACCATCACCGCAACGTCTTGCCAAGTTGACTGAACGTATAAAAGATAAAAAAATTTCTACGGTGTTTTTTGAAACATTAACCACGCCAAAATTGGCTGAAACACTAGCTCGTGAAACTGGTGCAAAAACCGATGTCTTAAATCCCATTGAAGGATTAACTGAGTCTGAACAAAGAGCTGGCAAAAATTATGATAGTATTATGCAAGAAAATTTAGTTGCGTTACGTCGTGCCTTAGTATGTCAGTAGTCGTAACACCGCGACATTCTGCTACATCAATCGAATTTACCGGAGTATCGTTTGGATACACTGATTTTTTTGTTTTGGAAGACATTTCTTTTTCTATTGCTTCGGGTGACTTTGTCGGTATTATTGGTCCTAATGGTGGTGGCAAGACCACACTTCTTAAATTATTACTGGGGTTGCTTGAACCAACCATGGGTGCTGTTACTATTTTTGGGCATACGGTTCACAAAGCCAAAGAACATTGTGAAATAGGCTATGTACCCCAGCACATTTCCCATGTTGATTTTACGTTTCCAGCAACGGTTGAAGAAGTGGTCAAGAGCGGTCGTACTGCAAGAAGAAAAATAATGCGTCCGTGGAATAAAGCTGATGCGCTCGCGGTTGAGAAGACCTTACATTTGACCGGAGTATTTGATTTGAGAAATACACCGATTGGTGAATTATCCGGCGGACAACGCCAACGTGTTTTTATTGCGCGTGCTCTTTCGGGCGAACCAAAAATTTTAATTCTTGACGAACCAACGGTTGGTGTTGATAGCGCGGCAGTAAACCAGTTTAATACGCTTCTTACTGAATTGAATCGTAAACAAAACATGACCATTGTCATGGTTTCCCATGATATTGAAGCAGTCACTGCCTTGGCCAAGAAAATTATTACGGTCAATAAACGGATTACATGAACATAAGCATACCAAAATCAATTATTTTTTTTGTCACTGTCCTTGTTTTTTTTGGGCTTGCTCCTGTGTTGGCTCATGCTGTTGATGTGACAAAACCAGATACCTTAGGTTTGGCTGATGAAGGAATGAGTAAAGATTCGTATGATAGGGGAACCATTGAAAAAATTATCCATGAGTCAGAAATGCAAGAACTTGGGGAAACCGTGCTGAATCAACAGGCAGAGCTTCTTATTAATTCAGGTTCTGATGTTGGAAAGAAGGTAATCATTGACTACCAAGTACGAGGGAGTTTTCTTGAAGATAAAAAATTATTTCCCGGCCAAGAAGTCGTGGTCAATAAAAATGAAACACCCGAAGGTGTCCATTATTATGTGAGTGAAGTCTTTCGGTTACGCGCAATTGCCTGGCTTTTGGCATTATTTTTTGCCTTAACTATTTTTTTAACCGGACGGCGCGGTATCATGGCCTTGGTTGGTTTGGGGGTAACGATGATGATTATTGGATGGTATATTGTACCGCACATTACCCGTGGTGAAAATCCTTTGGTGGTTTGTCTGATTGGCACGTCATTGATTGCCTCATCATCATTATTTTTAGCGCATGGATTTAATCGTCGCACTACGCTCGCCTTTATCAGTTCGGTTATTACGATCGGTATTTCTCTTTTCATCTCTGTTGGAGCAGTATCCTGGGTTCATTTGTTTGGCCTAGGCAGTGAAGAAGCCTATTATTTACAATATGCGCCAGTCGGTACCATTAATATGCGGGGATTGTTACTTGGAGGTATTATTATTGGTGTTATGGGTGTTCTTGATGATGTCACAACAGCGCAAGTCGCAACGGTGGGAGAACTTAAAGCTGCTAATCCAAAATTATCTGCGCGTGAATTATATCGTCGAGCCAATCTTGTTGGGCGCGAACATATTGTGTCTTTGGTGAACACTCTAGTTTTAGCCTATGTTGGTGCTTCTTTTCCTTTGTTATTGCTCTTTACCACGTTTGGTACTCCTTGGTGGGTGACCATGAACACAGAACTTATTTCTGAAGAACTTGTGCGAACGATTATTGGTAGTTTGGCTTTGGTAACAGCAGTCCCTTTGACAACCCTGATTGCTGCGTATAGTTATGGCCGAGTAAAAAATTTTGAAACCATATGATTGACATCTTTCAATATGATTTTATGCAACGGGCACTGGTCGCTGGTTTGGCGATTGCGATCATTGCCCCCCTCATTGGTCTTTTTTTAGTCGTGCGTCGTTATTCATATTTGGCCGATACACTTGCTCATGTTTCTCTTGTCGGTGTTTCTTTGGGACTTGTAACCAATACGAACCCCATGATTTCAGCGCTTGTTGTTTCCAGTATTTCCGCTTGGGGGATAGAGCGATTACGTTCAACCAGAAAAATTTTAAGTGAATCATTACTCGCGATTTTTTTGTCGGGTAGTCTTGCAATTTCTGTGCTCATCATCGCGAGTTTAAAACGGTTTAATCAAGATTTATTCAGTTATTTGTTTGGTAGTATTACCACGGTCAGTCACACTGATGTTACGCTTATTATTGTCTTAGCAGTGGTTACGCTCATAGGTATTATTGTTTTATTTAAAGAATTATTTTTGGTGAGTCTTAATGAAGAACTAGCACGGGCCGAAGGATTACGGGTTGGTTGGTTAAATATTTTTTTAATTGTTATGTCAGCAGTGAGTATTTCTTTGGCCATGCGTATTGTCGGAGTATTACTTATTGGAGCGCTTATGGTGATCCCCGTAACCGCTGCCATGCAATTTCGACTCAGTTTTAAAAAAACCATGATAACCGCGGTTATCATTTCTCTCTTGGCAACACTGTCCGGACT
>JAHFIE010000083.1 GCA_023246565.1 Candidatus Magasanikiibacteriota bacterium
GATGGGGGCAGGTATGGGTGGAATGGGTGGTGGCATGGGTGGGATGGGGATGATGTAGTCGCCGCGCTGTGGCGCGGAATTTTTAAATTCCAAATGCCAAATTTCAAATAAATTTCAAAAGAATCTTAAATTTCTAGAGAGTCCCCCTTGGGTGGGGGCTCTTTTTGATGTTGGCATTAGGGGAATTTTGCCTTGCGATATCGCTATTTTATTTTTTGGTTTGATTGTTTGGGTACGAAACTTAGCTGAAAAATGGTATAATTTCTAGATATAAAAAATCAAAAATACAAACAAAAATCAAAAATAAATTTATGGTTAATTTGCCAAATTCTAATGCAGGGGCACCGGAACCGGCTGAAAAGGACGAGCCGGTAATTGCTGCACCTGGTGATACTGATGTTAGGGAAAATACCGGAGTTTTTTATAGGGATAAAATTTTGGAGGCTGCAAGGGTGGAAGTTTTGGAAAGTGGTCCAACTGAAGATATTGCAAGGGTACAAGTGGAATTGCGGAAGATTGAAGCTTTTCAGGAATTGAGTCCCGAACAGCAAGTGAGTATTGCTCCTCAGCTTGAGAATGTTATTGGTAAGATGAAATACAATAGTTTTGTGCTTGTTGATCAGTTGATGGAATTGTTCGAGCGGGGACGAAAAACCAGGCCGAATTATTCTTTATTTGATGCTTTTAAAGATTGGCAGGTGTCTTCTAAAGATATTAATGAACTTGGTTGTGGTAATAACTGCATTGGTATGGCATATGAATTACAGGCACAAATGGAAGCGCAGGGCATAAAATCTTATATGGTCATGTTTAAAACTCCAAATTTGATCAATCAACAGGCTAATGTGTATGTGGGATCCGGTCATGGTGCCCTTATTATTCCAACATTGCGCAATGGGCAAAATTTTTTGACACTTGTTGATCCCGGTCAATTAGTTCCAAAGCCGATTGAGTTTCCTCTAAATGGCGATTCGGCAGAGGTTATCATTGGTAATAAGGCTTACAGTGTAATGAAAAATCCTTCTGGATCGCAGTATCCTTTTAATCTAAATGTACAACCTTTGACGCAATTGCCGGATGGACGAATGGTACCGATGAAGGTTAGAGGAAAGGTCAAGCCACCTATGATCAGTGAATTTGATCCATTGAACGAATGGCTCAATCCGGATCAAACCATTCAAAGGGATATTCATCGTGGCCTGGGTGAAATTAAAATAACAAAACAGGATGAGGCTGGTCGTATCCATGGCTTTTTCCGTGTCGATATTCAAAATAGTAAAATAAGTTTAAAATTGGTAGATCAAGAGTTTCTTACTCTTGCCGAAACAGGTGAAGTCAAAAATGTCATATCGTTTGAGGAATTTGCCAATATGCAAGCCAACTCGGATTTACAAAAAGCGTTTTGGCTTGTATGTAAATATATCAGTGAAGATCCCGTCTCGCTTTTTGAGCGCACTGTCCGTATTATTAGCAATGCGGATGCTTATAGAGAACAGATTTGGGCGCCCTCCGTAAGAAAAGGGGCTGCAAATAATAATTAATTTAAATTTTATGGAATCACCGGAAAGAACAATTATGGTAAATCAAATGGAAGGTACATTTGGTCATGGAAAAATTAAAATGGAGACGCTTCCAATTTTGGGCAGTAAAAAACTGCTGATTAATGTTCATGGTGCTTATGGTTCAATTCATGGAGGTGGTAAATATCTGGATTTTGCAAAATCATTGTATGACGGTGAAAATTGCAGCGTGGCGCTTTATGAATCTTCGCGTAATGCTCAAAAAAATGCAGGTAGTTATAAACAGCGCCTGCAGGCTTTTGAGGGAAAAACTTTTGAGGATGAACTGGAGGACGCGCGGAGGGTGGTTTTATATTATATTCAAAATTCGGAGGAGCTTTTTGGTGTATCTGCCGAAGAACTGGAAATTACCATGAACGGCAATTCTTTGGGTGGAATTATTGCTTTGGTACTCGCCAATGAAATTCCCCAGATTACAAAGGTATCAACGGTCGGTACCGGTTTGTGTCTTATAGATAAAGAAACTCCGCTGGCCAGAACTTTTCCGCAATCGGCATCACTAGTGCCTAGAATTAAAAATTTTAAGGGTAAATTGGTGGTGCAGCATGGTGGTGACGATGATGTTTTTGAAAAAGGTTCATTTCAGCAACTTTACGATGTTTTCTCAAACAACCAAAAAGGATTAGTTTTTTTGCCTGATGTTGATCATACTTTTACTAAAATTAAAGGTAAAAAATCTGACAAGCCGTATGATCAAATTTATCGTAATGTGCGTATTTTGGTTGATGAAAGCAGAGCGGTGGGTGGTACAGTATTATTACAACATGAGGATGAGTTAAGAGCTGCCGAAGACAGCTATGAAGAAGCATCGGCTGCTTCCACGAGAGAAATTGAGGAATTGGGTCTTCAACATAGATTTGGAAAAACCAGTTCCTATGATGAAGATGCGATTAACAATTATTAGTTTTTAGCACACTTTTTCTTTACCATTTTAGAATCGTTTGTGCTATATTCTTGGCATGAAACCTGCGCAAAAAAAAGTTAGTGGTAAAAGAGGCGGAGCTGTCCGCGATATTACGGTTAAGAGGTTTACTGCCGATGATAATTTTACTGTGAATCGGATTGAGCCGCGGGGGGCTGGGCAGAGTGATTCTGCGCGGGTGGAGCCGTTAATTTCGCATCACCGCTTGAATGACGATACGGATTATAGTACGGATAACGAAGTGGAAGAGGTTGAAGAAGATGTTGAGCAGGTATTGGCTC
>JAHFIE010000084.1 GCA_023246565.1 Candidatus Magasanikiibacteriota bacterium
TCCGAACAATCGATACCGGAATACCATAGGTTCGAAAATACATTTGACTAATCAAATCAGCGCAACTTTTTGAAACTTCATACGGAAATTCACCATGCAGTGAGAAATCTTCATGATACGGCAGTGTTTTGTGCGTACCATAGGCTTTGTCCGATGAAGCAACAATGACTGAAATCGTTGGATCAACAACACGAACAGCTTCTAAAATATTGATGGTTCCGCGGATATTGATATCCAGTGTTGCTACAGGATTTTCCATAGCCACCTTACAAATTGCTTGAGCACCAAGATGAAAAATAGTTTGAATATGATGGTCTTTAATAAAACGCTTTATTGATTCAAAATCCAAAATATCGCTGTAAATAACTTCTGATTTTTTCTTGAGTTGATCAGTTTCAAAAACTGAAACAGGATTTTTTTCGTAAACCAAACCAGTTAATTTCGCGCCTTGTTGAATAAGATCCTTTGCTAACCAGCCAGCTAAAAAACCGTTTGCTCCGGTTAATAACACTCGACGCTGTTTCCAAAAATTTTTCATAAAAAGTTTACTTCAACCATCAAAAAATATTGTTTATCGAAGTTTTCGCCAATAGATGATCATGTTCTTCATAAATTCAAAAACCGTCTGCGTATGTACTTGTGAGCTACCATGGGGGCGTATGGCCGTATGGATTTCAACCTCAGCCATGGGGAGGCCTAATCGCTGCGCTTTAATAATAATTTCCGGATCAATAAACCAATCACGTGATTGAATGTCTGCTTGATGAAAAAAATCTTTGGTAAACAATTTCGGACTACCATTAATATCTCGTATCCGAACACCAAACATAATACGAAACAAAAAATTATAACTCTTGCTGATAATCCACCTCGTAATGCCATCATGACGATCAAGTCGACTTGCTTTACACACTACCAAATGATCATGGGTAAGCCGATGATATATCCGAACCAAATCATCAGGCTTCATTTGATTATCCGCGTGAATGTAACCCAAGATGTCTCCTTGACTTTCAGACAGACCACGAAGAATAGCATTACCAAAACCTTTTGTTGATTCATACACACTGCGAAGAGCAGGAAATTCCTTACTCAGACGTGATAAGGTCTCTGCAGTTCCATCAGTTGATCCATTGTCCACGACAATAATTTCGTACGATTCACCAATGGTTGCCAGTGCTTTGTCGAGTTGTGGGATTAAAAGTTGCAAATTTTCTGATTCGTTCCTGGCCGGTACAACAATGCTAAAACGCATAAAAAATAATAAAAATCATTTACATTGTACTCTTCCATGATTTTACGTGTCAAGCTATTCCGTGCCTCAAACCATATTGACATTCAGACCACGCATAACTATAATCGACCCAGTCATTATCACAATTTTATGAAGGGATGTTTTCTCCTGCAACGTCGATTTGCGTTTCTTGGCCACGATCTTATTCAGACATTAAAAGAACAGTATGGACTAACTGAATTTTGTGGTTATGTCTATTTGCGTTCCAGTTATCATTTTTTAAAAAATCAAACCGACATCCCGTACACCAATCTTTTACTCGATGATGAAATCCATAACCAGTACAAAACCGAAAGACTTGATCTTGAGTATCTCGAACAGTTGGAAAAAAAGTATGGTCTGCCGAATCTATGGTATTATCTGTCCGTTGATCGAGTGCTCATGCACCATCAATTAGTCCGAGAATATCCCTATGACAAACCCCCGTATACTTATGAGGAAATGCTCAGAATTGTTCAAGTTCACGCAAAGAGTATTATTGCTTTTTTAGAAAAGGAAAAACCTGATTATGTATTTTTTAATCAAGCAATTGGAGGTGTTGGCAGTCTTCTCCTGTTTCATATTGCCAAAAAAATGAATATTCCCCTCTATGTTCTCTGTCTCACCGGAATCAAGGATACCAGTACTATTGGTAATGATCCGATTTATTTTGCTGAAACCAGTGATGCACATGATTATACAACAACCGAGCTGACACAGGCTCGCGCCTATGTTGACGAATTTCGTTCAAAACCACAGACGTACTCTTCCATTCACCAACTCAATAAACTCAAACTAGAACGTCGCCAACACTTTGGTTTTTTGCGTCCACGTAATGCACTGAGATCAATCGTGTGGTTTTTTACCTTACTCAAAGAATATTGTTTCAGTGATATTCGTCACGACTATTCATACACAAGTCCCTGGAATTACCTCAAAGACCACACGAAAAGAAAAATAAGAAACGCGTTGAGGATTCCCTATGATGCATTTGACCCATCAGAAAATTATGCTTTTTTTCCTCTTCATTTTGAACCAGAAATCAGTCTTTCACTCATGGCTCCTTGGAACACCAACCAAATTGAAGTTGCGCGACATATTGCCCGCTCACTACCCGTAGGTTGGAAACTCTATATTAAAGAACATCCGCAAATGGCAGCGTTCCGACCACGTTCTTATTATCGTGAACTCAAAAAAATTCCGAATGTACGTCTTTTGGAACCCACACTACCAAGCTACACCATAACGCAAAACGCAAAACTCGTAACCGTAATTACGGGAACCGTGGGCTGGGAAGGAACACTCCTCAAAAAGCCGGTCATTACTCTCGGTGATGTTTTTTACAACCGTCTATCATTTATACGACGTTGTCACGCCCATGAGGATTTACCGTATATTGTCCAAGAGGCATTAGCCAATTTCTCTACTACATATAATGAAACCGAATTATTAGGATTTATTAGTG
>JAHFIE010000085.1 GCA_023246565.1 Candidatus Magasanikiibacteriota bacterium
GCGCTGGCACAGGCAAGACTACGGTAATTACGGAAAAGATCGCCTATCTTATTGCTTCTGGTCTTGCCAAACCCGAAGAAATTTTGGCGTTAACGTTTACTGAAAAAGCAGCAGGCGAGTTGGTTGAGCGTGTTGATGAACGATTGGATTTGGGGTATGTAGATTTGGCAATTTCCACCTTTCACACGTTTTGCGAACGATTACTCAAAGAATACGCGCTTGAAATTGGATTGCCACGAAATTTTTCTTTGCTTACAGAAACTGATGCATGGCTCCTCATGCGTAAAAATATTTATGAACTTGGTTTGGATTATTACCGACCACTGGGTAATCCAGCAAAATACATTCACGACATACTTCGTCATTTTTCCAAATGTAAAGACGAGTTAATTACGGCAGCGGATTATTTGGCCCATGCGGAAAATCTCGACCATGATCATGGTGATGATATAACTCTTGAAAAGAGTCGTTTGACTGAATTAGCGAATGCTTACCATGCTTATAATACTACAGTGCTCAATGCCGGAGCATTGGATTTTGGTGATTTAATTTTTTACGCAGTACAATTATTACGTGATCGACCACGAGTGTTGCAAGCAGTCAACAAACGCTACAAATATATTTTGGTGGATGAGTTTCAGGATGTTAACTGGGCGCAATACCAATTGGTACGTTTGTTGGCCGGCAACTCTTTGGCCAACTCTGATGGAACTCAATCAGGCAACCACCTTACTGTGGTTGGTGATGATGATCAATCAATTTATGCTTTTCGAGGTGCAAGTGTGTCAAATATACTTCGTTTTCATGATGATTTTCCTTTGGCACACAGTGTGGTTTTGAATGAGAATTATCGTTCGAAACAAACTATTTTGAATGTGGCGTATGGGATTATTCAGAATAATAATCCCGAGCGATTGGAAGTAAAATTAGGTGTAAACAAAAAACTCATTGCGCATACAGAACATCAAGAAAAAGATACTCCGATTGTTCAGCATATGCATGGTGCAACAGTGGATGACGAGGTACGATCAGTTATTGAGGAAATACTTTCTCTCAAAGAAAAAAATAGTGAAGCAGTCTGGGATGATTTTGCTATTCTTGTTCGGGCAAATAATCATGCTGAACCGTTTATTCGCGGGCTGGAAGCAGCTGGCATTCCGTATGAATTTTTGTCTGCTGCTGGTTTATACCGTCAACCCATTGTTCTCGACGCGTTTAGTTTTTTAAAAGTGGTGTATCAAACTCGTGACAGCGTTGCTCTGTTTCGGTTATTATCATTACCCAGTCTTGGCCTCAATCCTCATGACGCACAAAAATTATTGGCCGCAGCCAAGAAAAAAAGCTTATCCTATTTTGAAGTCCTTGTTTTGGCACCAGAGTGGGGGCTTACTCGAGAAGGAGTCACGGTATGCGCCCGTCTTTATGGTTTAATTTCTACGGCGATTCAAGCTGTTCGGGAAGAAAAACCAACAAAAATTCTCTATTCTTTTTTAGAAGCTTCTGGGTATTTGGAATTTTTGGCTCGTAAAGAAAACGAAGGTGATAGAACTATTATTCGTCAGATTTATCAACTGAAACAATATTTTGATGAAATCGCCCGGTTCGAAGAAACTACACAAGACTCCCGTGTGGCACATTTCGTTGAATACATGAATACTATTTTGGAATCTGGCGATGAAGGTGGTTTGTATCAACCCACGGATACTCCTGATTCTGTAAATATTTTAAGTATTCATGGCGCCAAAGGTTTGGAGTTTAAATATGTTTTTGTGGTGAATCTTGTTGAAGAACGTTTTCCAACACGTCGGCGTGGTGATGGTATAGAAATGCCTATTGATTTAATTCATGAGCGTTTACCCGAAGGGGATTATCATATTCAAGAAGAGCGACGCTTGTGCTATGTGGCAGCAACGCGGGCAAAAGAACGATTATATTTTACGAGTGCGGATAATTATGGGGGAGTGCGGGCAAAAAAAATTTCACGATTTATTATTGAGGCTGGATTGAGAGAGCCAGAAGATAAGACAAAAAAATCTCCTAAAATAAGTACAATCAATACTAAAAATATTCCTCAAAAAGAATTTTCTGTAAGGGGTACATTCGTTCCATCAATGTCTGGAAAATCCTCTGAACATATGCAACAAAATACGGCCACAGTTTCGTATGAACTTCCTACTGCTTTTTCGTTTTCACAAATAAAATCATACCAAACCTGCCCGTATCAATATAAACTGGCGCATATTTTGAAATTACCAACAAAAAGTTCACCACATTTTAGTTTTGGACAAAGCATGCATGCAACATTGCAGGATTTTTATACCAGCGTACAAGAGATGAACCGTGTTAAGCAGGATTCATTATTTGCATTACCTCAGGTGACTAAACCAAAAGATGGTGTCGAAGTTCCTGCGCTTGAGGAATTATTGACCATGTACAAAGCCCATTGGATACCTGATTGGTATGAGTCTCAAGAACAACGAGACAAGATGTATGCATTGGGGAAAGATATTCTCAAAAAATTCTACGCTGCAGAAGATGGTCATTGGACAATTCCCGTGGCTTTGGAAAGTTGGTTTAAAATTAAGATCGGTAATTATGTAGTCCACGGTCGTATTGACCGCATAGACCAAGCTCCGGACGGCACGCTCCATATTATTGATTATAAAACTGGTCAATCAAAAG
>JAHFIE010000086.1 GCA_023246565.1 Candidatus Magasanikiibacteriota bacterium
ATAATCCTATTGGTAAAACAATAAAAATAAAACGGACAACATTTACGGTGATCGGTGTTATCCGAGAACGCGGTGTTTCTGGATTTCAAGATCAGGACAATCAAATTTTTGTACCAATCCAAACTGCACAAAAATTATTACTCGGGATCAACTATGTCAGTTTCATGCGTATTAAAATTGACGAGGCCAACTATGTTGACTCAAGTATTGCATCAATGAAAACAATACTCCGTGAACAACATAACATTACGAATTCAGATGATGATGATTTTTCTCTGCGTTCATCCAACCAAGGACTAGAAGCTTTAACGAGCATAACCGGAGCACTCAAGTTTTTCTTGGCTGCCATTGCAGCAATTTCTCTCCTTGTCGGTGGTATCGGAATCATGAACATCATGCTTGCCACAGTCGAAGAGAGGACGCGCGAAATTGGTTTACGCAAAGCGCTCGGCGCAACCAAACGTGACATTGCCAATCAATTTCTCGTTGAGACGGTTATGATAACCTTGTCGGGTGGTGTACTCGGAATTATTTTAGGAATATCAATTTCTGTATTTGTTGCACATATTGCACAATCACTCGGATACCGTTGGGATTTTATCATTAGTCCCTCGTCAATTATTCTTGGCTGCTTAGTTTCCATCATTGTTGGTCTACTTTTTGGTATGAGCCCGGCCAGGAGAGCGAGTCAGCTCAATCCCATTGAAGCGTTGCACTATGAATAAAATGAAAGATATAAATCTAACCGCTCTATCAATTGCTTATCGCGCAATTCTTCACCAAAAAAGACGAGCATGTTTAACCATTCTCGCCATAAGTATTGGTATTGCTTCGGCCATTGTTATTATGGCGGCCGGCAAAGGTATGCAACGGCTCGTTTTATCACAATTAGATGCTTTTGGACCAGATACTTTGTATATTGAAACACATGTACCTCATCAAAAATCAAATGATAGCGGAATTGGATCCGTTGGCATTACGATCACGACACTTAAAGAACGGGACATTGAAACCGTCCGAGAACATCCAAATATTGTTGCTGCTTATGGCCAAGTAATCGGTCAAGAAGCAGTACGATATGAGGGGAATGTAACCAAGACCATGATATTGGGAAAAGGAGCCGATACTGTGGAAGTAGAAAAATTTTCTTTATCCGAAGGAAGATTTTTTACTCACGAAGAAGAAAGCTCGCTCAATTCTGTTGTTGTCCTTGGGGCTACGACAAAAGAAAAATTATTTGGTGATGACATTGCCATTGAAAAAACAATAGCAATTCGTGGCAAACCATTTCGTGTTGTTGGAGTAATGGCAAAACGTGGTTCTGCTTTTTTCCTTGACCAAGACAATGTCATTACCATTCCAACAAAAACCATGCAAAAAAAATTGCTCGGTATTGATTATGTCCAAGCAATATCAGCCAAAATGCAAAATACTAATAATTCAAAACAGACGGTTGAAGATCTTACCGAAGGTATCCGTAAAAATCACCATATTGAAACTACGGAGACGAGTCGCGATGACTTCATTATTCAAACTATGGCTGATGCACAATTAACCCTAACTACAATAACTGACGGCATTACTTTTTTATTAATTGCCCTTGTGGGTATTTCCCTCCTCGTTGGTGGCGTTGGTATTATGAACATTATGTATGTTTCCGTCGTTGAACGTACGTTTGAAATTGGTTTACGCAAAGCGCTCGGCGCGAAAAAAAATGATATTCTCTGGCAATTTCTTTTAGAAGCGCTCCTCATTACATCAAGCGGTGGTATTGTTGGAATCATCCTCGGCGCAAGCATAGCATTCATTATTTATCTTATCGCAAACGCCCTCAATTTATTGTGGATATATTCCATTCCTCCTCTGGCAATTGTGCTCGCGGTGAGTTTTTCTGCTTGCATTGGTCTTATTTTTGGCTATTTTCCAGCCAGACAAGCTGCGCACAAAAATCCTATTGAAGCTTTACGATTTGAGTAATATAATTAAAGATACTTTCATTCTTAATGTAAAAATATATGGCAGTGGATTGCACTTCCTGTGGACAGTCTGTCGATGAATCAGCTGTTTGTGGGCAATGTGGTACCTGCAATCAGTGCGGCTGTGGTTGTAGCAGCGAACAGTAAACAACCTGTTTCCTCGTTCGCTCGGAAATAAACAAAAACCCCCAAAACTGAAATCCTGAATTTTTTTCAAGAAACAGTTAAGGGGGTTTTGTTTTTTTGTCGAATATCCTGAACGAAGTTCGAACATTTTTTGAAACAGGTCATATGCCTACTATACCGCCGGAGCATCCGAGCGTCAAATTGCTTGACACTCAAACTTGAGATACGGTATGCTTTTAGTATTGTAGTTTACGCTAGATGAACAGGTGAGTGAACACCTAGGTGAACCAGTGTTCATCTAGCCTCGTTTAAAAAATCTCTTAGTACAGCCCACAATATATCTCACCCAGCGCTGACTATTAGTCTCACCAGAGAATCTACTGAACGGCATATATATATTATTACTATACTACTTACATTATATATACCTTACTTACTTTAACTTAATCTACTTACAATTATACTATCTATTTATTTAATATTATTATTACTTAATTACTAATTACCTTAATTCCTTTATTCATTCGTGGATGGAGAGATGGAGGGGGTGAAA
>JAHFIE010000045.1 GCA_023246565.1 Candidatus Magasanikiibacteriota bacterium
CTGGGGGTGGCGCTATGTTGGTTTGAATATTATTTTTTAACCAAATACATAGCCACCACGTTTTACGAGGAGGAAAATTACCAAGGTAAATAAATGAGAATAGTTCAAAAGCATACAATAATTATCATCTCATCTTTTTTTGGGAGGGTCAATAGAGTACTTGTCCACAGCTGGTTTTTGTTTCTGTAAAATAAGGTAGATTACCCCGATAAGAATACTGATGTCACCAAGATTAATAACAGAATTTAAAATTCTTATATAATCAATCGTGTAACCAAAAAGAATTCGATCAAAGTAATTAGATAGGGCACCGGCAATCACAAGAATTGAGCCCCAAGTTTGTTGCTGAGAAGTTTTAGTACTTGGTTTGGTAAGGAAAAGAATGAGGTAAAGGATTATAAAGGGGGTTATAATAAGAACAATACTGTTTTGTAAAGGCAAACCGAATGCGATTCCAGGATTTTTAAACAATTCAAAACTCAGCCACGGTTCTATAAAATATTGTGAAAAATGAGGATTTGTATGAGCAAAATATTTACAAATCTGATCAATAAGAAAAAATAAAAAACCACCTCCTAAAGCAATAGGTAGATGGTTTTTTAGCTTGATCATATTTAAATTTCATCAAGAAGAGTTTTTTTGCAAGATACACATGAACTGGATGTTGGTCGAGCAAGTAAACGATTTTCTTGTATAGGGTTGTCACAGTATTTACAGATACCGTATTTACCATCGTCGAGTCGCTTGAGCGAAGAATTGATATCTCGGAGGGTTTTTTCCAGGGTCATTTCTACTGGTTTGTTGGAAAGATAGTCAGTCACTTCTTGAGCATTATCTTCCATATTATCCCCATATTCAGGAAATTGGCCTGTCGTGTCTGGGCTGGTATTCAGTTCATTTTCAATTTTTGATTTTTCACTAATAAGAATCGAACGGATTTTAGTTAAGAATTCTTCAGAAAAAGGAGATTTAGTCTTCATACACGGTCATTATGGCGAGTTAAGGTTAGAGAACAACAGGGTAAGTATAGGAGAACAGCTAAATTTTGGCAATAGTCCAGGATTTAAGTATAAATAAAAAAGGCGACTATGCGCCCAATGGAAAATTATTTGGCGTAGTCGCCTATAAGATCCCAATGGCGATAGAGACGGATAATGATCCGTAGATATCAGCGGTCTGTGGGACCTTTTATGCTCCTCTCATACCACCCAGAGGTAGAACCCCCGACATCCTCCCGATATACTCGGGATGAAATGTTAAAAATGGGGGATACCGAAATCCAGCCGCCACTATTTTTGTTATTTGTTTTTGTTTTCCAAAACAAAGGTGGCTGGAAAGATAGGCAGGATGGGGAGAGCACAACCAGCATCCTTCAACAATGAAGACGTTGAGGGCGATTGTGCGTGTGTAAAGAACTTACATAAAAAAGTATACCATAGTGTATACAAACTGTCAAATTTATTACCAAAGAAAAATATTTTTTAGATTTTGGCTTAATCTAAACAATATTGATTATGAATTTATATATTTTTTAAATTTTATTTTTAACTTATCCACAGAAATGACTATTTTCCCACAGAGTTATCCACAGTGTATATAATAATATATACAAAAATTGTTAATAAACTAGGCTTAACCTGTTAATTAATCTTGGATTTACAGTATATAAGATTTTTTTTATACTAAAAAAGTAATATTTAAAAAAAGGAGGGATATGTCTAGTCTTACTAGGCGTCTTTTGACGCCGCAATTCATACTCTTGGGCTGTTTTTGCGGGAGTATTTTTTTATTTAATGATAGTTCTTTTGTTTCCGGTGCACCGGAGGTGGTTCATGTAAAGGTTGTTATTAGTGAAATTAAGTCAGATGGCGGAACTGGAAAATCAACTGACGAATATATTGAATTATATAACCCAGAGGATCGGCCGATTTCTATGGATGGGTGGAAATTAGCTAGGTTAACAAAAAATTCTGGCCAAAATGACTATACATTTTTGATCCCATTTTTCCCAACAAGCACAAAGATAGATGGCCATGGTTATTTTTTAATTGCTCATCATGATTATGTGGGGGATTCTTTACCAGATATTCATTATGATGGATCAAGTTTAGCTGATGATAATAGTATCGTGCTCTTGGATGAAAAAGGGCATGTTGTAGACCTTGTTGGGTATGGTAAAGCCATAAATGTAGAAAATCAGGCGTCTTTGGCCCCCACGAGCCAATTATTATCAATTGAGCGGCTGCCTGGGGGAAAATTAGGAAATGGACAAGACACCAATAATAATTTGGTAGATTTTATTCGAGCATATCCAACACCGCAAAATTCTTTTAGTATTTCTGCGGTCTTCGATGATTTGATGGTAGAATCAACTACTAATGAATCTCAGGATTTGGTGAGTAGCACTGATGATTATGATGAAGAAATTTCTGTCATAGGAAGCAGTTCGGTAGATATTGTTCTAGAATCAGTGTTTTCGAGTAGTACTGTCACGACTACCACGGTCAGTAGTACTACATCACTCATTGTTACTTCTACAATCGGCCAGGAATTATTGGTCGTCACCAGTTCTGCAATAAGTGTTCTTGAATCAAATAGTATTTCAATCCTTAAACCAGGGGATGTTTTGATTTCTGAATTGGTGAGCTATCCAACAACGGGGGAAGAAGAATTTATTGAGCTTTTTAATCGTACAGATCAGGTACTTAATTTGAGTGGCACGTGGATAGAGGATGGCAGTGGTGTAAAATCATTTATAACAAGTACGGTCAATTCTCTGGACAGAATAGTCCTGACGAAGCCAAAAGGTGCTTTAAATAATGATGGGGACATAATTATTTTAAAATCATTGGATGGAACGACCATAGATACTCTGACGTACGGAAATTGGGATGATGGTTCTGTACAGAATAATGCTCCAGCTCCAGCACCAGGAGAAAGTATTGTACGTGTGAGTGAATCAGGAGACACAAATAATGATCGAAATGATTTTGTTGTAACGAGGATTATCACGAAAGGTCGGGTTAATACTATCTCTATTCCTACACAGTCCGAGGAAACAAGTACTCAAACTGCGGTTTTTCCAACAATCCAACCGCGTATTGTTGGAAGCCATAAAGTTACGAAAGGAGAAATTATTTCATTGGATGCTGGTGATAGTACTGGTGGAACTGGTGATTTGATGTTTCATTGGGATTTTGGTGATGGATCACAGGGCAGTGGTGAGTATATTGAGCACGGGTATAATGTTACCGGCAGTTATCGAGTTGTGCTTATGGTGCATGATGTTCTTGGTAATTCAAAGACCAAAATTTGGACAGTACGAGTGGTAGATCAACCACAAAAAAATAGTATAATCACCCAAGAAGGTATTGATATCGTTGATAGTGAAATTATAAAAGAAAATTTACTCATTTCTGAAATTTTGCCTTCTCCTTTACCAGGTGGAGTTGAATATGTTGAACTGTATAATCAGGGTTCAAGTACTCTTGTGTTGAGTGGTTTATTTTTAGATAATGCTGAAGGTGGTTCAAAACCATTCTTAATCCCCCCGAAAATTGAAATTTCTCCAAAACAATATCGTGTATTTTCTCGGTATGAGACAGGTATTAATTTACGACCTGTTGACCAAGTGCGCATACTTGGTGCTGGTACTACTGAAATTGTATCAGTGGCTTACACCGATGCTCAACAAAATTCTTCTTATAATTGGTTGGATGGAAAATGGCAATGGAGCGAAAAAATAACACCGGGAAAACCGAACGAGATTAATCTGGAGGATGATGAAACTAAGGATCAAGAATCAAAGGATATTGTAGCTTCAACATCAACAAAAAAAGTAACTCTTGCTCAAGATAAAAAAACTCAGAAAAGTACTAAAACCATTCCTGAATCACAGGCTGGATTTGTTACCATGTCTGGGATTGACGAAGTTAAGCTGGGAAATTTTATTAGTTTGATGGGAATCGTAGTTGCTGCGCCAGGCTCTTATCTAACACGGGAATTTTATATGGTTACTGATAATGATGAACCAAATACGAGCAATCGCCATGGAATCAGGGTACAATACAAAAAAGATGCTCCACCTATTTTAGTTGGTGATGCGGTTACCGTAACAGGGGAAATTCAAGAGAAGAGTGGTGATCGTTTGGTTGTAGTTAGTAATCCAGAGTATGTGGTTATACGACGACACGCTGAAAAAAGTGAACCACAAAGCATAACCATTCAAAATTTACTTGGTAAGAAAGGAGGATTTTTTAGTCTTGAAGGTATAATTACTGAAATAAAAAAACAAACTTGGTATATCGATGATGGTAGCGGAGAGATTCAGATTATTTTGCCAAAAAAAGTAGAGAAACAAGTACTTGGCGACCGGATTGGTGTCACTGGAATTTTGACATTCACGGATACGAATGGGGCCTTACGTCCAAGAGACGCATCTGATATTAGGTCGATTGCAACGACAACCCCTATAAAAGGAGAGATTGCTAATGAATCCGAGGTAAAGAAGATGTATGGAATCATTGGCCTTGTACTATTTGTATTAATTGTAACAAGTAAAAAAATAAATTTCTTCAAAAGAAAGAAAATGGTTGAGACAGTAGTCTGAATTTTTGATATACTGAAACAACTATGCCAGAAAATTTTTTCTTGCAATTAAGTATTCTTTTGGGACTAACGGTTAGTATTGCTTTTGTCATGCGACTGTTACGTCAACCACTGGTTGTGGCATATATTGCAGCCGGTCTTGTGGCAGGTCCTCTTTTTTTACAAGGAGTAGCAAGTGAACAAATTTCCTGGCATGCTTTTGCTCAGTTTGGAATTGTTTTATTGTTGTTTATTGTTGGTTTGAGTTTGAATTTTGATTATATTAAACGAGTTGGAAAAGAAGTATTGATTGGTGGAACCGTACAATTTTTTATAACAGCTCTTGTTGGCTTTGGGGTGATGCGTTTGTTTGGTTTTTCTGTGTTACCAGCTTTATTTATAGGTGTGGCCATTACTTTTTCCAGTACGATTATTGTCGTTAAGTTACTCGTGGAAAAAAAGGATTTGGAAACAGTCTATGGACAATATAGTGTGGGACTGTTATTGGTTCAAGATGTCATAGCAATTTTACTACTCATTATTTTAAATACGGTTAATACTCCTGGAGTCTGGCCCGTTGCTGTAGCCATGACTTTGGGAAAAATGACCATTTTGGGATTAGTGATTATTTTTCTATCAAAAAAGATTTTACCTTGGATCATGAATCAGGTGGCGACATCAGGAGAAATGCTTTTTATTTTTACTATAGCCTGGTGTTTTGGTGTAGCAAGTCTTGTTTACATGCTGGGGTTTGGTGTTGAAATCGGAGCAGTCATCGCTGGTCTATCTCTAGGTTCTTCTCCGTATCAATCAGAGATTAGTAGTCGATTACGGCCTTTACGTGATTTCTTTATTGTTCTTTTCTTTATTGTACTGGGAAGTGAACTTCATCTTGATAATCTCATGTCAGTGTTGGGACCTGGCCTGATTCTTTCAGCTTTTGTTATTATTGTCCAGCCAATGATTCTCTATATTGTTATGCGGCGTTTAGGATATAAACGTCGGAGTGCTTTTTTGGCTGGGGTCACTGCAGCACAAGTCAGTGAATTTAGTTTTATTTTGGTTTTTAAAGGTCAAGAATTAGGTTATTTACAAGGATCAGAACTGGGTCTCCTGACACTTATTGCTCTGATAACCATTTTTATTTCTTCCTATCTTATTACCTACAATAATCAGCTGTATCATTTTTTGAGACCAATCTTTGATGCTCTTGGTAAGGAAAATAATGAAGAAGCACAAGCTTCAAAACCATTAGTATCGGTTTGGGTATTGGGGTATCATCGTATTGGATGGAAGATCTGTGACGAGCTTGAAGCTAAGAAGATTCCGTTTGCTGTCATTGATTTTAATCCTCAAACCATTAAGAAACTGCGGCTTAGAGGAATTACTGCATATTTTGGTGATATTTCTGATATTGAATTTTTGGAAACTTTGCCGTTAACAACAGCAAAGATAATTGTTTCCACGGTTCCTGAGTTTGAAGATCAAAAAACTGTGATTCATTATGTTCGTAAATATAGTCATGACCCCATTATTATTGCCAATCTTCACCATGCTCGAGATATTGGATCTTTGTATAGTGCTGGAGCAAACTATGTAATGTTGACGCATCTTCTCGGTGGACAATGGCTTTCTGAAATAATTGGAAAAAAAGCGCAGTGGACCAAAAGAACGTTTAGTACCTTACGTCGCGCCCAACAACAAGAAATGAAATTACGCTATACTGATCGAGCTGTATAATTTTTTTGATTTATCTACTTTTGACTTTGAATCTTCTTTCTGGGAGGGGGTAGTTCCCAGATTTTTTGAAGTATTTAACAATTGACAAAGAAGAATGGCATTGTTATACTGGCTTCACTTTTTTATAAAGCGGGCCGATAGCTCAGCTGGTAGAGCAGCGCCTTTGCAAGGCGAAGGTCAGGAGTTCGAATCTCCTTCGGTCCACCAAAATACAATACAAGCACTGTATTATTACCACCTGGTTCAGGAAACGTGTGTTCGTTTAATTTTATAAGCCGAGGTAGCTCAGTGGTAGAGCAGAGGACTGAAAATCCTTGTGTCGCCAGTTCGATCCTGGCCCTCGGCACCAGCGTGTGTGACAAAAACAAGTTTAGATGAAATAAAATGATTCGCCTTCGCCCTTTGGGCTACGGCGAACGAAGCGGGGTGTAGCTCAGTTGGCTAGAGCGACTGGTTTGGGACCAGTAGGTCGCAGGTTCAAGTCCTGTCACCCCGACATAACGCGACATTTGGAAATTTCTGAGGTCGCAATTTCATTACAATTTGGATTGGAAAAGGTGGGGGGTAAAATTTGTGCATAACGGTGCAGAATTTGAAAGGCTCCCGACCAATTCCACGATACGGTTTTTTGGAGGAGGTGGGGGTTCGTTCCGTTTTTTGCCACAAACGATTTAATTTCACCAAAATCGTTTGAAAGTATAAGTTTTTTGGCTAAATTAGCGTCTTTCCAGAATTCTCGAAAAGGTTCGATCCAAGAAATACCCTTTTCGGCAAAAACAGACTTCTTTTGAGTAAAGTCTGTTTTTTGTTTAATAAGCTCCTCCTTCTTTGTAAGATAAATGGCCTTGTCGACAATGCCATCAAGATAGGCGTCGACGAGCTTATTAAGTTTGCCGTCTATTTCTTGGGAGTGTGTCTCCAAATTTTGGAAAAACGCGGTCGTATTATTTTTAGACTCCTTTTCCCAATCGCCAATTTGCTTGAGACCGGCTTCAAACCACTCATCAGAAATGGCGATGGTTTGGAGTCGCTCCTTAATTTGGGCGATTATATTTTTTTCCTGTATATATTTTTGCGAGCAAGGCCCTAACCTTTTTGTGCATCGATAATAGCAATATGTTCCGCCGTGACCGTGGGCATATTGAGCCGTGATAGCGGCAGTACATTCTCCACAAGTGAATAGTCCGCAAAAGGCGAAGTTATGCCCCTGTTTTTTCTTGCGGGGTCGTGCTTTATTTTTGAGCAATTTTTGGACAGTATCAAATGTGGTTCGTTCAATAAGTGGCGAAAAAATTCCTTCGTATGTTTCACCAACACATTTAATCATGCCTAAATATACCGTGTTAGTGAGAATAGTGTACACCGCTGACTTTGATAATGGCGTAGCTTTCCGGCTCATTATGCCCCATAAACTGAGAAGCTCTGAGGCGCTCTGTAAGGTGTGATTGCCAACTGCAAATTCCTTAAATAATTTTGTAACTATTCTTGCTTTGAAAGGGTGGGGTTCAATATTCCTCTTTTCTTTATTATTAACATAACCAAAGGGGGCCTTATTGAGCCACTCTCCTCGTCTGATCTTTTGACGAATACCACGCTTTACATTTTCAGATAAGTTGTCTGAATAATACTTAGATTGGCCAAAAGCCACCTGGAGCATAAAGAGTCCCTGTGGTGTCGGCTCAAACCAAAAGGTCGGGAAGCGCAATGAGGCAATGTTTTCGGTATCAATCGCGTAAATAATTTTACCCCCATCAACACTATTTCGGGCTAAACGATCGGGGTGCCAAGCGAGAAGGCCAATAGATCCAGTACCCTGTTCAACTTCTTGCATCATCTTGTTAAACACTTCTCGACCTGGTTTTTTAGCGCTTTTACTTTCTATAAATGTTTTGGCAATTATAATATTTTCTCGTTTAGCAAATTCGTGAAGTTCTGCTAACTGAGCCTCGATTGACATTACTTGCCGA
>JAHFIE010000087.1 GCA_023246565.1 Candidatus Magasanikiibacteriota bacterium
TGCCAGTGGCTGTTGTATAGTGCATAAGATTAAAATAATACTGGTATATTGTCAATTTTGATATACAAAAAAACACTCCATATTCTAGAGTGTTATATCTGAGCCGTTGACCAGGATTGAACTGGTGACCTCGTCCTTACCATGGACGCGCTCTACCAACTGAGCTACAACGGCGAAATTGTGAGCGAAATACGGAGCAGAGCTCCAGTATTTCCGAACAATGAGACGTTTCACTTTTGTACAACGGCGAAATTGTGAGCGAAATACGGAGCAGAGCTCCAGTATTTCCGAACAATGAGACGTTTCACTTTTGTACAACGGCGAAATTGTCTGCGTGCGCGCCGAGGGATTCGAACCCCCGACCCTCTCGGTGTAAACGAGATGCTCTAACCAACTGAGCTAGGCGCGCGTAAATTAGATTATAATAATATAAAAAAAGTGGGGTTAGTATATATAAAATCTATGAGACTGTCAATAATTCCCTCCTTTGAGGACTCCAGACATTGCTTTCATTCTATGATTACGTTTAACTCAAAGTATTTGTATGAAACGCTCTTTAAATTTTACTGTTGATACCCTATACTCATAATAAGGAATTAAAATAAGGTACAAACTATGTCTCTCCAAAATCAAAAGGCTCCAGCTTTCATCTTACCTGATCAAAATAATAAAAATCATTCATTGGTCGATTACCATGGTCAATGGGTCTTGGTTTATTTTTACCCCAAAGATGACACGCCAGGTTGTACGATTGAAGCTTGTTCATTTCGTGATGCTTGGAAAAATTTTAAAGATGCAGATATTCAGGTTCTTGGTATTAGTGCTGACTCCAGTGCTTCACATCAAAAATTTGCTGAAAAATTTAAGCTCAACTTCCCCCTATTGGCCGATGTTGATAAAAAAGTAGTGAACGACTATGGCGTGTGGGTGGAAAAATCCATGTACGGCAAAAAATACATGGGGATCCAACGCGATTCTTTTTTAATTAATCCGGACGGTGTTATTGTGAAGCATTACATCAAAGTAAAACCAGAAGAACATAGTGCGGAAATTCTTCGTGATATTAAGAACTACAAAAAATAAACCCCAAACCATGAGGTCTGAGGTTTACCATGACTATTTCCCAATAGTCTTATGCCGCGGCTGATGGCTTGCAGGATGGACATTTCTTGCAGGCACCGCAAAACAATGAGGCGACTGCTGCCAAACCAACAACAGCATAGACTACTCGTTCCACCATTGGCCAATTGCCAAGGAGGACATTAACAAGGTTCCATTGGAAAAATCCAACAAGACCCCAGTTCAAGGCGCCCACGAGAACAAGCACCCAGGCGAGCTTATGCACGCCACACATTCCTTTCATCATAAAGATGAATTAAGAATTAATAGAGTAACTATAGCATGAGCAATGAATAAAAACAAAACAATCCCGACTTTTTCGGAATTGTTTTTTTGTGGGCGGGGAGGGAATCGAACCCCCGAAGGCGCAAGGCCAACAGATTTACAGTCTGCTCCATTTGACCGCTCTGGAACCCGCCCTGGAGCCGCCTGTCGGATTTGAACCGACGACCCACAGTTTACAAAACTGTTGCTCTACCAGCTGAGCTAAGGCGGCGTGAGAAGAATTTTAGGCTAAGGTATCAATCCTTTCCCGAAAAATCGCTAATTTCTGATTTTCCGGATTCACCATGCGCAAGCGACGATAGCCGTCTTCAGCCAAGGTTTTATTCCCAACCAGTATACTCGCCTCAATGAAATTGTCAATATATTTTGGATTCTGCGGCTCAAGAGCCAGAGCTTCTTGAATTGCTGTGAGTGCAGTCTCAGGTTGATGGAGTGTTGAGAGAAGTTCGTACAATTTATAAAAACGAATTGATAAGCTATCATTGATGAGTACAGCCTGTTGATAATACTCAACAGCAGTTTCAAGAGCGCCGTCAGCTTCGGCAATTTCAGCGAGTCGAACAAGCGCGTGTTCATTGCGCTTATCAAGATGCAGAAGAAAACGATACGTTTCACGAGCTTCGGAAAAATGTTTTTCTGCGAAATAGACATCACCAAGACCTTGGTACGCACTATTATTTTTTGGGTCAAGACTAATAACCGCAATAAAGGCTTTTTCCGCAGCATCAAACGCCTGCGTTTCCAATCCTGCATGAGCTTCGGTCATTAAATCACGAATCTGACGATTGCGATCTAAAATACTCCGGGGTTCAGTCATTTTTTTGCGACGGATATCGAGGAGGGTGTGCTCCAATTTGTCCACTGCCTGGCGGAAATGAGTCTGAAAATTACTCCAAAATATGTGTAAAAACATTCCTGCACGTGACGAAATTTTCTTAACTGCCTTGCCCGTCTTTAGCTGGGCTGCTTCGGCTCGTCGACGCAAAATATCATTCTTTTTTTGTGATTCTTTAACTTCGGGTAAATTATTCACGTCCAAAAGGGTTAATCGTGACCAGGAATGAATCATGACCCAAACCAAAAAACTAGCCGATATAAGAACTAAAGTGCCAACAATAATCAAAAAAACAAACATATCTTACGATCGAAAAGCATT
>JAHFIE010000046.1 GCA_023246565.1 Candidatus Magasanikiibacteriota bacterium
TAGCTGTTGGTGCTGCCAGGGTATAACCAACATCCTCAGCTTTTTTTAAAGCTTCTTGTCGTTTGGTTTCTTTGTCTGCTGCTGGAGTGCTTATGGGACCAACCAAAGCAACTTTTTTCTCTTTGACATCATTACAATATGGTGGTGCTAAACCTATTTCATTAATAAGCCAAACTTGGGGAAGACGAAGGGTTACCAAATAAGGATTAATATTACTGAGAAGTACGTAGGACAATGACAATAATACTAAACCAGTGATCGCGCCACT
Source organism: Candidatus Magasanikiibacteriota bacterium (assembly GCA_023246565.1). Classification (GTDB taxonomy): domain Bacteria; phylum Patescibacteriota; class Patescibacteriia; order Magasanikbacterales; family UBA922; genus 2-12-FULL-41-16. The sequence continues at coordinate 269 of JAHFIE010000046.1, forward strand.
GATTCTTGTTTTCGCAGAACTGATCATGTCTGCGTTTCCACCCGAGGCTGCCCATTGCGCACCTGACACAACAATAAACGCGACTGCGATAATTCCCGCAAGCCACATGCCATAGCGGTAGATATATTGAATAAAATCACCAAAATTCGCAAATGATTGTTTGCCGCCAAAAGCGATTTTGGTATTTGATTGACTGATGGGCAGACAAAATCCAATTTCTTTACCAGCAGCATTTTTACCCGTTGCCCCAACACCACAAGCTTTTTTTGCATCGCTTCCCGTATAAAGTCCCTCTTTATCTTCCACGCCAAGAAGCGCGCTTCTTCGTAAATTACAATCATCTTTTTCCCAACATCGCTGGTCAACCTGGGCGTTCACGAAATTGGGGACAACAAATAAAAAACCTAATCCAAGGAGAAGAAAAGTGGATATTCGGCGAAGACGCATACAAAACTATTTTTTAAGATTTTTTACCATAACCGAATCCCAGACACTTCGGTTGGTAACTCCTTCAAGAACATCTTGATTAACAAAATACGTAGGTGTTCCTCGTACACCAAGAGCAATCGCGTCATTAACATCAGTTTCAATGATCTGGCGTATTCGTTCACTTTTTTGACAATCAACAAATTGCTTCATATCTAATTGTAACGCAACTGCCGTGGCAGTTAGATCATCATCAGAGAAACGGTTCGTGGTAAATAAATAATGATAGAATGGCCAAAATTTTCCTTGTTCTTGTGCGCATGCAGCAGCCGTGGCTGCCGGTAATGCTTGAGGGTGAATGCTCGTAAGGGGTAAATGTTTGTATACGACACGAACTGCTGGACCGTAGGTATCGAGTACTGATTTAAAGGTACGATAATCCTCTTGAGAAAAAGGACATTCAAAATCAATAAAAGCTGTCAAAGTTATTGGACTTTTGGTATTGCCAAATAATGGACTTGTTGGCTTAATATAGGGTTTCCAATCTACTGGAGCTTTCGGAGTTTCTTCAGAGGAATTCGCAGACGAAAATTGAGCTTTGGTAAATTCAGATTTGGTTTTGGTTAATTCTTCAGGTGTGCCAAATTTGAATTGCCATAAATAATACAGTAACCATCCCAGAAAAATAGCAAACCAGACCGCGAGTGTGACGCCGATAATAGTGCCGACAATATGACGACTTTTGAACATAATAAACATGAGATTTTGAATCTGGATCATAGTATACCATACTGAAATGCTGGCCAACAGGGATTAATCGTCTGGAGTACTTTGTGGTTGACAAGATTTTTCCCCTATGGTATCCTCATTATGTTTTGACTTGTCTTCTTGTCTTATCTACCGTATACTTGTTACATAGTGTTTCTGTTTATTATGAATCTCGTGCTCTCGATTTCTCAATTTGTTTTAGCGATTTTACTCATGATCGCGGTTCTTTTGCAACAAAAAGGAGCTGGTCTTGGTTCGGCTTTTGGTGGTAGTAGTACTATGTATACTACTCGCCGTGGCGTTGATAAAATTCTTTTTAATGCCACCATTGTAATTTCCGTCCTGTTTTTGACTGTCTCAATAGCCGCGATTCTTCTGTAGATCTAGAATTTTCATCGAATTATCTTACTAGTATCTTCCTTAGATTCTTTGTACTTGTGTATTTGTGTTTACTTTTATCAAACGAACAATAACCACAATGTGGCGTCGTTTTTTCGGAGAGCAGACCCGTGGCCTCATTAGTCGTCGGCATGATTTTGCCCTCATGAAAAAGATTCAAGGAAAAAATTTGCCCAGTTGGCGTCAAATTCGGTTTATTACAAAAATTTTACCGGCCAAACAACGAATCGCGTTTCAGATTAGTTTGTTTAGTTTTATTATTGGCAGTATTGTATTGCTCTTTGGAATTCTTTCTTTGTTTCGAGTACCGGTCGCGGCAGTTGGTGGAAAATATGTTGAAGGCACGGTTGGTTCACCACGGTTTGTTAACCCAATTTTTGCAACCATTAATGAAGTAGATACTAGTTTGGTTCGACTCGTTTTTAGCAGTCTCATGCGATATGACGGTAAGCAGCAATTGATCACTGATTTGGCAGATTCCATAGTTGTAAGTCCTGATAAAAAAAATTATACTTTTTCGCTCAATCGAAACGCGCGTTGGCATGATAATGAACCAGTAACTGCTCGTGATGTGGTATTTACGTTTGAACTTATCCAAGATGGGGCAGTGGGGAGTCCTCTTTTTAATAGTTTCCAAGGCGTGACTGTTTCAACATCGGATGATTACACCGTACAGTTCACTTTGGCTGAACCGTATCCTGGTTTTTTGGCAGCGCTCACCGTTGGTATTTTGCCAGAACATGTGTGGTCAACGATTCCTCGCCAACAAATTCGTCTGGCAGAAGCTAATTTAAAACCAGTGGGAAGCGGACCGTATCAATTTAAACGTTTTATTAAAGAATCAGATGGTTTTTTGTCACGGTATGAATTGGATCGGGCACCGCAATTTTATCGCCACCCGCCCTTTATTGAGAATTTTATTTTTCAGTTTTATGGTAGTTATGAAGGAGATGGCGGAGCGCTTGATGCGCTTCGGAGTCAGAAAATTGATGGTCTAAGTTTCGTACCAACCACCTCACGTACTAAAATTAGTCAGAAACACGTCAAGGTTGCTGACCTTCAAGTCCCGGAATATACTGCTCTATTTTTTAATCAAAGTAATAATCCTGCTTTCGTTGACAAAGACATTCGTCAAGCTCTTTCTTTGGCTATTAATAAAAGTAAAATTCTCCAAGAAACATTGAAAGATGGAGGAAGTATTATTGAAGGACCTGTTTTACCAGGATTTCCAGGGTTTACTTCCCAGACAGCAAGCGCTTCTTCTCCAGATCAAGCAAACGCGCTTCTGGACAAAAAATGGAAACGAGAAACTGCGGAAAATTATAAACAAGGATTACGTGAAAAATTCTTACGTGATCACCCCTTAACAGGAACAACAACCACGTCAGTAACCAGTACTTTTGATGCAGAAACATCTGCCAAGGAGTTGGAAACCTTTATTAACCAAAATACTAATCCTGCACAGTTATTGTATCGTCAAGCAAAAGATGGAAAAACACTAACCATTCGCCTGGTAACCGCTGATACGTTTGAATATCGTCACACAGCAGAATTAATTGCTGGTTATTGGCAGGATATTGGGGTGAAAACCGATATTGAATACGTGAATACGAAAGATATTACCCGGCTTGTTTTAAAGAATCGTTCGTATGACGTGCTCTTGTTTGGGATTATTGTTGGTGGAGAGCCAGATCAATATTTATTTTGGCATTCAACACAAATCAATTATCCTGGACTTAATCTGGCTCGGTATGCGAATAAAAAAGTTGATGAAATTTTATTAAAAATTCGGCAGACCAATGATGCTGATCAGCTCGATAAACTGTATGGAGATTTTCAAAAATATATTATTGATGACGTGCCTGCGATATTTTTGTATAGTCCAACGTATAGTTATGCTTTGGGCTCGGAAATCAAGGGTTTTGGTGTTGAACGTATTGCTCATCCGTCAGACCGATTTGCTGATGTATCTGATTGGTATATTAAGACCAAAGGGGAATGGAAATTGAAATAATCATTCGACTTTGTCCGGCTTGCCGTGACCATCGAACGATAAGCGGGGATATGGTGGAATTGGTAGACACGCGGCGTTCAGAGCGCCGTGGTAGCAATATCGTGAGGGTTCAAATCCCTCTATCCCCACGACAGATAGTAGTATCTTCATAATAATTTTTGTATTTTTACTCTCTTTTAATTTGTATGATGAGTACCATGAATCAGCAGCGACCTCCCAACGAATCGTCCTCCCCCGCACGTGCTAAACCACGTCGATTTAATAACCATCGACCAGGTGGTTTTAAACCACGATACGGGTCTCATGATCCGCGCACCACATCATTTAATGCTCCGGTTACTGATCAAGTCATCAGTAATCCGAACGCGCTCCGCATTATACCGATTGGTGGTTGCGAAGAAGTCGGCAGAAACATGACCGTGTTTGAATATGGCAATGACATTGTTATCCTTGATATGGGATTACAATTTCCTGAAGAAGACATGCCCGGGATTGATTATATTATTCCCAACATCAAATATCTCCAGGGCAAAGAAAAACGAATTCGAGCCGTGATATTTAGTCATGGTCATTTGGATCATATTGGTGCTGCTCCGATTTTACTCGAAAAATTAGGATATCCTCCGGTTGTGGGCATGCCGCTTACCCTCGCGCTTATTAAACACCGTCAAGAAGATTATGAAAAAGGGTCATCAAAAAAATTAAAAATCATTACGGTAAACACGATCAATCAACGTATTCAACTTGGTGAAATTACGGTCGGATTTTTTCAGGTTGAACATTCAATTATGGATTCCATGGGGACCATTATTCAGACCCCAGCCGGTACCGCACTTCATCCTGGTGACTGGACCATGGAACGCGATGCGAATGGAAACACTCATGTACGGTATGATCAACTCGCTGATCTGCGCCGTCCAACCGTATTAATGTTGGAAAGTTTGGGAGCTACGAATGAACGACGACATGGAACGTATCATGAAATGTATGCCAATTTATACCGCGTGATTAGTGAAGCACCTGGCCGAGTCATTATTGCCACCTTTTCTTCACAAGTCGAACGGGTTAAATGGATTATTCAAGCCGCGACTGAACTTGGTAAAAAAGTCGCGCTTGATGGTTATAGCATGAAAATGAATATTGAAATTGCCAAAAAATTAGGTTATATCAAGATTCCCAAAGGAGTTCTTATTGATACCGAGGCGACCGATGATTATCCGGAAAATAATGTGGTCATTGTCTGTACGGGCGCGCAGGGCGAAGATCGTGCTGTTTTATCACGAATATCGAGTGGTGAACACCGTGTCATTAAATTACGTAAAAAAGACACGGTTATTTTTTCTTCTTCAATTATCCCAGGCAATGAACGATCAGTGCAACGGCTGAAAGATACTATTTATCGGCAATCAGACCATGTTATTCATGGTGATTTGATGGATGTTCATGTTTCTGGACATGCTACCCGACGTGATATTGTGGATATTCTTGACCAGGCAAAACCAACCTATTTTATGCCGGTGTATGCCAATCATTATTTTCTCAAAGAATCACGGTCACTGGCTATTCAACAGGGATTTCCTGAAGAAAAAATTGTGGTACCGGACAATGGTTCAGTCATTGAACTTGATGAAAAAGGAATGCGGGTTTTGCCCAAAAAAGTTCCGACTGAGTATGTGTTTGTTGATGGTCTTGGCGTGAGTGACACGCAACATATTGTTTTACGCGATCGTCAGGTACTTGCCGAAGACGGAATGGTTGTGGTCATTGCGACTGTTGATTCCAAAAGCGGTGTGCTCATCCAAAATCCTGATATTATTTCCCGTGGCTTTGTGTTTTTGAAAGATAATAAAGAACTTATCGAAGATATTCGACACCGTGTTAAAAAAATGGTCATTGAATCAAATCCATTACGTTGGGCCGATACCAATCAAATTCGGAATGATATCCGTGACAAGATTGGTCAGTTTATTTATACTAAAACTGAAAAACGCCCCATGGTGTTGCCCGTGGTGATTGAGGTATAATAAAAGTATATGAAACGACTCTATCGTTCGAACAAAGAAAAAATGTTAGCTGGAATTTGCGGAGGCTTTGCTGAATATTGGGATATTGATCCGACCATGGTTCGTTTGATTGTGGCTTTTTTGGCTATTGTTACGGGAATTGTGCCGGCTGTTCTTGTATATATTTTGGGAATGATTATAATTCCTGCGCGACCGAATGAGGGATCGTAAATCGCAATGGTACGTAGAACTATGAAAACAAAAAAACCAATTATTCTGTCAGGAATTCAACCAACCGGTAATCTTCATATTGGTAATTATTTAGGTGCGATAAAACATTGGGTTGATTTACAAAATAGCAACAAGTATAACTGTTACTTTGTTATTGTTGATTATCATGCTTTGACCGGCAATCAAACTGCAGCAGAGCGGCATGCGAATAGTATGAATGTAGCTACGGAATTGTTGGCAGCAGGGATTGACCCTAAAAAATCAACACTCTTTGTTCAATCAGCAGTACCTGAATGCACAGAACTGGCCTGGATTTTTAACACGATTACTCCAGTATCTGAATTAAATCGCATGACACAATTTAAAGATAAATCAGAACACCAAGAGAAAAATATTAATGCTGGACTTTTGACCTACCCCATTTTACAAGCCGCGGATATATTGTTGTACCATGGAAATTTTGTGCCTGTGGGTCAAGATCAAGTACAGCACGTTGAACTCACGCGCGACATTGCTCGTTGGTTTAATAACCGTTATAGTTCGACTCATCCTGGATATTTTCCTGAAACAAAAGTGCTCCTGACCGAAATACCAAAAGTAATGAGCTTACTTGAACCAACAAAAAAAATGAGTAAAAGCCATGGTCTTAATACAGTAATTGAATTACGTGATGAGCCAGAAGAAATCGCGCAAAAATTAAAAAAAGCTATCACGGCAAGTGCAGGCGGGGGAGAGGCCCCGGGTGTGTCAAATCTACTTACTTTACTTAAACATTTTGGTTCAAAACAAGATTTTTCTGCTTTTTTAAAAGCAGAAAAAGATGGATCAATCCGCTATGGCGATCTAAAAAATGCAGTGGGTATGGCGATTACCCATCACTTTGCTGATTTCCGGAAGCGCCGGGTCGAATTAATGAAAAAACAATCCCAAGTTAAAAAAATAATAGCAGAAGGTGCGAACCATGCTCGTAGCACAGCTCAAAAAACCATGAAAGAAGTGCGAGCGCTTGTGGGTATAGCTTAATGTAATAATAGAGAATAGTATGTCAAAGAAAATAATGCTTTCACTGGCCATTTTTTTGTTTATCGTGGGTGCGCTTGCTTACCGAGGTAGGATTATCTACTTTTCTTCTTCAAAAACCAAAATTCCTGCTGGCGTAACCATAGCAGCAAGTTTTTATCCATTAGTACATTTTGCAGAAAAAGTCAGTGGCACATCAGCATCCGTTATTTCAATGGTACCGAACGGCATTGAACCTCATGAGTTTGAGCCAACGCCCCAGGATATTATTCGTCTTCGTCAATCAAAAGTCTTCTTTTATATTGGTGATGGTTTGGAACCTTGGGCAGAACGTCTGAAAGCTGAATTAGAACCAGCAGGAGTCCGTATGATATCAATCGCGGCAGCAGTTACAACATTGCCGATTGCTGAAGAAGAAATCATTATCGCTGAATCTGAAGAAGAACAAGCTGGGTATGATCCTCATGTATGGCTTGACCCTGTCCGTGCTCAAAATATTGTCGCGCTTATTCGTGATGAACTCATCCAGGCTGATCCAACACATGCAACTGAATATCGGCAGAATGCGGCCAATTATACTAATGAGCTCGCGAAACTTCATGATGCGTATGAAAAAGGCCTCGCCCAATGCGCGAGTC
>JAHFIE010000047.1 GCA_023246565.1 Candidatus Magasanikiibacteriota bacterium
AAAGTTTATCAATATTCACATTATTTTTCGCAGAAATTCCAACAACCGGTACGTCACCACCCCAATCTTCAGGCAAAACATTTTTTTGAGACAATTCACTTTTCACGCGTTCAATATCTGCGGTTTCTTTGTCAATTTTATTGATTGCAACAACCAACGGTAATCTTGCCGCACGAATAATATTAATAGCTTCTTCAGTTTGTGGTTTAACACCATCATCAGCCGCAACAACAAGGATAGCAATATCAGCAACCTTCGCACCACGACTGCGCATCATGGAAAATGCTTCATGTCCTGGTGTGTCAATAAAAGAAATAGCACGTTCAGCCTGGGTCTTGGGATCTTTCCAAATTGTTTGATAGGCTCCAATGTGCTGCGTAATACCACCAGCTTCTTTACCCATGACATTCGTTGAACGAATCGTATCTAAAAGTTTTGTCTTACCATGATCAACATGGCCCATAACCACAATTACCGGAGGACGTGGTGCACCACTTTCAGCACCCCGAGACAGAGCTTCTTCCAAACTTTGCGCACGAGTATTTTCTGTTTCTTGAACCGTAGCTTCTGCGCCTTCACGTTCAACACGAAAACCAAGTTCTTCGGCCAAAATTGCAGCAGTATCATAATCAATATTCTGATTTTGATTTGCCAAAATACCATTTTTCATGAGTTCCATGATCACCTGGGCTGTGGGCAAATTCATGCGTTCTGATAAATCGCGCACCGTAATTAATGCAGGAACATGTACGGTTTGACCCATTTCCTTACGCAACTCACGTTCTTTTACTTTACGTTCTTCTTGTTCTTTGCGATGTTTTTCCTCCAAATCACGACGAATAAATCGCCACTTGCGAATAATTTGTTCAGCCACGCGGTCATCAACTTTCACTGCACGCGCGCCAATATCAAAACCATACCGCGGCAAGGTTTCGAGGAGGTCTTTCGTGTTTATTTTGAGTTGTCGAGCTAGTTCAGAAACATTCATAGATGAAAAGAGTATACGGATAAAACTAGGGTATGTCAATCAAACAAACAAAAACAGCCTAAGAGTAAGCTGTTCTTGACTGATCCCGACGCGCTTGTACGGCAACGAAGAGAGCAGCCGTGTGTGCATCGGGGACTCCTTGGATCAAGTGGAGTCGTCGTTCTGACCCTGATACCAACCCAGAAAATAGAGGAGGATGGTGTGGATGCCGAGTCCGAAGACCACTCCCACGAACCAGAGCGCAGAGACCAAAACATTCCCTCTTTCGGCCTCGTACACAGCCATGATCGCGGAAATCGCCATGAAAACGGCGAGGGAAAAAACCAGTAGTTTTCTGAACATCGTAGTTCTCCGTTCTGTTATCCAAAGAGTATTGAACCAATCAACGATCAAAAAGTCAACGAGGAAATTTTTCATCGTACATTCGAACACCTTTTTTTACTGCTTCACACGCTTGTTCTTTTCCCTCAAATCCAGACACCGTTACTTCTTTATTTTGTAATTTTTTATAATTTTCGTAAAAATGTTGTATTACTTTTAATTGATGCTGGTTCAAATCACCGACATCAGCCACATGCTTCCACCGCGGATCAGCGGCCGGAACAGCAAGTACTTTATCATCACTTTCTCCACTATCCACCATGTGCATAATGCCAACCGGTCGCACATCAACGAGCAATCCAGGAAAAAATGGTTCAGTCGCAAAAATGATCACATCAAGCGCGTCACCATCATCCCAAAGTGTTTGAGGAACAAACGCATAATCAAAGGGAAATGCTTGGCCAGTATGCGCGACACGGTCGAGCGCAATTAAACCAGTTTCTTTATCCACTTCATATTTATTCAAGGATCCGCGAGGAATTTCAACGACCACGCGAATTTCTTCTGGAGCTTTATCGCCCACAGGAATATCATGCCAAAGATTCATAGAAAAAAATTAATAAGTTTAAGTTTAGGTAAAAACTATCAGATATACGATAAAAAAGCAAACTTCAATAAAATGTAATAAGGGCTTATCATCTCCAATATGTATGGCAACAATACCTATTTCTTTTTCCCCAAAATCATATATCCTTGTGATTCAATCCATCGCCCCAGCGTATACATTTCTATAAAAGAATACAACTCTGCTATAGCCAGTGAAACTGGTCGGGTCTTCATTTTTATCCAATACAACAATGCGTTCATTATTTTTATCAAAGGAAATTTATTGGTTGATTGAAGAGCAGGATAGAGCTCATCAGGATGGACAAAAAATTTGGCCCAGACCGTAGAATACATTTTTTCTATCACAAATCCAGCATCAGATAATAATTGTTGTAATTCTTTTTTTGAAAATAAAGAAATATGAAATTCATGATGGGGATCAACATTCAGACCATGTCGCAATAAATAATTACGAATATATGCATGTTGCCCTAATTTCGATTCACTAAACATAGCCAATCGACCACCGGGTTTCAACACACGATTCAATTCATGCAACCAATGTTGTACATCAGCAACATGTCCTAAGACATCAGAAGTGTAGACAATATCAACCGTATGGTCTTCGAGAGGAATATTCTTTCCATCATATACTTCAACCTGAGCCTCAACACCATATTCAATAAATCTGCTACGGGCAATATCAACTTGCATTTGGATAACATCAATTCCAGCAATTTCAGCACGAGGGAACAATTTTTTCAATTCAATAATCGCGCCTCCGGTCCCACACCCAACATCCAATATCTTTGTGTGACGTGGTTTATCTCCTAGAAATTCCTTTCTCATATACCGATACAAGGCAAATTTTTTTGGATACAAAATAAGTTTGGCCCAGGCAAGAAAACCACGCTTGGTTATAACCGGTCGAGCATCCCACATTTCAACCCCTTCTGCTGGTTGTATCCCCCACCCGAATGTTTGTGCCATAGACAAATAGTGAAATTTCAACGGTAATTTTACTCTGTTTTCTCTAAATTGACAAAAAAAATTTTCCATGGTATGCTCGTCATACCTTTAATTATATCCAAGTCTGATCGTTACGTGTTGAAAGGCTGTCTAAGAATCGAAATTGTGCTCTGTTATGAGTTTTTTACGTGAATCAACTTTCTTCTCCTTTCTTGCCAATCTGTATTCAAAGGTACAGATTGCCTAGGTTGTTGGCACAAAAGCCCAAACAACTTTTTTCACGTATACGATCCACGACAAGGTGATTGTTATTTTTTATGTCAGTCATAACCTTTATTGTTCTCCTCCTCGGAGGAGCCTCGGTCGGTCTAGTCCTAGGATACCTGATTCGTCAACAAATTGCTCAGTCAAAAGCCAATTCAGCCGAGTTAAAAGCCGAAAAAATGATCGGTGAAGCAAAAAACAAAGAGCAAGAGCTCTTGCTTCAGGCCAAAGAAAAGGCTATCAAAATTATTGATGATGCCAAGCGAGAAGAAGACGAACGACGCAAAGAAATGAAACAAGTGCAGCAACGTTTGGAACAACGCGAGTCTTTGTTTGATCAAAAACTGTTGAGTTTTGAAGAAAACAAGACAAAACTTGAACAGAAAATCGAAGAAGTAAAAACGATCCGACAGAAAATCGAAGATATTAAATTAGAAGCAGTCAAAAAATTGGAAACCATTGCTGGTCTGTCTCGTGACACTGCCAAAGAAGAATTACTCAAACGGGTTGAAGACGAAAGCAAAGCTGATTTATTTAATCGAATCAGTAAATTGGAAAAAGATCATGGTGACTATTTCGATACTGAAGCCAAAAAAATTGTCATTGATGCCATGCAACGCTGCGCGTGTAATCATGCCAATGAAAACACGGGTACGATTGTTAATTTACCGAGTGATGAAATGAAAGGCAGAATTATTGGCAAGGATGGTCGCAATATTAAAACTATTGAAAAATTAACTGGTTGTGAACTAATCATTGACGATACTCCGGGCATGCTTATTATTTCTGGTTTTTCCATGATTCGTCGACGAGTAGCACAACTTGCCATTGAAAAATTAATCAAAGATGGTCGAATTCAGCCAGCCAAAATCGAAGAATTTATCGATACTGCGAAAAAAGAATTAGCCCTTGATATTAAAAAAGCCGGAGAAGAAGCGGTCTATGAAATGGGTATTACTGGACTTGATCCAAAACTCGTTTCCATTATTGGTCGTTTGAAATATCGAACAAGCTATGGTCAAAATGTACTCAATCATTGTTTGGAAGTCGGTCATTTGGCCGGCATGATGGCTGATGAACTTGGGCTCGATCCATTTGCAGCCAGAAAAGCAGGTTTCTTCCATGACATTGGTAAATCCATTGATCATGAAACACAAGGATCACACACTGAGCTCGGGTATAAAATTCTTAAAAAGTTTGGTGTTGATGAAGATAGCGCACAAGTTGCTCTTACCCATCATGATACCAGTCCTCCACTCCTTCTTACCAAAGTCGTAATGGCTGCTGATGCTATTTCAGCGTCGAGAATCGGAGCCCGACGTGATACGCATGAAGAATACGTAGCTCGTCTTGAAGAATTGGAAAAAGTTGCCAGTGATTTTCCTGGTATAGAAAAAGTATACGCGATCCAAGCTGGACGTGAAATCCGGATATTTGTTCGCCCAGAAGAAGTGGATGATTATGCGGCATATAATCTCGCAAAGGATATTGCTCGTAAAATTGAACAAGAACTCACGTATCCAGGAGAAATTAAAGTAAACGTAATTCGTGAAAATAGAGTTGTCGAATACGCAAAGTAAAATCTTTACTAAAGATCTTTTTGCTCTATTGACACAAAAAAATATTAATCGTACAATACGAGCATAAGTAATCTTTACTATCTAACTTTCTTCATATGAATAAAGCTGCACTGGCTCAAGCCATTGCCGACAAGGTCGGCGTCGCAAAGAAAGAAGCTGATGCAATGGTTGAAGCTTTTGTTGAAATTGTTACTGCGCAACTCAAAGCCAGTGGCGAAGTAACCATTGCAGGCTTCGGCGCTTTCTCAGCCAAGACGCGCGCTGGACGCGTGGGGGTTAATCCACAAAATCCAACAGAAAAAATCCAAATTCCTCCCGTAACCGTACCAAAATTTAAAGCTGGAAAAGGTCTCAAAGACGCGTTAAAGAAAAAGACACCATAAATATTTTCGTCAAAACATTAAAAAACATCCCGACTTGTCGGGATGTTTTTTAAAATTTTCATCGCCCGCGTTCTCTAGGTAAAAAATTTTTTACTTAGAGAACGTTTGGCAGGCGATGAAGGTGGCGGGTTGGATGGCTAGAGACCGGTTGCCATGTCCTCGAGAATCCGATCCATGGCCTCGATGGGGTCAGGTGCCGCAGTGATGGGGCGACCCACCACAATGAAGTTGGCACCGGCCTTGATGGCCTGTCCCGGGGTCATGTTGCGCTCCTGATCCCCCACCTGATCAGTGGGAAGACGGATGCCCGGGGTCACGAGGACGAGGTTGTCGAAGTCGCGTTGATCCCGAAGACGGGAGAGCTCTTGGGGGGAACAGACGAGCCCGTCCACACCCGCGGACTTTGCGAGATCCGCGAATCGGAGAACCATGTCCATGGGAGGAGCCCCGTAGATCCGACGACAGACTGTGTCACTGAGCGACGTGAGGATCGTGATCGCCAGGATCCTGGATGCTCCCCGGTTCTCCACCGCGGCCGCGAGTCCCTCAGGGCCGGCCGAAGCATGAATCGTGATGAACTCGGGCAACCGTTCCGCGATTGCGGCAACGGTCACTCCGACCTGATGCGGGATGTCGTGGACCTTGGTATCCCACATGATGCTCGCGCCGATCTCGTGCGCTATCTGCACGAACCTCGACCCGTGAACCGTGAGAACCGCGTTCGAGACCTTGAGGCAGACTCGCCGAGGCGCGAGATGCATCATGAGGCTCTCTGCCGTGCTGGTATCATCCAGCGCGACAATGAGCCTCGGGAGCATACTGTTGGACATTCAACCTCCTGAAAAGCCAAACACAAAAAACAGGTTAGGAACCTACCTGATAGAGTAAATAATTAAGAAGGAAACGTCAATGTGTCAGGGGGGAGAATCGAACTCCCGACCTTAGGGTTATGAATCCTACGCTCTTACCAACTGAGCTACCCTGACTTATGTAATGTAGCGTAGCGCCAAGGGGAATTGAACCCCTGTTACCAGGATGAGAACCTGGCGTCCTAGCCACTAGACGATGGCGCCGTAAATGGCACTAGTATAGAAAAAAAAGAGGACAAAGTCAACGGTCTATTTAAATAACATCACTACAAGCTTTTTATTTCTATTACCGCGTTGGTGCTATCTGATAATACTCCAAAATAAATTTAGACAAATCACCAAACACATATGCAGCAGTACTCTCGGCATAGGCTCGTTGTGGTTTTTCGTATTTTATCATCATTAAAAATTTTGGGTCATGTGCTGGCGCAAAACCAATAAAAGAATGATTATAGTTTTTTGTATATCCACCAACACCAGAAATTTCAGCAGTACCTGATTTTCCTGCCACATAATACCCTGGTACTCGCGCATGACCACTATAACCTTTGTCAACCGTGGTCACGAGCATGGCTCCCACTTCGTTCGCTGCTTTCCGTGATATGACTGACTGAACTGGTTTTGGTTTAGTAATTTCAACGCGACCATCTGAAAAACGTTTTTCTTTAATAATATAGGGCTTCATCAGTGTTCCACCATTGGCAATGGCTGAAAAAGCAGTGGCCATCTGGAGTGGTGTCACGGTTAAACCTTGTCCAAATGAAGCCGTGGCTGTGTAACAATCCACCTTATTGTTTTTATTTTGTGACAAGGAATCAATCACACCACTAACTTCAGTATCAAGTTCAATACCGGTTTGTACGCCAAAACCATATCGTTTAATATAATCAATTACTTTTCGTTTACCCAAAAGTTCAGTAACATAGACCATACCCGTATTGATAGAATTCTGTATAATTCCGGTCATGGTTTGATCACCAAAAACTTTATTACCAGCATTTTGAATCGGTCTTTGACAAATTCCATCACGATGGCCAGTATCACGAAATGGTGTATTTGGTGTCACGGTGTTTTCATTAAGTGCCGCTGACATGATAATTGGTTTAAAAATCGAACCTGGTTCATACGGAGTAAATACATTTGAATTATTAAAAATTTCCGCGTGCTCAACCTTGCCGTATTCATTTGCATTATAATCAGGCAATGAACACATGGCGAGAATAGCACCGGTTTTTGGTTCCATAATCACGAGCGATGCACTCGTTGCTCCATACTCATGAAGACCTTCCCGTAAACGTTCACAGGCTTTGTACTGGAGTGTTCTATCAATCGTTAAAACCAAATCCATTCCATCTTGCGCTGGACGAAAAGATTGTGTATTCATGGCTGCCCAATTTCCTGAAGCACTTTTGAGACCAGCAAAAAATCCTCCTTGACCAGACAATTCTTTGTTCCAATACCCTTCAATCCCATAACGGCCTTTATTTTCTCCTTGGGTATCTTTACCCAAAAATCCTACCACTTGGGCGACTAAATTCTGTTCTGGGTATAATCTATGTGACTGACGAATAGCATGAATTCCTGGCAAGCGTAAATCAATGATTGCATCAACCGCATCTTGTTCCAGTCGTTGTTCGAGCGGCTCATAAGGATCAGTTTTTTTATGTAATTGCACTAACACTGCTGCTTTTCGTTCAGGA
>JAHFIE010000001.1 GCA_023246565.1 Candidatus Magasanikiibacteriota bacterium
CTTGCCGCGATTGAGTATATCAATCGTTGGAGTGAATAAATAAAAAAGTGTATTATCAAAATAAAGATGGACTCCCGACTTTCGTCGGGATAAACTCCTAAAACTTTCTAAGTCCGATATTTATGAGGATCTTAGAAAAATTTTTGCAGGGAATCTTTATTTTGATTTCCTCAGTGTATTTATGAATTTTATTTCAAAATATCGTTATATTTTAATTTTAATTGGTCTTTTTTTACTTCAATTTTTGATAGTATCCCCCGTTGGAGAATTTCCCTTGAATGATGACTGGGTCCATGCTGAAATGGTACACCATTGGGCCGAAACCGGGTCATTCCGCCTCAATCCCTACACCGGTCCCATGTTACATCTACTCATTGCGTTTGGTACTGGGCTAGTGAAAATCTTTGGATTTTCTTTTTTTATTTTACGTCTCAGTACGCTTGTTTTTACTCTTGGTATAATGATACTATTCTATCTTCTCCTCCATCATCTCACGAAAAAATCTCTCTTAAGTTTTCTTGTAACACTCACCCTCTGGCTCAATCCTATTGTCTACAATCTTTCTTTTACCTTCATGACCGATATTCCGGCTTTATTTTTTTTAATAGCTGGAATATACGTTGGAGTGGTTGCTTTTGAAAAAAATGATTCTCATTATGTTTTTCTCGCCGCAGTACTATCGGTTACTGGATTTTTTATCCGTCAAACAAATATTCTTCTCCTACCAGCCATTGGTTTACCCATTCTTTTCTACAAACAATACCGATCCTGGCCCAATTTTATTGCTCTTGCCGTCCCCTCTTTTGTATGGACCATAGTGTATTTCTATTTCCGACAAAAAAATCTTCTTCCTGGTGGACAAAGTCTTCATATCATCACCAATAAGTCCGAACTTCTGCGACATGCTTTTTGGTGGCTCTACTACACGATTATGTATGTCGGTCTTTTTACTCTACCCATCACCATAGGCATCAAAAAAATTAATAAAAAAACATTGTGTTTCATTGCTTTACTGCTTTGCATAGCAGCGGCTGTTTATTATTCGCGACAAGAATATTTCCCCTATGTTTCAAACATGGTTAACCGTTTTGGTCTTGGGCCTTTGAACGATGTACTCCAAGGAACTTATGTACCCCTCTTTCGTACCCGAATTTGGCTCGTAGTGACTGCACTCGCGGCCATAGGCAGCGGTCTCTTGTTTGCTACACTCAAAAAAAGTAAACCAGACTATGTATTCTTGTGGCTTTTTGTACTTTTTTTCATGATTCCCATTCTCGTATTCACCAGTTTTGATCGTTATTTTTTACCATTGGCTGCTACATTCTTGATAGTCATAACAGCCAGCCTTAGCGAAACACCTTTACGATATTACCCAGGCTTTATTGTGCTCGGAATAATGGCCTTCTACAGTATGAGTCAAACACAATTTTATATGGAATGGAATAAAACTCGATGGGAGCTGGCTGAACGAGCGGTAAAGGGTTATGATTTAAAAACGAATCAAGTGGAAGCTGGTTATGAATGGGATGGATGGCATGAATATTGGAACGCCCAGTCAAACCGTGCTCATCGTGGTCCTATTGGATCACCATGGTGGAACAAATCATTGATTCCCAATAATACCCTTGAATACATAGTAAGTGCTTCCCCGCTCCCCGGATATGCCATCGTGGATCATCGCATTGTACTGGGCCGGAATCCAAACCAAAATTTATATTTACTCAAAAAATGATATACTTATCGTATATGCTCCTCGAAAAAATCCTTCCCTACCTCCCGGTTTCAATAACTGAAACTCTGGTTTATGTAGCCGCAATGAGTGGTTGTATTCTTCTTACCTATGGAATTTTTTTAGAAGTGGAACGCCGTCAAGATTTGGTTATTATGATCGGTGCTGCTTGTTTGTTTGTCTATGCACTTTTTATTCATAATATAATTTTTATGCTGGCCATGGGTGGTGTGGGAATCGCTTCAGTCATTGAATTTATTGAAATTTACACTGGCCTCCACAAACACAGCCCCGAAGATCTGGCCCGCTATAAAAAACTTCGTTAATTATGAATAACACTTTTACCATCACCACCATTGGCGACGCAACACTGGATACTTTTTTAGATATTCACGAGGCAAGTGTGCACTGTGATGTTAATAAAAAGAAATGTCAGCTTTGTTTTAATTACGCGGACAAAATTCCCATTCACGATGCTCGACAATCTATTGGTGGTGACGCGGCAAATGTAGCTGCGGGGTTAAAAAAACTGGATCAAACAACAGCCATAGTTACTGAATTGGGGAATGATGTTAATGGTAATTATATCGCAGAAGAACTGGATGAAGCAGGAGTAAACACTGATTATATAAGAATGGTTCAGGGCGCAATCACCCGCTATTCAGTCGTGCTAACGTACCAAGGCGAACGCACGATTCTTGCGTATCATCCCAAGCAAAAATATACAACATTCACCATACCAAAAAGTACGGCATGGATTTATTTTACATCGCTCGGTCAAGGATCAGAAAAAATTCAAGATGCAGTTTCGAAGTATGTTAAAAAAAATCCAAAAACAATGCTTGCTACCAATCCTGGTAGTTATCAATTACGCGATGGTTTATCCTATTATAAAAAAATTATTCCCCAATCAGAAGTAATTTTTCTTAATCGCGAAGAAGCAGAAATAATCGTGGGGAAAAATAATAATACAAAAAAATTAATCAAAACAGTAGGAGCACTCGGTCCTAAGATTGTTGTGATAACCGATGGCGAACGCGGTTCTTACGCGTTCGATGGCACACACGTTTATCATCATAACAATTATCCGGTACAGGTTGTTTCAAAAACCGGAGCCGGCGACGCGTATGCTTCAGGATTTCTTGGTGCTGTGATAGCAAAAAAAGACGTTCCTACTGCCATGCAATGGGGTACAGCAAATGCTGCCGGTGTTATCCAAAAATACGGCGCGCAAGCAGGACTCCTCAATCCAACTGCAATAAAGAAAATGATCCAACATTATTCTTCTATCAAATCAGAAATAATATAGAATAACCCCCATTTAATTGGGGGTAGTTTATCCTTGACACTGTCATACAACTGTATTACAGTTATCGTATAATCCTCATCAATATAATTGTATGCGTCAAGTCATTAGTCTTTCACTCCCGTCGCAAGACGTAAAACGATTAAAATCAACCGTCAAAAAACGTGGTTATGATTCAATAAGTTCGTATATTAAAACGTTATTCCAGGCAGACGAACAATTAATTTCTGAAACTGAATTACTCAAAACTGTAAAGCACGCAGAGCGAGAATATAAGCAAGGTAAATCAATTAAGGCACGGTCAATCGCAGATCTAGTATGATCGTTACCACAATTCTTTATTCTTCCCAATTTGCGAAAGAGCTTCGCGTACTCCCCAAAGAAATTATTCTTCTAGCCATTAAAAAAGAACAACTTTTCCGAGACAATCCGCTCCATCCTTCACTTCGTCTTCACGCCCTCAAGGGGAAACTTGTTGGCCTATGGTCAATTTCTATCAGTGGAAACTACCGTCTCATTTTTAATCGTCAAAAAAATGGTACAATTCTTTTTATTTCTATTGGGAAGCACGATATATATAAAAATTTATAAAATCCTTATTCATTCACTATATTTTGCAAATAAAACAAAAACGACCCGTATCTCCTTACTGAATCTCCAAAATAATTTAGAAATTCAGTATGGTTCGGGTCGTTTTTGGTGGGAATGAACGGTTGGTACGGGGTGCTACCGCGAGATCGGGTCGCACACCCAGACGTTGTTGGGGAGCAGGCGGGCTCGAGAGTCGAAGTCGACCGACGACCAATACAGACAGTCGGGTCGGTAGCCGGCCATCCACATGGCCGCCTTCTCCTCCTTGGTGAAGGATGCTTCGATAGTTGTTCCCTGCGGAACTACGACATCGAACCCGCCTCTTACGAAGGACTGACGATCTTCCCCACAATGAGTGACCTTCGAAGGGACCGGGGTGATCCACTTGATGCCCTCGGGGATGTGCCAGGTCGTGCTCCGCACCTGGTCGAAGTGAGGGATCGAGATCGTCTCGGTCGGGATGCAGTTCTCGTCAATGCCGTCGACGTGGTTGTTGTCCTTGCCGTCGCACAGCTCGGGGGCGCCCGGGAAGACGGTTGAGTCGTAGTCGTCGCAGTCGCCGACCTCGAGAGCCGTCGGCGGAAGCTCGATAGCATCGACACACCGACTGAACTCTTCCTTAGAAGAGGCGTGGAAGAGCTTGCAGAGGTCGATCTGTCTCTCGAAGTTCTCCCAGTAGTCGAGGTCAGGTGAGGAAGCCGGAGCAGCCGCAGTGTTATCCTTCTTGTCGTTGACGAAGTAGCTGACGAGGTACACGAAGGCGAGGAGAATGACGAGGCTACGCTGAATGAAAGCAATGGACTTCATGAGAAACTCCTTGTTCCGTGCTCGAATTTTAGGTCCTTGTGACCCTCAATCCAGCTTCTCTACCGGTACATAGTACCGACACAAAAACTAAATTGATTATTTAAGAATGATTTTTCCAGACGGCAGATCTCGAGCGTTGCACGGTCACGTGCTTCGCGAGGTCTCTGCCGTCTGAGGGAAGAGATCACCAGCGGTGAATATAGACGTGGTGGAAGAGGAGTCCGCTGAAGAAGAAGAGGAGCCCGATGAGCAGATAGGTGATCCCTGCGACCACCCGGTACCCCACCGACTGACGTGGGGCTTCATCCATGAGGCCTGGGAATGCCGTCACCAGACCATAGAAGAGAAACCAGATTCCGGTCATCGCGAGAGAGATGCTCACGCCCCCCCTCATCGAACCAGTCCGGCCACCCTCGGAGGACTGGATGATCGGTCCCGGAAGACTGAGGAGAAAACCGAAGAGCAGAAACAAGGACCAGATCCCCATGACCACACTGAATTGCTTCAGCAGATCCCTTCCCAACTGGCGAAACATAGATCCTCCTTCCCTTTTTCAGGGATCAGCTCGCTTTCCAGGAATAATCCTAGATAATGAGCTAATCCCTTGTGCAGATGTAAAGAACCACAATTTCATG
The DNA here is from genome assembly GCA_023246565.1 of Candidatus Magasanikiibacteriota bacterium. Taxonomy (GTDB): domain Bacteria; phylum Patescibacteriota; class Patescibacteriia; order Magasanikbacterales; family UBA922; genus 2-12-FULL-41-16. The sequence continues at coordinate 5,069 of JAHFIE010000001.1, forward strand.
ATCACTTAATAACAAAAGAGTATACCACAAAGTATACCCTTTGTCAAGAGATAAACGCAATAAAACCGCTAATTTAAGCGGTTTTATACTCTTTTAGGAAGACGCCTAAACAGTCCTTTGACCTCTTTTTTTCTTTTTAAAAAATCGTAAATCCATTTCCAGCTCTAAAATCTCTTTTTTTAGACCAGCTCTCCTTTCGATCTCATCAAGATGTAGGGAATCCAGAAGACTGTATCGAGTATCTAATTTTCTCTCAATTACTGCCATTTCCTCATCTGGATCCAATAATTCCCGATCTTTCTGACGTGATGATCCTGGTATGTCTTCTTCCAGGGCAAGCAAATCTGCCCGCAATTGTTCATTTACGACTTTTTTGTCATTTCCAAATCCTGATGCCCTCTCTGTATCTATTGGTAAAATTGGCTCCTTACCGGGCTGATTTTTTCTCCCCTGTTCTTCACCCATCATACTCTTATTTTTAAATCCCGCTTTCGCCCCTGAAAATGTTCATGGGCGCGGCAAAGGGCATCATAATCAAATTGTGGTCCTAATTTCACTAACCCTAATTCAAAACCACGAATTTGTCCTTGAATTTCACTGGCAAGGGTAGGTTCATCAGTTTCACTTTCAGCCAATTCACGCAAATGTTGTAATTCACTAGAAATCCGTCCAGATAATTCATGATAATGCGCCACCCGTTCCTCGTACCATGTTCGATCATTAATTAAAGCTGCCTGGCGCGCGAATGTTCGAACATCACAATGAATATCAACCAATATCTGATGGAGTTCAATCCGTTCTTCAGCAGTAAACAAAGGAGCAATAGCTCCTGTGTACAATGCTCTCCACGTACCACCGGTTTGTACATAGTGCTCATACGTTCGCCGGAGTCCGTACGAGGCTTTTTGACGCAATAATTTTTCTCCGAGTTCAGCTTCATAACGGCCACACAATTCTTCAAACGCTTGGGTGTAAGGCCACAACAATTTTCCAAAGGTAATAATTAAATCTTCAATATCAAGCGCTGATCGATTATGATCAACCGTAAGATCATTCAAGGTAGTTTGTAATTCTGCTACTACATTACGAGGAACAAGGGGAGGTATATTAAAATACATTCTTTCCAGAAGTTTCGTTGTGTATTCATTTGTGGCATGAACATAATCCATATAATGGAAGTATACAGCAATTCCAGACTCTTAAAAAGTTTTTTTGGTAGATAGTGCTTTCCCAATCACATACAACGCAATACCCGCAGCCACACTCACATTCAAACTTTCCTTTTTACCTCGCATAGGAATATGCACCACATGATCACATAATGATAAAATATCCGTTGCCACACCATCAACTTCATTACCCACAATGAGAGCCAGAGGAAAATCAAAAGAAACATTCCCAATTTCTTCACTTGTTTCTGTTTTTTCAAGAGCAACCAGATATACACCTTGCTTTTTAAGCCGTTTAATCAAACGTTCTGTATCTTGGTAGTGTTTCCATGGCATCCATTGTTCTGCTCCAAGGGAAACTTTATCAATCTGTGGTTTGGGTGGTGTTGCTGTGTAACCAGTCAAATATATTTGCCCAACACCGCAAGCATCAGCAGTCCGAAACATCGCACCCACATTGTGGCACGAACGAATATCAGGAAGAATAAGAGAAAAATTTGGGATGATGCGTACCATAAGAATATAAAGTACATAACCTTATCATTCTACTCATACCACAATAAATTGCAAATCAACACTTGCCCTTTTAGAACTTGTGTCGTACAATACTATCGTTCCTTATTTCACCTATGAAAAGTCTCAATCAATTTGTTCGAGAATTTCTTGAACACTTAGAAATTGAAAAAAATAGAAGCCTGCAAACCATCCGTAATTATGAATTTTACCTTGGTCGCTTTGTTGAATGGTTTGGAGATAAAAATCCGAGTTCAATCAGCGCGGATAAAGTCCGAGAATACCGTTTGTGGCTCAATCGTCTCATTGATGTTCATGGTGATCCTCTGAAAAAAAATACTCAGAATTATCATCTCATTGCACTGCGATCATTTTTAAAATATTTAGGTAAACGTGATATTGAAACCTTGTCAGCGGAAAAAATTGAACTCATGAAAATGCCAGATCGAGAAGTATCGTTTCTTGAAGGCACGGATTTGAGTAGAATTCTGGAAGCCCCCCTACAAATACAGACCCATACAAAAGAATCAGACAACAATCAACTACTCAACAATGAAACAAAAATAAAATATCGTGATAAAGCAATCTTAGAAATGTTATTTTCCACAGGCCTCCGCGTATCCGAACTTATTAATTTAAGACGTGATTTAGTGAATCTTAAAAAAGAAGAATTCACGGTCATGGGGAAAGGGCGCAAATCACGTATTGTATTTGTGTCTGACCAAGCCAGGTATTGGCTCAAAAAATATCTGGACACACGGGGTGATCTTAATCCATTTCTTTTTATTTCATACGACAAACGCACGAGTAAAAATACTACGGCAAAAAAAGGAACATTGGAGATTGATGAACAACCACTAACGCCGCGTTCAATTCAAAGAATTGTGCAAAAATACGCCAAGGTCGCGGGTATTACCAAATCAGTCACGCCACACACGCTCAGACATTCTTATGCCACTGACCTTTTGCAAGGTGGGGCAGATATTCGTAGTGTGCAAGCAATGCTTGGCCATTCTTCCATCACCACCACACAAATTTATACGCACATTACGGACAAAGAATTACGCACGATTCATAAAAAATTTCATGGAAAAAAACGTGGCACTGATTGACAAAAAGTATTATTCAAGTACAATAAAAATTCAAAATTAGAATCTTTTATAGTTAACAATATCCATGTCCCTGTAGTTCAATGGATAGAACGAGAGCCTTCTAAGCTTTAGATCGTGGTTCGATTCCACGCGGGGACACCAGATGAAATTTACTCTTAAACTACTGTCATATGCCTACACTGATTGCTGTCATCGTCATCATCATTCTCGCCAGTATCCGTCAGGTGAATCAGTATCAACGCGGGGTAAAATTTCAACTCGGAAAATTTATTACTGTTGTTGAACCCGGTTGGCGATTGATTTTTCCTATTTTTCAGAGTATGACCAAAGTGGACATGCGAGTAAAAGCTGTTGATGTTCCCTACCAAGAAGCCATTACGCGTGACAATGTTTCAGCAAAAATCAATGCAGTAATTTATTACCAAGTCAGTGAGGCGAGCAAAGCAATTCTAGAAGTGGAAAATTTTTGGTCCGCAGTGAATCAAATGGCGCAAACTACGATGCGCAATGTTATTGGCGAACTTGAACTTGATGAACTTTTGGCCAACCGCGAACAAGCTGCAAAACGAATCAAAGAAATTGTTGATGTTACCACAGAAACATGGGGAATAAAAGTGTTGAGTGTTGAACTCAAAGATATTGTTTTACCCGATGACATGCAGAGAGTCATTGCTCGACAAGCCGAAGCTGAACGTCAAAAACGAGCAGTAATTATTGAATCAAGTGGTGAAGTAATCGCGGCTGAAAATCTAGCAAAAGCAGCCAGTATTTTATCTTCTGCACCGGGAGCCCTTCATCTTCGTACATTAAACAGTATTAATGATATTAGTTCTGACCAATCAAATACTATTGTTTTCGCGGTTCCTTTGGAAATATTGCGCGCGTTTGAGCGGAAGGAATCATAAATATTCAAAACACTAATTATAAAGCCGTCCTGATGAGGGGCGGTTTTATTGACATATCTGATCATAAATTGCTACTGTAGACCAAATTCAGCACAGGCTGCTGACGGAGGGATAGCAATGGATTACTCGCACACGCCGGCATTTCGCTGGCGTCGGATGTGGAATTGGCTCCCCATGGGGATCGCGTATGCGCTCCTGTACATGGGGCGATACAACCTCAACGTCGCCCAGAGCGCGCTCGGCGACAAGCTCATGACCAAGGCTCAGTTCGGCACGATCTTCGCGGTCGGAGCCTGGGTCTACGCGCTGTCGTTCCTCGTGAACGGCCCGCTCACTGACAAGGTTGGTGGACGTCGAACCATGTTGATCGGTGTCATGGGCGCGCTCATCGTGAATTTCGCGATGGGACTCGTCCTGTACGGCAACACCCGACTCGGCTGGGACATGCCGATCATCTCGACCTTCACCGTCCTCTTTGCTCTCAACATGTACTTCCAGAGCTTCGGCGCAGTTTCGATTGTGACCGTGAAGGCGCCCTGGTTCCATGTGCGTGAGCGGGGCACGTTCTCCACCATCTCGGCATCCTCATCTCCGCAGGCATTTTCTTTGCCTTTGACTGGGGATTCGCCATCGTGAACGCGAGTCGCGCGACTCCGAAGGAAGACCTTGGCTTCTGGGCAGCGGTCTTCAAGTCGGTGTTCGGACTCGGCGCGAGCGGAGACGACGAGAACTGGGCCATCTTCTTCATCCCTGCCATCCTTCTCTCTGTCTTCTGGATCTTGATGTTCGCCTGGCTGCGCAACACCCCGGCTGAAGCTGGCTTCAAGAACTTCAAGACTGGTGAGGCCATGCTCTCGGCGAGTGGTGAGCGTGAACCGATCAAGACCGTGTTCTGGAAGATCCTCACGCATCCGGTCCTGCAGGTGGTCTGCATCGTGGAGTTCGCGAGCGGCTTCCTTCGGAATGGGATCATGCAGTGGTACCCCAAGTTCGCGAAAGAGGTTGGGTTCTCCAAGGACTTCTGGATCAGCGACAACTGGGGTCTTGCTCTGTTCATCTGCGGTGTTGCCGGCTCCTTTGCCACGGGCTGGATCTCGGATCGGTTCTTCCGATCTCGGCGGGCTCCCATGGCTGTCATCCTCTACATCTTCATGTTCGTTGCGCTCGTGTTCATGGGCGGTACTCTGACCGGGAACTTGTGGCTCGCGGGTAGCGCCGTCCTCATCGTTTCCTTCAGCGTCATTGGTGTGCACGGAATCTTCTCCGGCACTGCGACCGCTGACTTCGCAGGGACGAAGAACACGGGCGCGACCGTCGGGATCGTCGACGGCCTGGTCTACCTTGGAACCGGGCTCCAGTCGGTTCTCATCGGCTGGTACGCTCCCACTGGCCCTGCGGCCAAGGATCCGTCGAACTGGATGGGGTGGCCTATGCTCCTGATTCCGTTCGCGCTCATGGGTTGTTTCTTTGCGAACCGGATCTGGAACGCCAACCCCATTCCGGCCACGGTTGATGAACCCTACCAGAAGTACGACCTCCGACGCTAGACCATTGTTCTTTTCTCGTGCAGGACACATCAACTGCACCTTCGGACCATTTATTTCTTCAATTGAAGGAAAAAATAGACGGAGCACATTTGATTGACACAAGGCCTTTTTTTCTTTATACTTTCACCGCGATCAAGACCCCCAGAGGGGTGGCCTTAGTGAAATGGTTATCACGCGAGTTTGTGGCACTCGCAGTACGGGTTCAATTCCCGTAGGCCACCCCTTTGCTGGGGTCTTTTCGTTTTTAATACATATGCCCAATGTTCTTATTTTAACCGCAGCCATGGGCGGTGGACATAATGCCGCGGCGCGCGCGCTGGCCGAGGCAAGTTCGCACTACAAAGATCTTTCGGTTCTGGTCTTGAATGTAAATGATGCGGCAGGTAAAACCGGTAAAAAACTTCTGGTTTCTTCATATCATGTCTTGGCCGGAAAATTACCACGAGTGTGGAAATTTTTATATAAAAATACCAACAATGCTCTGGCGCAGAATATTTTTGCCAATATCAGTGCCGTTCTCTCCGGGATATCCGCAAAACAAATTATAGAACAAGCAAAAAAATTTAAGCCTGACTATATTTTGGGAACTCATTTTTTTGCTCCTTACTTTTTGAGCAAAACTCCACTCGCAAAAATACCCTGGGGTATGGTGGTAACTGATTATGCTTGGCATGAAATGTGGTACCACCCTATGATTCATAATCATTTTGTTGCCAACAAAATGATTAAAAATAAAAGCAAAACTTTTCAAAGAAACTCAGCTCATTTCTCTATCACTGGTATCCCCGTGAATCCGGAATTTTATATAACAAAAAATCCTGAGACACTGCGAGAAAAATATTCTATTCCACTCGATCAACCATGTATCCTTCTCCTATCTGGTGGTGATGGTTTCACTCATGTTGCTGATAGTATTCCTTATTTTAAAAAAATCAAAAAACCCATCACGATTATTGCTATTGCGGGAAAAAATGTAGGATTAGAACAAAAATTTGAAAAACAACCATGGCCCAAAGACAGTATTCATCAAGTAGTCGGCTGGACCAATACCATGGATGAATACATGCGTATGGCTGATATTATTGTGAGTAAACCTGGTGGATTAACAGTAAGTGAATGCCAGGCACTTGGCAAATATATGATCATGGTTTCTCCGATCCCTGGCCAGGAAGAAGCGAATGCTCAGTACGTCGAGTCCCATGATTTTGGTAAAATAGCACAAGATAATAACGAAGTTATTGATTTGATTAATCAATTTTTAGAAAATCCAAAAAAGTTAATGACCAAAAAAAATCTGCCAGCAACGGATGCTATCTGGCAGACCATTATCAAAGAATTACAACAAAAATCTAGTTAGGTATGGCTGTATTCTGTTGCAGTGGATCTTTGTTATAAAAATCACTATCTGGTTTAACATAAAAATCAGCTTTTTCTTGATAGGGATCTTCTTGAGATTTTCCCCACATAACTGTAAAAAACTTGGCAATGCCATAAGAACTCAAAACCACCATAATACCAATCGCGCCTGTGGTAATAATGCTTTTTGCTCGAGTGATTTTGTCACTGTCTCCGGCTGAAGTGAAAATAAGATAACCACCAAAAAAAGTCCAGGCAGTAAACATAGTACCGACGACCGTAAGGAATACTTTAATAATTTGAGCTGTCAAAAGACGTGGATCAACTTCTTTGAGATTCGCACCCTTTTCTCCGGCCAAGGCTTGATTCTGTTTTTGAATATCAGCCAAAAGATCTTGGGCAAAAACCGGTTGGTATCCAAGAAAAAAAATAAATGAGCATGTAAGGAGTAAAACAAATTTCATAATTTCAACAAATTCAAATATTACTGTTCACTCGAAAATCCTGTTTGTGGTGAAGCTTTTTTTATTGATTCATTCACTCGATTACCTACAAACGTAGTAATGCTGTAGGCCATGAGAATAATCACCAATCCAACCGCGGCTTTTTCAATTGTTTCCTTGGCCTGATCAATTTTACTTGAATCACCATCAGATTTGATCAGTCGAAAACCACCGGTAATAATGAGGGCAACAAATAATGTTCCCAAAAGTTTGAGAATAAAACCAATAATTTCCGCAGCCAAAACTCTTGGGTCAGTTGGATTCGCCGCAGAACTGGTTGTGGTTAAACCAGCACCAACTCCTCCGGCTTGAAGCTGACTATCATAAATACCCGTAGTAATTTGAGCTTGTGTTACTATTGGCATCACAAGACCGCTCAATACTATTAATGTGGCTATTATATTCATTTTCATAATAAAATTAATTGCCTACTCTAGGGGATTTGACCACCAACATCAGCCCCAGCTCCTCCCGCCCCAATTCCACCAGCTCCAGCACCAACTCCACTTGCTGCGGGTGGTGTAACTGCCTTAGCAGCAATATTTTTCATGACAAAACTGGTTATTCCATACGAAGCCAAAGCAATAATTAAACCAACAATACTCGTCTCAATAATTGATTTTGCTTTTTCAACATTTCCTTCATCACCACGCGCAGTCATCCAAAGATACCCTGCATAAAAAATAAGAGCAGTAAAAACTATACCTGTCACGGACAAAACTGCTTTTATAATAGTACCAATATTTTGAGCAAACGTTGTTTCGGTCGTATTTGCCGCATCATAACCAGCTTTACCTGCAGCGTCTTTGGCTAAACCAAGACCAAGGTCAATAGCCATGGTTGATTGGGTTGTAGCAATCAATATCGTGGTTATAAATACAAAACTAAAAAATATTTTTTTCATAGCAAACCTTATGGACCACTCGAAAAACGAGTAGTCACAAACACGGTAATCGCGTACGCACTTACCGTGACAAATAAACCAATGATCGCTGCTTCAATAATATCTCGAGCTTTTTCTACCTTACCCTCGTCACCACGGGCTGTCATCCACATAATGCCAGCATATACCATTAAAATCAAAAAAATCAAACCAATAATACTTAAAATTGCTTTAATCGTTGTCCCCACTAGGTCTTGCGCATTTGACTGGCCCGATACACCAGCTTTATTGGCAATAGAATTAAGCATTGCCTGATCTTTAATCCCTTGAGCAAAAACAAATGATGGAACAGTGAGTATCATCAATACCAGACTTAAAAAAAATTTTTGTATGGTTTTTTTCATAGTATTAAACTCCAGCCTGACCAGAACCAAAAGGGTTAGAATCATTATTTTCTTGTGCCTTCAAACCATCATTACATTGATTTTGTGTACTAAAGAGCTGACCAGGACAAGGACTACCACTTCCTGATACGCAGTTACCCTCAGGGGTGAGGCACCAGCTTTCTTTTTCTTGTCCCGAACCTAAGTCTGACTTTGTCAGTACATTATTCAGACACTGCAAAGTACTACCAGAACTTGTCCAACAAGAAAGTATGTCCGAACAAGCTGCAGTGCCTACTCCGGGATACATATTCCATTTGCCGTCAGTACCCTTTTTTGAACCATAATCATCTCCCACCGTTTCTTTTGCTTTGGCTTCACAATCTTGCTCTGTACCAATCATCATGGTTTTTTGTGAGAAAAGATTACTTGTGGCTGGTGTGATACAGCAGACTAAGGTACCTCCACCACCAATCACGTTTGGTGCGTCACCAGTTCCATCCAAACTTCCACCACCTGATTTATCCAAAATTATTTTTTGTACGACCAAATTCGTAATCGCGTATGAACCTACAACAATGACCAGTCCAATAACCGCGGCAATGATGGTTTCTCGCGCCTTGGTTACTTTGTCTTCTTCACCACGAGCCAACATCCAGGTAAATCCAGCATAAAACATAAGAATAAAAAAGACCAAGCCGATTGCTCCTAAAATTCCTTTGACTGCGGTGCCAGCAATGGTCGCTGTATCTGTTTTTTCAATTCCTGTTGGAGCCACTACTGCATCAAGAGCACTGGATGCATCACCAAGAGTTTGTTTTGCTAGGGCAGTGAATGGTTGTAAAGAAAATACTAAACCAAAAAAAAGTAAACTGAACCAAATAACACGTTTTTTTTGACTTAATACCATATCCTGACCCGTAAAAAATTTGAGCGTTACTTATATGGTTACCTGTCATTCTGGCGAAAGCCAGAATCTAGTATTTATTTAATCCAATTCTGGATTCTGGCTGGAGTTTATCCCGATGAAAATCGGGACCAGAATGACATTATCCAATACTGGATACTGACTCTGGTTTATCCTTATTTCTTCGAACAACAAACTTTTGGACCTGCTCCACACAAACCACTTATAAAACTATTCCCTTTAACATAAGTCCCTTTTCCAACAGTACTCACATAGGCATCTAACTCATCTTTTGTTCCTTGAGTTTCATCACATTCAGTTTTAACATAACAACCAAGAGCAGGGTATTCGTCTTCACAAGGTAATTTAGTTGGAGCCTGGGGTGCTGCTGGCGCTGGTTTTACCCCTCCACCCCCTGCACTACCAGTCCCAACACTCTTAAAGACAAAATTAGTTAGAGCATATGATCCGAGCACAATTACCAAACCAATCGCGGCCGCGATAATCGTATCAAGTGCTTTGTGAGCTTCGTCTTCATTCCCACGGGCCAACATCCATCGTATACCAGCATAGAGCATGAGACCAAAAAACAAAACTGAGACAAGGGATAATCCTGTTCCAACCACATCACCAAGTACGGTCGTAATCGATTTTGAAGTTTGAATCCCTGCGGCTGTGGCTGTCTCCTCAAGGCCATAATCAGCCAAAGCTGGAGTTGCAAAAGTTACCAAAAAGGACATTATTATTCCAATAAAACCCAGAATCCAAAATTTTTTCAGAAAAAGAACATTTTTGAGAGCCAACGAAACAGGATAGTTCATAAAAGAAGTCTACAGATTATTGAGACGCCCATAGTCCGATTGGACCAGGGGCGATATCCAGAATCCGTATGCAATGAAACCTACGTTGCGCTCGGAGTATTGATAGCCTTGGTAGCACTTTTTATCACAAAGCTTGAAATTGAATATGCTGCCAAAATAATAACTAATCCAATGACTGCGGCTGACATAATGGTTTTAGCTTTGGTAACATTATCTTCATTTCCCGCAGCAGTCATCCAAAGAAAACCGGCGTAAAAAATTAAAACAGTGGCAATAGTACCAAGAACCCCAAGAACCACATTGATAATCCCTGTAGCAATAAGACGTGGATCATTATTCGTCAGTTTTGAACCTTCAACACAATTAAGACCAAGGGGATCAGCAGGATCATTCCCACAAGGAGGTTCCGGATCAGCCATAGCTGCTGGCGCTAAAGTAAGAAGTCCAAGAACAAAAACACTCGTGAGAATACCTTTAAACCAATTTTTTTGCATAGATTTAAAAATTATTATTGGAATAGATTATTACTTTAAAAATCCGTTGGGATATTGTCTTTATTACCACCAGTTGCAGTTGACAATTGATTGATCACAAAGAGAGAAATTGCCCAGGCAGAAAGGATAATAGCAAGACCAATAATTCCGGAGAAGATCATCTTGCGAGCTTCACCGACTTTATCTTCATTACCACCAGCTGTCATCCATTTAAAGCCACCGGCAAGGACGATTACTACAGCGATAAGACCAAGGAGACCGAGAAGAACGTTAATCAAGTTTGCTGCGGTTTCACGAAGATCTTGATTGCCGAGTTTACCTTTTACTTGATTACCAACCGGGTTGAGTCCAAAAAGATCTTTTTCACAAGTACCAGGAACATCTGGCTTCGTAGCGTCTTTTTTACAGGTTTCACCAGATTCACAGGCAAGTGAAGAACAGCATGAACCAGCTACTGGTTTTCCATCAGCGCCCTTTACCGTAACACAAGCCGCCTGAGTTACTGCTGGCGCAGCAGCAAAAGCCAAAAAACCAAAGACGGTGAAGCCAATGACAATGTTCTTTAGACTGAGTCTGGACATAAGGCAAAAAATTAATAATCAAATTATGAATTACGAATATAGACTGAGGACTTCGTAACTCATAACTCGTCCCGAATGATTCGGGACAGAGTCGACAAAAAATACATCCTTAAAAATCCGTTGGAATATTTTCTTTATTACCACCAGTTGCGGTTGACAATTGATTGATCACAAAGAGAGAAATTGCCCAGGCAGAAAGGATAATAGCAAGACCAATAATTCCGGAGAAGATCATCTTGCGAGCTTCACCGACTTTATCTTCATTACCACCAGCTGTCATCCATTTAAAGCCACCGGCAAGGACGATTACTACAGCGATAAGACCAAGGAGACCGAGAAGAACGTTAATCAAGTTTGCTGCGGTTTCACGAAGATCTTGATTGCCGAGTTTACCACTGACTTGGTTTCCAACCGGATTCAAGCCAAAGGTATCTTTTTCACATTTTCCATTGCCACCTGTCAGTTCATCGGCAGTGCCTTTACAGGTTTCGCCAGATGAACAATCAAGCGCGGTTTTACAACCAGCTAGGGTAGCTGAAGGTAATACCAAAAAACCAAAAAAGGCGGCAATTATAATGGCAAGGCTGACTTTTTTGTGCGTTAATGTAAGTGTTTGTAACATGGTATCACCTCCCTTCAGTTTAGGGTGAATAAATATTTTTTTGAAAACTAATTTTGTGGTGGAGAAAGAATTTTTTTACAACTTGCCTCATCAGGAAGTGGCGTACCACCATTTGCAAGACAATTTGTAGCTGGATTTTCTTGACAAACACCATCTACAAAACACCAATTGAATGTTAGAGAATAATCACATGCTTCTTGACTGTCATACGGTATCCCAGCACAAGCATTCCCTGACATTATAGCACACTGATTTGTTTTCATGTCCACACAATAAACTTGCAATGAATCAGCCGTCGTATTTCCCGCACCAATTCCTTTAAATACCAACTTCAGTATAGCATAGCTCGAAAAAATAATACATATACCAATCACTGCCCACAGCATCGCATCACTACCTTGTTTAACTTTTTCCGCATTACCTGCTGCAGTAACCCACATAAATCCACCGTACACAAATACGAGTAGAGCTAATGAGCCCAAAATACCCAATACATTCGCAATTGCTTTTCCAACGATTTGTTGTAAATTCGTTGTTCCTTTTATGGGATCTTCCCCTGATATTGGATTAATTAATTGGACAATAGTTTTATTTTTATCTTCTTTACCAGCATTGGCTGGTTTGGGTGGGATTGGTACAGGCGCAGCTTCTTCTGCCAGAGCCAAAACTGGGGTAAGAAAAAAAATACTTATCCCGATCAAAATCATTATTTTTGATACAAATTTCATCATATCTTTTTGATCCAATTAATATGTTATCCAAACCAACTTTTCTATCATTTTCACAAAGTAGATTAGACCAATCTTGGACTGTCATTCTGGCGAAAGCCAGAATCCAGAATCGTATTACTTAATTGCCTTAAATTCATCCCCTACACCCAACGTGTTCAAGATAAACGCCACAATGAGATATGCTGAAAAAACAATAATGATTCCTACAACCGCGGCCACCATAACATCACGTCCTTGTTTTACTTTGTCCGGACTCCCAAAGGAAAATACCATCAAAAATCCACCGTATACAAAAGCTGTCAAGGCAATCATGCCAATAATACCAAAGATAAGTTTACCCTGATTAATGAAAACTTGAACCAGGTCATTAACATCGCGACACGTACCAGAAAAAGCACACTTTGGAATTGGTCCTTGATAATTATCTAACGAAGGATCATTTTCATAATTATCTTTTATATACTGACACACAGCACCACACTCAGATGTTGAACTTGAAGAACCCCCAGCCCCTTTCGCACCACCAGCATCCTTTTTTTTCACACAACAAACTTGACCAGTCTGACAAATTCCCACAATAAAAGCTGCTTTTTTATCTTTATTTTGAGCTGTTAGTTCTTTATTATTTTCAATTAATGTTTGCGTCTGAGCCGCAACATCAGGATTACAATCACTTTTTGCAGTACACGCATAACCTAGGGCAGAAAAATCATCGCACTTAACCGCCCCAACGTTCTGTGTCATGCCAAATACACCGTATAAAAAAATAACGAACCAAAATCCGAAAAGAAAAGGGTTCTCTATTTTATGGTTGGTTTTCCCCAGTACTTTTTTTAAACTAAATACCATAGTTTTCGGAAGATTGAGGTGGTCATTTTATTTATCTGTAGAAAATTTGAGCATTATGTATATGGTTCTCTGTCATTCTGGCGAAAGCCAGAATCTAGTATTTATTGAATTCAACACTGGATTCTGGCTGGAGTTTATCCCGATGAAAATCGGGACCAGAATGACAATACTTGAATCACGCTTGGAGTTTATCCCCACGAAAGTCGAGATCAGAATAATAGGATTGAAATGTAAACAACGCTCGGATTTCTAACATTTTAGTTTATATGCTTTTTATAATGTCTGACTAACAATTTGCGCTGCTCGCACAACAGCACTGGCATCTTTTTTATAAATATCCTGATCAGTCGTTTTTTCTTCATTGAGTGGTTGTAAAATAGCAGCGATCATTTCATCAAACGCATTTTCAGCCGAAATAATATCTCGACCATGATACCAATTTTTGGCAATCAAAACTTGACTCGAAAATGGACCAATGACCGGATCAGCCTCTTGAGCTTTAATATGAACCCTGAGGGCTGAAGGTTGATGTACTGCATCAGCATAACCTTTGATTCTGTCAGGTTCAGACATAAACCGGATAAAATCCCAAGCTTCATTTTGATTTTTGGATTTTTTTACCACCGATTGCAACCAATAGCTAGCCACGTTAGCCTGTATATTTGGGTTTAATTGCGGTAAAGGCATGATTTCAATATTCAAATCTGGTGCGCGTGATTTAAGACGATCATAATCATAGGCAAAACCAAAATAAAATCCTGTTTTACCTCGGACAAAAGCATCAAACGCACTATTTTGATCATCATTCCATGAATAGGCTTCTTTATTTGGCCGCGCAAAATCTGTGTAAAAATTAAGAGCCTGCAATGCTGGATGCGTCGCATTCGCTTTTTCAAAACCAGCTGAAAAAGTTATTCCTCCATATGAACCAGCCATGGTCACACCATTCTGGAGCATAAGAGCCGAGACAATATCAAAAGCATTTTCAATATTTTTTCCTGTACCAAGAGACGCACCGGATTGAAGAATTTTTCTATCCTTATCAAGTTTAGTGATGCGTTTAACCGCTTCGACGAATTCATTCCAATCTTTGGGTGGTTCTGGCAAGCCAGCCTTATCGAGTAAATCTTTATTGTAATAAACTGCCAAAGTATCCACGGTAAGGGGTAAACCATACATTTGTTTGGCAATTACCGCGTCATCGGGTACGGTCGCAACATATGCTTTTTTAAGGCTCTCAAGCGTTGGCATGTTGAACGTGTCGAACAAGACCGCGGTTTCTTTGGTAATGGTACTGGTCTGAACCAATTTTCCCATGGTTACGGTTGCTGGCATGGGTACCAAACGATTTTGATACTTTCGTAACCATCGAACATGCATAGAAACCATGTCCGGCGCAACATCATCAGCAAGAGCATTGATAAAAAGCTTATCAAATTCATCATATCGTACTTGACGAATGTTAATGGTAACATGGGGGTTTTCCCCTTTATACTGAGTCGCTAAATTTCTGAGCTGATCAACATTATCATAGACCGTCCAAAAATTAAGCGTCACCGGACGAATCGCTGCTTGTTGGTCTTGGGATAATCCCTTGCAGCCAAAACCAGTGATGATCACGGTAATCGACAAACATGCAAGACGCAAAAAAATTTTCATACTACTTAAAAGCTTCAAAAACAATTTTGAGCAATGCATAACTTGCAAAAATCACGGCAAGTCCAAGGGCAGTCCAGACAATAATATGTTTTGCTTTTGTTTCACGTTCAGCATTTCCTAAATCAGTCATCCATAGTATACCACCATAAATAAACATCACCAAGGCAATACTTCCTAAAACTCCCATGAGTGTGGAAATAATTCTGGCAGCGAGTATTCGTGGATCAACCGTATCGATTTTATTCAGACTGGCAGTGGAGGGAATGACAAATTCATTGATCTCTTCCTTTTTTTCTTCAGGAGGATTTTGTGCTTCGCACAATACACTCATAAGTTCTTCCCCCTCGTCTTTTTTTAAATCAGCAGGATTCATGTTGGGATGTTTGCCGGCCAGTGACTGACAATATCCCACATCAACATTTACCGCGGCCGTTGGATCCAAATCAGTTGGTTTAAACTCAACAGTAGAAGTAGTTATTTGGTATACATTCAACTCTTTTTTAGCCAAATCAGAATTTTTTGGACCACTTGATTCTGTTTGTACACATGCACCCATGCTATCAGCATTATTCGCAGGCATTTCACATTTTCCTGAAACACAATCAGCATTTACCTTGCAATTTTGCTGTCCCAATGGGCATTTGATCCCAAAATAAGCCGCGCAAAGACCACCACAAGGTTTGCTGTTACCAGCCACTTGACGTATACCCGTTGCATGAACCACACTCGGATCTACTGTGGATTCATTACATTTGTCTTCTGTGATGATGGTATTGTCAGAATAAACATCATAACTACTTTTGTGACCAATAGCACTGTCAGGATCACTTTCATCAACAAAAATACCTTCGACACAGAATCCGTATTCACAAATCAAATTTTGGTCATACTTATTTTTTCCACAGTCTTTATCATTATGGCATGTGCCATTAAAGGGACAAAAAAGTCCGATGCCGGTCGCGCAATGTCCACCACACATTTTTCCATTTAATTCACCGGTTGCAACCAAATTACCAAACGCCTTGAAATCAAGAGCACACTGGTCTTTTAGATCAGCATATCCAAATTTTGGCCCATCGGATGCTGGTACATCATTAATGGAAGCATTACTAACAATTTTTTTATATACAAAACTACATTTACAGGTTGTATCAGCGTAAACAACATCAAACAAAAATAGTAGGCTGATAATTCCTACAAAAAAACTGAATGCAATACTACTTAAACGCCCCAAATACCAATTGGAGAATGGCATAACTGGCAAAAATTACAGCCAGGCCCAGGGAACCCCAGACCAGGATATGCCGAGCTTTTTCTTCTTTTTCTGCTGCGCCAGACGAAGACATCCACAAAATACCACCATAAATAAACATCACCAGGGCGATGCTCCCTAAAATCCCAATGAGTGTGCTAATAAGACGCGCAATGAGGACACGTGCGTCAACCGTATTGATTTTGTTAAAAGCATCATTGGTTTCTTTTTCAACTTGAAGTTTGATTTCATCATTCATCCCACCTCCTGAAGTACTGGTAGCAGCAGTTTTTGACTTACTATCCTTTCCTGATTTATATACTGGGTCGGTTTTACCTTGAACACTGACTATATTACAACTTATTGAATAGCTATAAATGGATTTTATTTCAATTGCGGATTTAAAAAAGCATTCTTGATCATCTTCATTAAGAGGTGATTTCATAAGCGTAGCTTCATTGATCAAGTGACCATACGAATCACAGCTTGTGGAGAAAGGAATTTTATCAATAAGATCTTTAACCGTAGTAATTTTATCCAATTCAAAAGTAACTGATTTATTTATTTGGCATTTTTGATCTGTGGTAACAAAATCCTTAACCGTGACATTGCAATCACACCCAACTGCTGCGATTGCAGAATCAATCGGATAACCAAACAAAACTGACAAATTTATGACAGAAATAAATACAACAGTAAAATATTTTCTGTAATGCTTCATGCTGAACCAAAAAATTTTTCAATCTCACTTCTCATTTCTTTATCTTTCAACGCAAAATGAATCGCGGTCTTAAGAAGCGCTAATTTGTCTCCCGTATCAAAGTAAACGCCTTCATATTCATAGGCCAAGAATGGTTTTTTCTTGGCGAGTTGGTTTGCCGCGTCCGCAACCCAAACTTCATTATCCTTGCCTTGATTTTGTTTCTCAAGCACAGGCCAAATATCTTTGGTAAAAACATACCGCATACCACCAACAATCAATCCCTCGGGCGAAGTTTGATCTGTCGGAGGCTTTTCTCTAAACTCCTCCACGCGATACACTCGTTTCTCTTTTGTTGGTTTTGCGTAAACATTACCATATTTTGTCATGGCAACACGATCATGAATTTTTTGTACACCAATAATCGAAGACTGATGGTACTGAAAAACTTTCAATAACTGTTTTACAACAGGAATTTTCGCGTCAATAATACTATCACCATCAGAAAAAACAAATGGTTCATCACCCAAAAATTGCCGTGCGCATAAGAGAGCATGACCATTACCCAAGGGTTCTGGCTGTCGGGTATAAAAAAAACGCACTTTTGATGATAGCTCAACCAATGAACTTAACTTTTCAAATTTTCCTTTCTGCTTCAAAAAATGCTCTAAGTCTCGATCCCGATCAAAATGATCTTCAATTGACCGTTTTTGCGAACTCGTGACAAAAATAATTTCAGTTATACCACTCGCGACCATTTCTTCTACAATGTACTGAACCACAGGTTTATCCAAAACTGGTAACATTTCTTTAGGCATGGCTTTGGTCGCAGGTAAAAAACGAGTCCCCAAACCAGCGACAATAATTACTCCTTTGCGAACTGAATTTATTTTTGACATATTTTTTTATAATTTTGTATGTTCATTATAACAAATTCTCCTGAAATATCCAATGTATTATTTTTCGACTTCAGCCAAAATAGTATCTACTTTTTTCTGTGCTTCTTCGTGTAGTTTTTCTTCCAAAGCTAAGGGAAATTCTTGGCGGAGCAATCGAACTTGTTCAAGAATAAGTTCGTCTTTCATTTTTAATAATTCATCTCGATATGCCGCGATGCGACGTTGTAAATCTTCAACTCTTTTTTTATCATGTTGCGTTGATGTTTCATCAGTACTTGAAGACGGTAATTGCAGCGCAGTCCGCAGATCACGAATAGCCTGGAGAACAGCCTGCATATGCAAAACAATATTTTGTACTTGATTCTTACTTGTTTTAACTTCATGAACCAAATAATCTGCCCGTTCCATGGCTGCAGCAACTTTTAGTTCGGCATTATCTTCTACTTCTTTTGATTCTTTTTTCTCACGGCCAATCTCCCGTGCTTCACGAGAACGTCGGCCTGATTCAGTTTCGCGACTATCCATAGTTATTGCTTTTAAGCCTTAATAGTATACCAAACTTCTTTTAACAAAACATCCTCGGTAGTACCGAGGATGTCAAGAAGATTGTTACTATTTACCGTGATACAAAGGCCAAAAGTCCGGCAATACGTGCTTGTTTAATCGCCCTGGATACACTACGTTGATGTTTGGCACATAAGCCGCTGCGGTGACGCTTGGCGATTTTCATTTGCGAGGAAACAAATCGACGAAGGACTTGCACATCCTTATAATCGATCATTTTTTTGTTGTTAATGCAAAAATAACAACGTTTTTCTCTTTTTTGGACTTTAGTATCAACTGGCATAATGGTACAAACTCATCAATCCGATAAATAATTAAAAAGGAATATCTTCGACTTTTATTTCTTCTTCAATAACTGGTTGGTTGGCACTTGGTCGAGAAACGTTTGTATCATTGGATGATTGTCCTGCCGGACTGGTTGCTCCGCGTGGGCCATCAAGCATAATCATATTTTCCACGACCACTTCTGTGCGATACCGTTTTACACCATCTTGCCCAGTCCAATCTCTGGTCTCAATTCTTCCTTCGACGTAAATTCGGCGTCCTTTGGTCAAATATTGTCCAGCAATTTCTGCTAATTTACCCCAAAAAACACAATTATGAAATTCACTTTTTTCTTGTTTTACTCCAGCAGCATCAGTCCAAGCTCGATTCGTCGCAATTGATAATGTGGTAACTGATTGACCAGAAGTCGTAGTACGCACTTCTGGATCACGAGTAATTCTTCCCAAAATAGTAGCGCGATTTAAATCCATATAAGGTAAGGTTAATCTTGATTGCGCGCTCAATACCAATAATAAATCTTGTTTAAACTTTTTCCAGGTCTTTTTCTAAAATTTGATCTAATTTTTCTTCAATTTCTTCCATGCTTACTGTTGGTTCTGTCTTTTTTACAACATCTTCTCCAACCATTGGTTTCAAAATTGGTGTTTCTCGACGCACATGCGTATTCTCTGGCCGAGGAGTTGGTGCGACTTCCTCAGTCGAAACAACATTAGCGAGCGGTGTCAGTGATAATTTTGTAGCATCGACTGTTTGTGTACGGGGGTCATAAACTTTCACAACGAGACGAAGAATATTGTTAATCAATCGTGCACGATCAGAAACTTCTTTCATTTTTGCTGGTTCAGCACTACATTGGACAATATAAAAGTAGCCATAACGAATATGCTTGATTGGATATGCCAAACGACTCTTGCCCATATCATGCGAAACAATCTCAGTCGCGCCATATTTTTCCAAAGTCTCCTGAAGCGTTTGCATGATTGGGGCAGCTTCATTTTCCATGATGGTCCCTGGCAAAACTACCAGCATCTCGTAATGTTGCATAGATACGTCAAAAACTAAAATAATATGACTAGTTTTAAGCGTCGCTACTATAGCAATAGAGGCTTTTCTTGTCAAGAGAAATCCAGAGACCGGTCCGATACCCAGGTTTGATCACCTAAAGGATGACACTCTCCTGAGAAATGGCTTGGGATTCTTGAGTGGGTAAAACGTACATATCATAACCAAAATCATCAACACCAACAAGTTCTGCCTGACCAGTTATGACTTTTTCCAAAGGAAGACAAAATTGACAGCCTCCTTTGGTACATTTAAGACGATCTAATTGTCGGGCCAATTTAATCTGTCGAGCAATATCCATAACATGATTTCTCGCTTCTTCCAAACTCGGCAAAGGACGTTCAACTGGTGCATCATCACGATCCAAATACCAATAACTTACTTTGCGCACCATTCTCTTTTGACAAGAATGTACCAAAAGGTGGTAAATAGGAAATTGTAGAGAATCTGGGTTTTCATCATTTTTACCGGTTTTAAAATCAATAATATGAACCGCGTCTTCTTCTGGTAAATATTCCAACCAATCAATTTTGCCACAAAGAATAATCCCCTCTTCTTCAGAAAGCCAGAAATAAGGCAAATCCTCTTTTATTTTTACGGCTGCTTCGCCAACTGGACCAGGATTTTCTAAAACGCGACGAATCATTGCCCGACCACGATTTTCAAATTGATATTCAGTGTCCCGATCAAAAAAACCACCCCGTTTCCCAGAAACTTTTGACCAAGCAGTTTCATAACGATCCATGATTGGTTCCAAAAAACGAGTATTCTTAGGAATGACGGATAATGACTCCAATACTTCGTGGACTGCCTGACCAAGAGCCAGATACGGTGACATTAATTTTATTTTGTGTCTCGTCCCAGGATCTCGGTACATGTGCCGCAAAAAATACGATCGAGGACAAGCTAAAAAATCACTCATTGAAGTATGCGACACCCAAAGAGCCCGATATTTATCAATTGCCATAAAAACTCATTAATCTCCGTGTAATTACATGATACCAGATTCTGGATTAAAACCAGATAAAATTCTTTTTATTTTATCCACAGGTATAAGACTACTCATTTATTATCTTTTCTTTAAACCCTGCATTTCCCGTTCAATCTTTCTTAAGTGAAAAATTCTTTTTTTATAGTCCGGGATAGTCCGCCGAACCAATTGCCAGAATCGATGACTATGATTCATTTCCACCAAATGACAGAGTTCATGCACCACAATATAATCGAGGAGTTCGATGGGTAAAAATAATAATTTATAATGAAAATTAAGATTTTTTCGTGCTGAACAACTCCCCCATCGTGATTTTAAATCCTTAATACTTATTCGGGCAAAAGTAAAATTATAGTCCTTGTTATAGATCTTCAATCGCTCTTGAATGATTTTTTTCGCCCGAGCTTTTGACCCATGATAATGCGTTTGAGTGATAACGCCTAATTGGTCCATGTTTACATTCATATACACCATTGTAACCAATTCACCATACATTGTCAGGTATTCCTCCACCGAGTTTAATTGACAGATCATGAATATAATCTTAAACTATTTTTTACGCAGCCGAGGGGGTTGCGGATGAGGAGGATCATTTTGAGTCGCCTTGAACAGAGAGTTCTTTCTTTGGCCCAGGCCTACGCCACGACCGGGTCCGGTCGGCGGAACGCCCGTGGCGAGTTCGTCGAGTCGCATCACGAGGAGAAGCCCAGTCATGAGTTCGCCTTCACGGCGGCCATGTACATCGTGCTTCTCACGATCGCCATCGGATTCATCGTCCGAACCGGTACGTAGACCACCTCAACTACCCCCCAGAAGACCCCCCATCACCGACGACGAAGCATCAGGGGAGCTTCGTCGTCGGCCCGCCTTCCCCTAATCCAATATATGCCCAATTATCTCTTTCAACTTGGCCATCAACCTCATATTTCACGAGCAGAAATTATTTCCGTATTAGATTCAAAACAAATTGATTATCAATTAAAAAGTGCTGATACCAATTTCTTATTACTTTCTACCAGTATTCCCCTATTTGCGACCGAATTAAATTACCAACTCGGTGGTACGGTCAAAATTATGGAGGAGCTGTCCACCACCCAAAATATTGAAGCTGATTTAGGTAACTATCTAAATCGAATTGTTCCAACAGGTAAAATTAATTTTTCCCTTTCCGGTCCTAATGCGACAAAGCACGCAATTGCCATTAAAAAAAATCTTAAACAGACCGGCCGTTTAGTTCGATATGTTGAACCAAAAAATACAGCCACGATTCTTCATAACAATTTAATTGAAACAGAAACTGATCTTAATATTGTTTATAATCGTGTATACATTACACGATCAATCCAACCACTTGAAGAATTTACTGAACGTGATTATAGTCGCCCAAAAATCGATGGCAAAAGTGGTATGCTGCCACCAAAACTGGCTCGGATTCTTCTTAATCTGGCATCATTATCAAAAAATAGCACTGTATTGGATCCATTCTGCGGTTCAGGAACCATTCTTCTTGAAGCCATGGATCTCGGTTTTTCTCATCTCATAGGAAGTGATATTTCATCAAAAGCAATTGATGATTCAAACAAAAATATAGACTGGTTTATACAAAAAAATAAAAACTCAGCAAAACCACAATTAATTCTTTCTGACGTACACACCCTTGGGCAAAAACTTCAGCCAAAAAGTATTGACGCCATTATTTCTGAACCGTACCTTGGAAATCCATTGCACGGCCATGAAACAAAAGAACAATTAAAGAAATCAATCCACGAACTGAAGACCCTTTACGAAGATTCATTCCAAATATTTTCTCGTATTCTTAGAAGGAATGGTGTAATCATATTTATTATTCCTGAATTTTATCTAAATAATGATGTTATTGCGATTGATTGTTTGTCACGCATTCGTGCGTTGGGATTAAAAAGTGTAGCACTTGATCCAGAAAGCGATAGTCTTCTCTATCGTCGACCTGGACAATTTGTTGGACGTCGAATTTGGAAATTTGTTATTGCATAAAATAATTTTTTAAAGACTATAAAACCCCGTTTTACACGGGGTTCTTTAATTATGTTAAAGTAATGACTGCTACGAAGAGAAGTACACCAGTGAGTAAGTAATAAAAGGCATAAGAATACGGGGACTCGAGCGCAGTGCGCCCTCCGATTTGGTGCTTCATACTATTGATATTTATTTTTGTTCCAAAAAGTTTATTTTTACTTTCCAGAACTTATTTATAAATACAGTATATCACAAAAAATCGGTTTTGTCAATGTTTTTTGATTACAATAGTGTATTCAAAATTTAAATTATTACTTTTTATCACCAAAAAATAGATCATAGATAAAACGAACCATTGGATCAACATCTGGACCATATGCTAGCGCGCCACCAAGCGCTCCGGTAATTGAAAGAAAGACAAATCCCAGGCCAGATAAGCAAAAAAGTATAGATCGCTTCATAATAAACTCTCGAAGTTTATCAAACAATAACCAAATTTGTTTAAAATATGTTTTCTCAAGATATTTATTAATTTCCCATCGAAACCAGGTGAGTAAATAAGAAGCTGCTAATACCAAGTAAACCAGTGTAGTAGCTACAGCAAACCATGCATGTGTTTCCAGAAGGCGTGAAGCAAATTGATCTTCAATAAGCTTTCCACTACCCAGGGCAGCAAATGTTCCGAGTGATCCAAAAATAACTAAAATAGCTTTTACATAAAACCAATAGGGGAGAGACTGCAATCGTTTTATGGAAATGATCTCTAAGAAGGAATATAAACTTAACAAACCAACAGGTGTGTGTACAATAAGAGGATGAATATTAAGCGGCATACAATAAGATTACTGGCTAAGACAAACAAATTGACTGAAAATAAAGTGTCTATTTAAAAAATGACTGTTTCTCTAGGCTATATGAAAATATACAACATCGCCATCAGAAACAATGTATTCTTTGCCTTCCAAACGCATTTTGCCACTCTCTTTTACACCAACCCAGCCATTACAAGCCACAAAATCTTCCCAGTTTGTGACATCAGCTTTGACATATCCCTTAATAAAATCAGTATGAATAACTCCGGCTGCTTCCGGACCTTTGGTTCCACGTTTTACAGTCCATGCCCTGGTTTCAGGTTCTCCCGATGTTAAAAAAGTAACTAAATCCAATAATTTATAACCAGCTCGAATAATTTTGTCTAGACCACTCTCTACAATTCCTAAATCTTTCATATACTCCATCGCTTCACTTGGTGATAAATCAGCTAATTCAGCTTCTAAACGGGCACAGACATACACGTTGGGGATTCCAGGCTCAACTATAGTACCCTGTTCCTTATTATCTTTTATTTGCTCATCAACATTAACCACATACATCATCGGCTTCATGGTCAGAAGGTGGAGATCCCGGATTAGCAGCCTTTCATCCTCGTTATAATCCAAAGAACGGGCAGGCAAACCAGCCTCAAGGTGTTTATATACTTTTTCACACAAAGTTAATTGTGGTTCAAATTCCTTGACCATTACCCCTTTTGCTGATTTGCGGAGAGTTTCCAGACGTTTGGTAACGGTTTCTAAATCTGCAAGAACAAGTTCAAGATTAATAATATCTGCGTCTTCCTTAGGGTTAACACGATTATGAACATGAATGATATTATTATCCGCAAAAGAACGTACAATATGAGCAATCGCATCAACTTCACGAATATGTGATAAAAATTTGTTGCCCAAGCCCTCACCTTGCGAAGCGCCCTTTACTAAACCCGCAATGTCTACAAATTCAATTGCTGTTGGTATAATTTTGAGTGATTTTGATACTGCTGCTAATTTTTCTAGACGATTATCCGGTACTTGAACAATACCAACATTGGGTTCAATAGTACAAAAAGGATAATTTTGCGCTTCAGCCTGCTTACTTCGTGTTAGCGCATTGAAAAGAGTCGATTTTCCGACATTGGGAAGACCGACAATACCAATTTTAAGTGACATAATGGTGGACCCACCGAGAGTCGAACTCGGGACTCATCCATGCCATGGATGCGTGTTACCACTATACTATGGGCCCGTAAGCAGAACCAGTATAACAGGGGATTTAAGTCAGGTCAATAACATATTAATCAATAACTACGAACAATAATCCACAGATATTTTTTGACAAAAAAAATATTAAGAAGTACTATTATTTTAGTTCATTTAAAAATTCAATTATCAAGAAGAGACGAGGGATTTGGCCCGCTGACTCTCTACCAACCTACTTGCCGAAAATTTTCTGAAATATTCAGAATGAATAAAGGTGTAAGGTGGTAACTCCAACCCAGACCAGGGAAAGATGCGTCCTAAGGCTTAATAGCCAAAGGAAATTATGTATTTCTTATCCTTGTTATGGGTAAGATTTTTTTGTTTTAGTTGTCTAGAGCAAAGAAATCTTACCCGTGCAGCACGGGTTGGCGTAACCTTCATCCACGAAAGGAAAATCATATCATGAAAAAGGGTATTTGTATTACGACTAGCCTCGGGAAGAGGCGTCAGTTCGATCTGGCCTGCGACGATGCAAGTGCTCCGGTCGTTCAGCCACACCGAGACGTCTACTTCTCCCTGTCTCCGTCTTGGCGCATCCTCTTCAATTCCCTCTCACAAAGGGAACGCGAGACCTTTGTGTACCTCCACCCAGCACGACGTCAGGCATTCATCTCCAGCCGCTTCTCTTCTTGACGACCAAGGGGCGATCGAGTCAGGCTCAACAAGCCATGATTCTCGCTCCTGGTCAACCCCCTTTATATAATTGTACGACACTTGATTTTGTTTAAAATATAT
>JAHFIE010000048.1 GCA_023246565.1 Candidatus Magasanikiibacteriota bacterium
AATGATCTTTCGAGATAGCAAAAGATTTTAAAAATAGACTTTTTCGAACGTAAGTGTACTCCTTGACAGGAGTGCACTTTTTTGTTATTATGATTTGTCCCCCTTGGGATCGCTCGGCACATGCTGGGTGCAACTACATCGGAGAAAACACAATGAATCGGAGTTTTTGGTCGTCGGTCGTGGTCAGCCTGCTGGCTGTCCTGACCTTTGTCCTGTTCTCTCTCGGGGAGGATTTCTCCGACCCTTCGTGCTCCTTTTTTTACCTGTTCGCGGCTGGGATCCCGTTCTTCATGGGTCTTCTCTTCGCGGTGGATAGTCCCCACAAGCTCGACAGCTGGGGAGTCAGTTTCACGATTTCTGCCGGGGTCGCTGCGGCGGCGGTGGTGACCCCCTATTATGGGCTGGGAATCCATGAGACCAGGCTCGAGGATGTGTTCATTCTCACCACAATCATCTCCACCGTCGTGTGGATGATCACCTCCCAGTCAAAGAACATCTACATCCAGAAGATGGGTGCTCGAGTCCTCGCCAACAGCCTCATGTTCGTCTTCATCAACCACGGTCAGACCCTGGGGTTGATGATTGAGAGACTTAAGAGATATAACCCCATCTTCATCTGGTGATGGTAAACCAAAACGATGCCCCAACAGTCTTTATTTCTAAAATTTTGGAACTAAAGATTGGAGGATATGGGCATTGTTTTTGTTTTGTATGCTTATTCGTTTTGAAAACGCCCCAGATCCAATTCTTGAGTAATGGAAATATGTTCCATAAAGTCAGACATGTGCGATACTACAATCACTGCGCCGGCAAAGGCATCAATAGCTTTCGCAATAATCGGTAGATGACGAAAATTAATATGATTACTCGGTTCGTCCAAAATTAAGAGACCGGGTTTTTGTAATACAAAACGCGCGTAGCACAGCAAACCTTTTTGACCTTCGGAAAGCGAACCAACCGTATTTTTCATAAGCTCGGCCGTGAGAAGAAATGCCGCACCCGTTGCATAAATTGTTTGATTGTCCGGTATAGCCATCATTTCCGCGAGCGAGTCATAGACTGTTGTATTAAAATCAAGTCCAGAAAAATCTTGGGCATAATAACCGACGTTTATGCCATCATGAATGTATGTACCCGTTGATTGTCCGTTGGCCAAGGTTTTGAGGAGCGTACTTTTCCCAATACCATTTGGTCCAACAATACGGAGACGGTCTTTTTTCCAGAGTTTTATGGCCACTGGTTTTTTCACCACTTCGTGATTTTTAATAATCCCAACGGATGAAATTTCGACGACCACATCAGACCAAGGTTGCGCAGGAATAGTAAAATCACGAATCGTTTTGTCATCTCGTTTTACGTCAACCATATTTTCTTCATCTTCTGCTACTTCTTCTTTTAGTTTGCTCGCTAATTTACGCATTTTACCGCCTTTGTGTGCAAAAAAATTAACTTTATCTTTGCGGTCTTGGATGTTTCGTCGTAGCTGCGCGTTCTTTTTTTCTTCGCGTTCAATTTGCGCAGTAATTTGTTCCACCACATTAAAATAATTACCTACGTATTGTTCTACTTTTTTGGTATGAAAATCTACATTCAAAACACCATCAGTAAATGCGTTGAGAAAATCAGCATCATGGGAAATAACAATAACGGTTTTGTCATACATCATGAGAAATCCTGTCAGATGAGCAATACCATCCGCGTCAAGATTATTCGTTGGTTCGTCAAGGAGTAAAATATCTGGTTTTTGAATCAGTGCATAGGCAAGAAGGAGCCGTGCCTGTTGCCCGCCGGATAATTCTCTTATTTTTTTAGTGAGCGGAATTGAAAGGTCAACAATAGTTAAAACATCAGCAATTAATTTTTCCAAACTATATTTTTTTTCACTGAAGGCCGTAGCAAAATAATCAATGACCATATGGTCAAGAAAAATTTTAGGCATGACCTGGAGCGCGATGCCGATCGATGCATGATCACGAATATGGACTGATCCCTCTGTTGGTTTTAATGTTTCAACCGTGTTTAAATTTCCTGCTCCACAAATTAGTTTAAAAATCGTACTTTTTCCCGCGCCATTCTGACCCATGATGGTTATTTTTGCGTCTTCGCGTACAGAAAAATTGACTGCTTCCAAAATTGGTTTGTCTTCAGTGTAGTGAAATGAAACCTGTTCGAAACGAATAATGACATTCCCCTCAGACATAGTTATTATGATAAAGTGGCGGCTACTATAGCCGTTCTCAGGGAGTCTGTCAATGAATCTTTAAGTTGAGGATTTTTTGTGTACCATGGTACACTATGTGTATATGAAACGAACCATTTTTTTATTGTTATTTTTACTCATTGCGGTTTTGGGAATCAAAACCATTGATTATTTTGCGCTA
This sequence comes from Candidatus Magasanikiibacteriota bacterium, assembly GCA_023246565.1. Classification (GTDB taxonomy): domain Bacteria; phylum Patescibacteriota; class Patescibacteriia; order Magasanikbacterales; family UBA922; genus 2-12-FULL-41-16. Next base: position 2,382 of record JAHFIE010000048.1, read on the forward strand.
TTCAAACCTAAGATCATTCCAACTACAAATAGTGGGGTTGGTCAATCGGGGGATGTGTTAGACAACAAAGTAGTTTCTTCGACCAAACAAACTTACCACGTAGAAAAATTCGCAGAAGGTTTGGAAGTTCCCTGGAGTATGGTGTTTACTGATCCGAACCGGTTATTGATCGCTGAACGACCGGGGAGAATTCGGGTTGTAAATAATGGTGTATTGGAACCAAAATCACTCCATATTTTTTCCGAAGTACCCAATAAATCCGAAGAAGGACTCATGGGTATGGCACTTGATCCGGACTATGGTTCAAATAAATTCGTCTATGTCTGCCTAGCGTATGGTGATGCAAAGAAATTAGCAGATAAAATAGTTCGATTTCGTGATAGGGGTGATCGTTTGGTGGAAGCTACCGTAATATTGGATGCTATTCCTGCTGCGCAATACCATGCTGGATGTCGAATTGCTTTTGGACCAGACAAAAAATTATATATAACAACAGGTGAAGCAACGCAAAAGGAAATTGCTCAAGACATACAATCGCTCGGTGGAAAAATTTTACGTATTAATAATGATGGTTCCATTCCTTCTGACAATCCATTTAAAAATTCTCCGGTTTTTAGTTATGGTCACCGCAATCCGCAGGGGATTGCTTGGCATCCCAAAAGTGGAGTTTTAATTTCTACTGAACATGGGCCATCGGTTTTTGACGGTCCGGCTGGTGGTGATGAAATTAACAAAATAGAAAAAGGGAAAAATTATGGTTGGCCTTTGGTTTCTCATGATACCAATAAAATAGGATTGGTGGCTCCACTCATTCAGTTTACTCCAGCCGTGGCTCCGGCTTCAGCGCTTATCTATGGTGGTGCTGTGTTTAAAGAGTGGAAGAATCAATTATTTTTTGGCGGATTAAAAGGGGAGGGTATCTATCGAGTTATGTTTACCAATGATAATGCTGAGAAAATACAATCGTACGAAAAATTAGGGATTGATGTTGGTCGCGTACGAGAAGTCATTGAAGGGCCGGACGGGTATATTTATTTTTCTACGAGTAATCGTGATGGTCGGGGGAATCCGCGAAAAGGAGATGATATGGTGTATAGGATTGTTCCGGGGTAAGTAATATGCATCAAAAAATCCTCTGACCCGGAAGTTCTCGGATTAGAGGATTTTTTTAGCGCCAACATAATGTACGCGAAACATCTCTATTTAAAATAGGGGTATTTTTTTGTATTAATTAATCGATTACCCAGTCACCTCAATAAATTATATATACATGTATCTGTTTTTACAATTCTTCTTGACAAAAGAGATTCTTTTGTAGTACAGTATGCAGCTTCTAAGTGAAATAAGGGGGGCTTGTGAGCAAAAGAGACCTCCACCGTAGTGGTGGTAAGTTTGCTGGTTCCCACACCACTGTCTTAGATGGTTGTGTGGGCTTGGTTGACATAATTGCCAAGATGGCGTGTGTCACCAAGATTTCTTTGACCGTGATTGAGAACCAAGTTAGAAAGGGAGGGAGCCCTTTCACGGTGAAGTGCATGGATGTTCCGGGCAATGACAAGGCACTTAAGGTCACGATGGCCAAGGGTGCCTCGAAACAAATCATCTATGTCTACGTCAAGGATCCTGTCTCGCGAGGCACTGTTCGCCGTGAGGTGGAGACATGCTTGTAGACAAGAAGGCTAGGGAGGAAACAACAAAAAATCACCCGACGCCTGCTGAGATTCTAAATCATTAGAATTTTAGCAGGAGAATTACGGGTGATTTTTGTTTAATTGTGTCGATTCCATTCCACTCAAAAGAGAGCCAACAGGCTCTCTTTTTCGCGGACCGGACGGGGCTCGAACCCGCAACTTCTGCCGTGACAGGGCAGTGCTCTAACCAGTTGAACTACCGGTCCACAAACAACCACAGAATTAAAAATTAAAATTCGCTGGTTAACTTTTTATGATCCGGCAGAGCCAGACAAAAAAGTGAACACTGCTCCTTTTAATTCTTCTAAAAGTCTCATTAAGCTGTCTTTTTGGCTACTGCTTTTCGCACGCGTTTCAATTTATTCTTGTCGCGTTTGACTTTTTCGACTTTACGGTCTGCTTTCCATTTATTACGGCTTTTTTTGCGCATGCCCATAGAGGAATATACAAGCTATTTAAAGTGATAATAGTATAAGGTATTAACTCACCATTGTCAATATAAAAAAGCCCTGGTAGTGTCCGGCGCGGCAGAGACTGAAGGAGGGGACAGTCCCACCATCGCCAAACACTATCAGAGCTTTTCTTGTTTATTTCACGGATTCAACCAGAGTTTTAAAGATGATCGGTTCTTGAGCAGCCAAATGAGAAAGAACCTTACGATCAAGAAGTATATCATGTTTTTTGAGAGCACCAATAAATTTGCTAAAGCTCATACCGAGTGGTCGCACCGCAGCATTAATACTCACTTGCCACAAAGCTCGGGCAGTACGCTTTTTTACCCGACGGTCTTTGTACGCATAACCACCAGCTTTGGTAGCAGCAACTTTTGCCAAACGCATTAATTTTTTCCGGCCACCTTCAAAACCCTTAACTTTTCGTAAGATACCGCTACGGCGTTTTGCATGATGGACTCCTCGTTTAACTCGGGACATATTTTTTTAATTAGGCTTGGTAAGGCATGGCGCGGAGCAATGTTTTTTGCACAGTTTTTGGCATGCTCTTGTCTGATCGTTTTTCGCGTTTTATTTTACCTGATTCACGGGCATTAAAATGGTCTTGTCCTTCGGCACGTTTCAATAATGTTGTACCACGTTTTTTTGACTTTTTGACCACCAATCGTTTGGCTGTTGCTTTGTGAGTTTTGAGAGACATAGAATTCAGAAAAATGTGGGACAAATATACCAGTTTGCGAAAAAAGTGTCAAGGGAGAAAAGAATCAACTACTTTTTGGCAATAATGGCGGTTAATTTATGATCTTGGCGTTGAATTTCCTGTTCTTGGCGGATGGTTACTTGTGCTCCAACTTTAGCCATAAATTGTTTAATAATATCATAGGCCAAGTCCAATTTACCATGCTCACGACCACGAAGAATCAGTTCAATTTTGACTTTGTCACCACGATCCAAAAATTTTTGAGCTTGGTCACATTTAACTTCAAGATCATGATCACCAATACGTACTGACAATCGGATACCTTTAACTTCACTCGTATGCGAATGTGCTTTTTGTTTTCGAATTTCTTTTTCTTTTTGGTATTTAAATTCAGAAAAATCAACAATTTTCGTAGCCGGGGGTTCACTCTTAGGATTAATCATGATAAGGTCCATGCCTTTATCTTCAGCCATGGCAATAGCTTCGGGAGTGCCGAGAACGCCCAAGTTGTTTCCTTCATCATCAATAACCAAAACACGCGGGGCAGTAATGTCACGATTTTTTACATATTGCACCACCAGAGGTTTTTCAGGTCGTTTTTTTCGAGAAATCCGCATAGAAAATTGTGGAGATGCCGAGAATCGAACTCGGGTCTAGATGGGTTACCGCTTCAGTCTACATGCTTAGCTGTTTTGGTGTTTCAAGATAGATATAGAAAAGCAGCAAAAATACCAATCTCTAAGCCTTAAGCCCTTTCAAATTTCCCCATAAGGCGCGAGAAAATTCTACACTCGATAGGTTAACACCCCAGTCACGTTCGTGACGCTCTTACCGAGTATCAGAGTTGGGATGGCTCAAGCAATTAAGCGAGAGCAGGAGCGAATGAAGGACTAAACGCTTGCGCGATAGTGGCCTTCACCCGACTAAATAAGTTGGCACTTATTGTTTGCCTAGTTGATAACGGGTACCTAGACACCCCGGCAATGCTTGAAAGAGGCAACATAGGTCCACCTATCGAACCCTGTCATCCCCATGAAAAATGATCCATTGTTGCATGACTTTTCACGGAGTATGATCGTTTACTGCTTTGTAAATCGAGCAATTTCACGATCAATCTCTCTTTTTTTAATACTGGCTCGTTTATCGTATTTTTTCTTGCCGCGGGCCAAACCAATTTCAAGTTTTAAGTGTCGTCCCTTAGTATAGAGGGAAACAGGGACAATTGTCAACCCTTCTGTGGCTGATTTTTCCCGTAAATAATCGATCTGTTTTGCTTTGAGGAGTAATTGACGGCTTTGCTCTGGTTCATATCCTTCGAGATGTCCGGCAAAAGGATACGGAGAGATACGTGCGTTTAAGAGACGGGCGCCATTATGTCCAATGGTCACATATGAACCAGTCAGCTTTACATTTCCCAAACGAGCTGACTTTACTTCTTGCCCAGTCAATACCAAACCAGCCTCGAATGTTTCCAGGATTTCATAATCAAATCGCGCTCGCTTGTTCGTCACAATTCTTGGCATAATTAAGCGCATAATAGTATATTTCTCTCTCTTTTGCAACTTTTGTCATAATAAATTATACTATTGTGGACTTCTCAATAAAAACTATGTGGCCATTTCATCATGAATCAAAGCGCGTGATTATTTTCAAAACAATCGGGGTTTGTTGTGCAATAGTCATCGTGGCATGGGGGCTGAATTATTTTTTGCGTCGTTCAAACACAAATATCACTTCTCAAGAAAAAATATCAGATAATACTGTTTCAATTATTGCCGAGACACCGGCTGAACTCAAAACACGGTATATAAAAACATTAACTGATTTAAAACAGACTATTGAAAATAATAGTCTATCTG
>JAHFIE010000049.1 GCA_023246565.1 Candidatus Magasanikiibacteriota bacterium
TTACGTCAGCACAACGTGAAGTAAAAATTGCTGTGGTGGGAAAATATTTTGGCACGGGCGACTATACTTTGTCTGATTCGTATCATTCAGTTATTGAATCCATAAAACACGCAGCTTGGTTTCATAAGGTGAAACCAAATTTGGACTGGGTTGATTCCGAAGAATTTGAAAAAGAGCCTGTTGCGATACAAAAACTTTCATCATATGATGGTATTATTGTTCCTGGTGGTTTTGGTACGCGCGGTATTGAGGGAATTATACGATCCATCCAGTTTGCCCGTGAACATAAAAAGCCATATTTAGGTTTGTGTTATGGTATGCAGCTGGCTACGATTGAATTTACCCGTCATGTACTTGGTAAAACCAAAGCACATACCGTTGAAGTTGACGCGCATACGCCTGATCCTGTGATTCATATTAATCCAGAACAAGCAAAAAATGTTCGTGCCAATCGATATGGTGGTACTATGCGTTTGGGTGCCTATGATTGCGTCCTTCGTCATGGTAGTAAAACCGCGTTGGCCTATGGTACGGATTCTATTTCAGAGCGCCATCGTCATCGTTATGAATTTAATAATGCGTATCGTGAAGCCATGGACACAGCAGGTTTGGAAGTTGTTGGTGTGAATCCAGAAACTGATTTAGTGGAAATTGTTGAACTGCGTAATCATCCTTTTTTTGTGGGCACGCAATTTCATCCTGAATTTAAATCGCGTCCCATGCGACCCCATCCTCTGTTTCGTGATTTTGTGAAAGCTGCCTTAAAAAAATAACTATGAAAGCCGGACCAACGTCCGATTATAAAATTTACTCCACTACGCACGAAGCCTGGGATGCCATGTTGGTGGCTTTGCGTACTGCGAAAAAATCAATTTATTGGGAGCTGTACATGATCGCTGACGATCAAACCGGAAATGAGTTTTTTTCAATTCTCATTGATAAAGTTAAGGCCGGTGTGGATGTTAAATTAATTGTTGATTATTGGGGTGGGATAGCCTTATCAAAAAAAAAGATTATTGAACTTCGTAGTTTAGGAGTTGATGTTCGATTATTTGAAGATCGAAAGCGTCGTCACCTGGTGTGGTGGGGAGCATTTTCTTCGCGCACCCACCGTAAAATTTTGATTGTTGATGAACAGATCGGTTTCATTGGTGGGGTCAATGTCCGTGATTTTATGCGTGATTGGTTGGATATTCATGTACGTGTTGAAGGAAAAGTGGTCCGTTCACTTTTGCGTTCATTTGCCAAGTCATACATTATTTGCGGTGGTGAAAAACAAGCAGTTCATCATTTGCTCAAATATAAATTTCGTGTTTTACATGATGATTTTGATGTTGTCTATGATGAACCAGGATTTGGAAAATCACGTGTTCGGGATCAATACCTTCGTGCTTTGTATCGCGCTCGTGAGCGCGTAATTTTATTTTCGCCCTACTACTTCCCAGATCATTCATTTTTAAAAGCGCTGTGGCAAGCAAAAAAACGGGGTGTTCGGGTTGATCTCTTGATTCCATTTCGCAGTGATTTACGTCTCGCAACGTTGGCAGCATTTGCGTGGTTTAGTTTATTGCGTCGTGCTGGTGTGCGCATTCATTTTTTACACAAAATGATGCACGGGAAGGGGCTAATTGTTGATGATGATTGGACCATGGTGGGCAGTAGCAACATTGATCAGCTCAGTTTTTTCCTTAATCATGAGGCTAATTTGTTAACGCGCAACCCGCGGTTCGTAAAAATAATGAAAAAAATTGTCATGGGATGGATGGCTGATGCTGAAATGTTAGAAGATAAAAAATGGGCAACTCGAGGTCGCTTATCTCGTTTTAAAGAATGGTTTGCTGTCAAACTATACCGAATCTTATTTAAAAATCGGTAAGTTATTGTTCGATGGTGATTTTTCGTGATGTGTCAGAGTTGTGTGTTAATTCTACAGCTCGTATTTTTTTATTTTTTAGTAGGGGGTCTGTTAATTCTGGCCATTCAATAATGGTTATACTATCAGATGCACCAATATATTCGTCAACACCAATGGCGTAGAGTTGATTAATTGATTTTAGACGGTAGGTATCAATATGAACAAGTCTACTGATATTTGCTATCTGTTGTTTGTTATCTGGTATTTGGTAAACATTCATAATAGCAAACGTCGGACTCGTAATTTCCTTCTTAATCCCAAATGCAGCCGCAATTCCTTTCACAAACGTGGTTTTTCCTGCACCAAGATCCCCGGTTAAGGTGACAATATCACCCGGTCGTAGGGTTACGAAAAAATCACCAGCGATTTTTTTTGTCTCCGCTTCAGAATAAGAAATAAACGTGGACATATTACTGTGGTAAGGGAAATGATTGGCACAGTTCAGTAACCTCACTATGAATTTTTTCCAATTCATTTTGATGGTCAACATTTGAAAGTGCCCGATCAATAAATCCAGCAATAATTTTCATTTCCGGTTCTTTCATGCCACGCGTGGTTATTGCCGGCGTACCTAATCGAATGCCTGATGGATCAAACGGGGATCGGGGATCAAACGGGACAGTATTTTTATTGACCGTAATGCCGGCTTTACCAAGAGCAGCTTCTGCAATTTTTCCCGGTATATTTTTATTGGTTAAATTGATGAGCATCAAGTGAGTTTCCGTGCCTCCGGTAACCAGTTCAAAACCACGGCTTATTAAATCATTGGCCAGAGTTTTGGCGTTCGCAACAATTTGCTGAGCATAAATTTTGAATTCCGGTTGCATGGCTTCTTTGAGTGCCACAGCAATTCCCGCGGTTTGATGATTATGAGGACCACCTTGGAGTCCGGGAATAATAGCTCGATCAATAAGTGATGGTAAATTTTCGCGAGTTCGTTCCACTTTTTTGGTTGGTGTTGACGGATTTCCATTACATAAAATCATAGCACCGCGTGGTCCTCGCAAGGTCTTGTGCGTTGTCGTTGTCACCACATCAGCAATACCAACAGGATTGGGATGAACTCCACCAGCCACCAAGCCAGCAACATGACTCATGTCCGCGAGCATGTATGCGCCAACTTCATCCGCGATTTCTTTGTACGTGGCCCAATCATATTGACGAGCATACGCACTGCCACCGGTCACCAGGATTTTTGGTTTAAATTCATGAGCCATGGCTCGCATCTTATCGATATCAATCAAACCATCGGGTGTACAAGTATAAAGAACACTGTTGTAAAATCGTCCGGAAAAATTTAATTTTAAACCATGCGTCATGTGTCCACCGTGGTACAAATCAAGTCCCATAAGGGTATCACCCGGATCAAGGAGCGCAAAATATACCGCGATATTAGCAGGGCAGCCGGAATGGGGTTGTACATTAGCATGTGTTGAGCCAAACAATGCTTTAGCACGGTCGCGGGCAAGATTTTCTACTACGTCAACGTTTTCGCAACCACCATAGTAGCGCATGCCGGGGTAACCTTCGGAATATTTGTCCGTAAGACGAGAACCCAGTGCTTCCAATACTGCGCCCGAGGTGTGATTTTCAGAGGGGATCATTTCAAGACCTTGTGATTGTCGGTTGGTTTCTTTAATAATGAGATTATAAATATCAGGATCTTGGGTTTGGAGAGACATATATGGAAAAGGATTACACGAATAAAGACGCTAATAACACAAATGCTTCGGCAGGGTTTTACGTCATATTCATTTTCAGTTTATAATCCTCTTAATTTGTAGTGGACGAATTCTAAAGTTTACCAAGAGTCCTAGTTTTATTTTTGTAGCTTCAAGATAACGAAGTATTTGTTGGCGATGGTCATTGGTTAATCGATCTGTTGTCTTAAATTCAATAAGTATCTTATCATCTACCGTCATATCCGCTTTAAAATTGCCATAGCCATTCGTGTGATTAGTTATTTTCATTCGTGATATCCTTAAGTATTGCAACAACATTCGGTGCGCATTGTTCAGGTAATTGATTAAGAGGAAACCAATCCCATGCTAATGTTTCTGGTCCAGGTTTGATTTCACTGGTTCGTTTGGCTAAATAATGGACTAAAATAGCGAGTCCTTCTTTGTCTGGACGTGGTATCATCAAGGTGCGGAGAGGTTGTATAATCTCGATGTCAATGCCCATTTCTTCTTTGGCTTCGCGACAACAGACTTCTTCCAGACTCATATCAAAATCCTCAGCCCCTCCGCCGGGAAACATCCACCATTTGCTTTCTGTTCCATCAGATTTCCGTTCACGATTCAGCAAAACCTTGCCATCTTCAATAATGACTGGTCCGGCAGCAATAATTGAGTTTGGAGGTAGGTACATACTATTTCTTTTAAGCTACAAGATATGGTACCATTCCTCGCGTAAGTGCGCAATTTAATGTATGTCTTGGATTTTTCTTGGTATCTTGTCCCATATTTTTTGGGGAACAGCCAATATTTTGGATAAATATATTGTGAGTAATCGCATAAAAAATGTTTATGTATTTTTTCTTATTACTACAATTATTGGCCTGTTGAGTCTTCTCTTAATTCCTTTTATTGAATTTAAATTGCCATCATGGGAAACCATGCAATGGATTTTACTCGCTGGCCTCAGTTATACTCTTGGTATTATCGCTTATTTTAAAGCACTGGAAATTGAGGAAGTCAGTCGTATTAATGTTTGGTGGAATTTAATTCCGGTTTTTACCTTGGTTTTGGCTTGGCTTACCATTGGTGAAACATTGACCAGTTCGCAATTGTTCGCGATGATGATGCTCCTTGGTGGAGCAGTTTTAGCTTCACTACACTTCGGGCAAAAAAGAATTATTCAGGCTAAAGCATTAGGGTATATTGCTTTTGCATGTTCGGCATCAGCTATATACGCGGTTATTATCCGGAATATTAGTGACATTGTTTCGCTTCCTGTTCTATTTATTCTCATAAGCGTCATTAAGTTCATTATTTCGCTGGTCTTTTTTCTTTCCCGTTCATTTTGTCGAGATTTTCGAATCGCATTGCAGGACATGAAATTACCATTGTATAGTGTGGTGATTGTTGCCACGGTTATTGATTATCTGGGAATATGGTTTAACCAATGGGCATTATCCCGCGGACCAGCTGCTTTGGTTTTTTCATTGGAAGGATTTCAAGCGCTTTTTGTATTTTTTGTTTCTCTAATTTTAACAAAATTTTGGCCTAATCTTTTACAAGAAAAAATTGATGTAAAGAATCTGACTATTAAATGCGCTGCTGTTATCTGTATGATTTTCGGGATTTTACTTTTGGCACAATAATACTATTGTATGAATAAAAAATTAAAACAATTTTTTAAAAAACTTGGTCCAGGATTTATCACTGGTGCGTCGGATGATGATCCTTCAGGAATTGCGACGTATTCACAAACCGGTGCACATTTTGGTTTTCAGCAATTATGGATGTCGTTTTTTACGTTTCCGTTCATGACCGTGATTCAAGAAATGTGTGGACGCATTGGTTTGGTTACTGGAAAGGGACTGGCTGGAGTCATGCGCGTTCATTATTCAAAAAAATTATTGATTTTTTCAGTTACTCTTTTGGTAGTGGCAAATACGATTAATATTGGTGCAGATCTTGGTGCTATGGCATCGGCCATGGCATTGTTGGTACCGATTCCTTTCTCTATACTTCTTTGTTTATTCACGGCCATTATTCTGGTTCTTGAAATTTTTGTTTCCTATAAAAAATATGTTAATTATTTAAAATATTTTGCGTTGAGTTTATTGGCCTATGTGGTGACGGTCTTTGTCGTTCAATTGGATTGGTCAGCAGTACTTACTGCTGTTGTCGCGCCGACCATTACCTGGTCACAGGCGTATAGTATGAACATTGTTGCTCTGTTGGGAACCACCATTTCTCCTTATTTATTTTTTTGGCAAACTGATGAAGAAGTGGAAGAAGAAATTGCAACAAAAAAAATTAAAGATTTTGGTGAAGGTAAACCTCATATTACTATAAAAGACGTACGACGGATGCGCTCAGATACGATTTTTGGCATGTTGTTTTCCAACCTCATCATGTTTTTTATTATGGCCACGGCAGCTGCGACCTTGGGAAGCGCGGGTATCACGAACATTCAAACCGCTGCAGACGCGGCTCAAGCTCTCAAACCATTGGCGGGAAATCTTGCTTCACTCTTATTTACTTTGGGTATTGTGGGTACCGGACTTTTGGCAGTACCGGTTTTGGCAGGTTCAGCATCGTACGCAGTGAGTGAAAGTTTTTCTTGGAAAGAAGGTTTATACCGAAAGTTTTCTCAGGCACATGGTTTTTACGGGGTCATTACCATTGCTACGTTAATTGGTTTGGTTATTAATTTTACGCGTATTCCACCGTTTAGTATGCTGTATTACACGGCTGTCGTGAATGGAATGATTTCACCTATTTTAATGATGATCATTTTAGCAATCGCGAATAATAAAAAAGTAATGGGCAACTATACGAATTCACTTGTTTCAAATGTTTTTGGTTTGATTATTACCGTGGTTATGACCATTGCTTCATTGGTCTTGTTGTGGACGTTTTTGTTTTAAAAAAACTACCGGAAAGGTAGTGTTGGTGTAGTAGTTTTGGCGCATCCTGGACAATGGTAGGATGCGCCTAGTTGGCACGGTCACCAAGCAGAAGGGCTTCGTCACAGGTTGGACAGCGTTTTGCACGCCAGATCGCGTGGCACTCTTGGCACGTGAAGTAGATTCTGTGGCCATTGACCCCGTAGTCGTAGACTTCGTGCTGGCCGTCGACCGGGCAGTGTGGCCAACGATGCTCACAGAGTTTTCCTCGGTGCAGCGTGGCAATAATCCTCGTGCCGTGGGGTTCTTTTTTTTTCGGCAAGAGTAGATATAGATAAATGCCGAAGATAAAAAGAACGATTCCCCAGCTGATTGACTGGTACCCGGTAAGCGAAATTGAGAGACCAATTCCCCAAGCAACGTACCTCATGTTCCCCCCAGAATTTGATAGATTCCTGGGAAATACTACTTAAAAAAACAAAGAATGTCAATGGTGTTTTTAATTTTATGATAATTTTTTTACGAA
>JAHFIE010000002.1 GCA_023246565.1 Candidatus Magasanikiibacteriota bacterium
GGGAGTACTCCTCATGTTTGATTTGGATTTATTCCAAGCTTATCGAGGGGGAAGCGCTCCGCACCCTAACGTTTTTCGGCTAGACCGAAATCATGACGTGGGTGATGATATAGTCCACGCTACCCTAGTGTCATTGAATACTAGGCACTGCACATTGAGTGCATTGTCGGAAACGAGAGATCACGTGTAACCAATTGGTCGTGGGTTCGAATCCCACCCGCCGAGCAAAAAAACGACTACCAGAAATGGTGGTCGTTTTTGTATCTATATCAGCAAGGGAAAGTACTAAATCAAGTGGGTTAGGTGAAGTTTGATTAAGGCTTAGTAAAAAGTATTATTAAAATTTGCCTGAAATAAAGAAAAAATCATAATTTTAAAATCAAATAATCAGGTTTTCAACTTTCCCAATAGCCTGTCCAACTTTGTACGTCGAAAAAAACACATCATTCAAATCATGAATCAAGTCAACCCAATCATTTCCAAAAATACTTTCAGCAACATATGGGCTGGGAATCTGTCGCAATACCGCGCCACCCGCAATCGCATATACACGCGGACTGACGCTGGATTTTATGAGTTTTACGCCCGGTCTATAGGGCACCATGCCCCCAAACGGAATTTCACCCATTTTTTTTTGAGAAATTGTTTCAACTGCGAAAAAATTTTTGTACCAGCTGAAATATACGTTTGCATTAGGAAATGCATAGCGATGTCCATCCGCTCCGCAGTAATAAACCGCATCAAGATTTGGCATTTTTATCAAAGCGTCCGGTTCACAAGCCGCATATTCTCTTGATTTTGTGAGGCGTAACGCCATACTGATAGTTGGCGCGAGCTTACGTTCCAATTCAGGATCGTAATCCCATGTTTTAAATTTCTGTTCAGCCTGGGCTTTTATCAAACTAAAATATGGATTCACGCGCTCGTCATTCCCATTGATTATTTCAAAGTGCAAATGAGATCCGACATTCTCAGCATTACCACTATCTCCCACCCATGCTATATGTTGACCTTTTTTTACACGACTTCCACGCTCAAGACCCGACGCATACGCATTTTCAGTACCTCCCCTATGATCGTCAGTCCCAGGAGTATCATTGTTTAAATGAATATAGTTATATTTATAACCATCATCGCCTTCCATAAAAATACCAAACCCCCAAGCCGGCTCATCGATAGGCATAAATGTTATGACACCGTCTTGTGCGGCAAATATACGACTCATTTTATCCGCCATAATATCTGTTGCACCATGCATATTACTTCCGCGTGGACTATTAAAATCATTTAAAAAGCTCACCTTTCCCTCCACAGGGAAATATATATCGAAAATTAGCCCATCTTCCGCGTACGTAAAGGCGGGCAGAATGAGCAGACCTGACAAAATAATTATGGACACCAATCTTTGTAAAATTAAATTCATAGAAATATGTATTAAAATAAAGGGAATGGGAATGGTAGCATGGATAGTGACAATTGAAGGATGATACAAAAAAAACGTTAATAAAAATGAATTTTTCACGAGCGAACTACCATCCGTTCCATCCCAACTGTTCGGTAAACAATACCGCCTTTTGGCCAGCACGATAATTTTTGGAATTTAAATCATGAATAGCACCCATAAATTTCGTATATGCGAAACGACGGCCTTGCCCGTTAGCTGTACCGGGATCATTCGCAATGAATTCGCCGGTGCTGTCATCGTAGCCAATAAGCGCCACCACGTGATAATCAGGACCGTCACCTTTGAAGTTCTCGTTCCACAACGAGGGCGCAAAAATCGGTACAATAATCGGTCGACCTCCGGCCAGTTCTTTTTTTAAATCTTCGGCTGTAGGATCGACGATCAATCGAGTGGTCCAAGGCAAATCCAATGTTTTAATTAAATTGGCTATGGTCTCCAATGATTCATCGTAACTGACTTTGAATTCCTTATTTTTGACCTTAAAAATTTGTTTGATGCGTTTCACCGCGTCATCTCGTTTGATAGGTTCGTTTTGATAAAAATTGCTTACCATATAGATAGTTGTTTCTTCACAAGCATTTGCCCAAGGTTCTGACCAGTCGCCAATAGGCGCCTGTGAAGTAAATGGCACATCAATGATTGTTCTGCTGGGACGTGATTTGTTAAAAAATACGATAGAAAGAACCGTAAAAACAATAATGGAGGCGATACTGTAAAATACGATTTTTTTATTCAATATCATAACGACAAATTTTTTCCAAAAAACACCTAATTAAGCTTACTTTCTGCTTCCGATATTGAAGCAATATTACTCATCAACTTCATCGGCATGTGCTTGGCCATATCCACACTCCTGTATTATTATAACTTTTTTGGGAGGCCAAGGAGCTTGATCCTTGGCCTCAAAAAAATTGACTTGCACCAAGGTTCTTTAATCCCTAGTGTTTTTCAATTCTTTATTTTTTTCCGCAATTGCACCCAGCGGTGGTGCAAGGAGCGGAAGGTGCGTGCTCATGAGAGCAGGTAGGGCATTTTTCTTCCATAAAAAAAATTAATTTTAATAAATTGATTGGGTTCTGCCGACCTTTAGCTTGAAGTGCTGCAAACCCAAAAATGTTGAGATTAAATTATTTTTATGCTTCATTAAGTTTATCAGCTGCTTCTGGAGTAGAAACGGTTTTGCTCATCAAAAAGAGGTTGGCAATTCCCCAGCCGACTAATCCATAGACAGTCATCGCTAACAATGTGGTCCACTCAAATAAACTGCCTTCTATGCGGCTTAGGCGAAAGACAGTGAAAAATGGTAAGACAAAAGGCTCGGTAGCTACGTAAATAAAACTCGTGAATCCTGCTCCAGTATTAGCACCAAAAAGTTTTAATAAGAAGCGAAACGTGAGTAATATTTCGATAGAACCAACAAGATACCAAACGATTTGTGTACTGCGATACAGTGGTTTAGTGGTAGGGGAATTAGTTGAATTCATATTGGCAGCAAACGTTAAAAATCAGGTGATTTATTGAGAACAAGTTAGTTGTTTGAGTACTTTTTACTCATTATCGTTAATCTTTAGTGTTCCTCCCGGATTTTTTTTGCCCGGCATGATAACTTTAATTTTAGCACTGTTCCCCTCTGGCGTGGTTGTTACCCATATTTTGCCGGAGTTATCAATATCAAATCTATGGTCGAGACCAAACTTGAAGTTAGATTTCATTTCGCCATCCACATCCATTCCTTCAGTGGTTTCGCTTATGCGCTCCCCATTTTCGATCTGTACTTTATTAGCGGTTCCAATTGTTACAGAGGCACGATTGCGAGTTTCGATTTTAATAACGGGGGTAAAAATATAGGTTCCGTTACCAGTTATATGCAACGAGGTATCGGCTAAAACATCTAGATTGACGCTCGTAGTAGCCCCGGCCTCAATGACGATACTAGTTTTAATAGTTATTTTGTCAGACGGTAGTTTTGCTACAGTCACGACACCATCCCTCGTTCTCACTAGCATTTCAACCACAGAGATGCGGATTTGGTCATAATTGCCTGTTGCTAAGCTCGTACTTGCAACAAATGTCAGTTCTTTTTTAGATTTTAAATCCAACAGATTAAATGTTTTTTTTTCGTTTGCTACGACTATCCAGCCAGTGGTAGTACTATGAAGTTCAATTTTGTCTTCAGTCAAAGTGACGCCTGTTACCCTGCCCATATCGATAGCAGCATCAGTGAGTGATACTACAATTCTTCCATTTGTTCCGCTTGACACTGGTGTTGAGGTGCTGGATTGACTCGCGCAGCCTGCCCCCCATAAGTAAAATGGGCAAGGTCAGTACAATGGCCAGAAAATTGTTCTTATTCATATAATTTTAACGATTATTATAATATTTTTTGTCTCTACACGAGTCGGGTTAATTGGCTTTATAATACTTTTTGACCTTTAATTACTCTAACAAGAACAATGATAAGGGCTATAACAAGTAGAATATGAATAAATCCACCCAAAGTATAGGAAGAAACTAAACCAAGTAACCAAAGTACAATTAAGATGATAGCGATAGTCCATAACATAGAGAAAAATTAATATTTAGATAGCTTTTTAGTTCTATACTCCAACATAAACAACGCTACCCCAATTATGGTATAACCATTGTTTATTATTAATTTAGTAGCGGACCTTAGGTTTAATAACTAAGATTTCCTAAAAAGTTTACCAATTGGAAGCACATCTTTTTTGAGACGGAAAGACCATCCGTATAATTTTGGGTTACGGAATTTTTAATAGCTGCCACGCCTGGTTCAACCATCTCCAATATGGCCAACTCGTCGCTTCCATCTTCTGTCGTAGAAACGACCGAACTAGAATATGGCGATGTATAATCATATGTTTATTCATTATTTTCTTATGAACCAACGTCTTCTGGCATTAGATCCATCCTTCCTAAAATTTCCAAATAGTAAGGTTACGCAGATGATTATTTTTTTAGTTAGAAAATTTTACAGCCTGTTCAATTGTTTTAACAATGGCTTGTACAAACGGGTTATTACGCTCAAGTTTAGGAAAAATTTTTTTGCCAGTCCGTTCTTTTTGTAAAAGTTTTGCTCCAACCAAGATTTTAAGATGCTGAGAGGCGAGCGGAATCGATATATTTAAGATTTGTGCAATATTGCTTACTGACAGTTTAGGCTCCTGTGCCAAAATTCGAAAAATGCGGTAGCGATTAATGTCGCTCAAAACCTTAAATGCCGCCGTGGCGCTTTTGTCGGTTTCGCTAAATATTTCACGATTTTTTTGAATTTCTTTTGCAGAAAGCATATTTGTATACTTATATAATTGTTTAATAATTTAATTATATACTATCACAATAAGTCTGTCAAGAAACTCATATTATAGTTATGGCTTTATTTCCACTATCGAAGAGCTTATGGAGTGTTTCTCGGTGTTTTGCGACCTGGTGTGGAGGAATATTATGTGGAATTTAGATGGTAAGTACTTAGAAAAATCAGCCTTTAAGTATCGTCTATAATTTATATATTGTAATCAATAGACAATTATCAAAAACTATCGTAAAATAAGGTTAAAATGAGTTTTACTTATGATTTTTTTTTCCTTGTTAAGGCATTTTCCATGGTCAAAAATTTTAGTACTCATAGTACTCAGTGCCTGGTATGCCTTTTTGTTTATTCGTCCCATTGATATTACGGTTGGTGATTTAGGACGACATCTTAAAAATGGAGAAATAATTTCCTCATTTTTTTTGAGTGAGGGATTTAATCATCCTATTTTTAAAACCAATTATTACTCGTACACCAATACTGATTTTCCTTTTATTAATCATCATTGGGGAAGTGGTCTAGTATTTTATACAGTTAAAATATTTTTTGGTTTTTTGGGATTACAATATTTTGCTCTCGTAGTAAGTTTTACTACCCTAGGAATTTTTTTCTACCTTGGATATAAGCGTGCTGATTTTTGGCCAACCGCTGCTATCACTTTATTTCTTATTCCTCTGATTGGTGACCGACGTGATATTCGACCTGAATTGTTCAGCTATCTTTTTTTAGGTATTTTTTGGCTAGTACTCCATAGCTACCATGAAAATATACAGAATAAAAAAATACTTTTTATTCTTCCTTGTATATTTTTATTGTGGGTAAACCTCCATATCTATTTTATTTTTGGAGTAGCCTTGCTGGTTATTTATTATCTTGATGCATGGATTACAAAATCAAAGGAACGTAAAAAAGCACTGGGACTCTGTATTGGACTTTGCTTTCTTGCTGGTCTTATTAATCCTTTTGGATTTTCAGCCTACCAATATCCATTATCTATTTCACAAAGTATTGGCCTTCCTATCCAAGAAATGGTACCTGTATATCGGGCAACCTCTACTGAACTCGACCCTGCTCGCGCCATAACATTTAAAGTAGTATTTTGGATTTTTTGGATACTTTATCTACTGATGATAGTTCGTGAACCGAAAAAATTTTCATTTGTCACATTCGGAATAGCATTTTTGTTTAGTTTTTTAGGATGGAATATGGTACGAAATATTACCATGTTCGGTCTATTTTTTTTGCCTCTGTTCTCGTTTGTCATTGGCGAATACGCAAAAATCTACACAAAAAAATCTTTTATTCAAAGATTGGATCCTAAAATTCTACTTGTTGTGAGTATCATCCTTATCATGATTCTCACTGCCTTTATCCATCGTTACCGATTTCCCCAGGCTTGGAACAACTTTGGTATTTCATCTCCGTATGAAGAAAATTCAGCAGCAATTTTTTTACAAAAAAATAATATTTCAGGAAATATTTTTAATGATTTTAATAGTGGTAGTTATCTTATTTACTACCTTTATCCGCGGATAAAACCTTTTATTGATCAACGACCCGAAGCCTATCCTATTGATTTTGTACAAAAAAAATATAGTAAACCTCGACTCGATCCCCAAGCATGGAAGGATCTTGAACAAGAATATAACTTTAGTACGATCATACTATCACAGGGCAATACTGCAGCACCCATTGTACAGTTTATTGTTGACCGCCTTAATGATCCGCAATGGGCTCCAGTTATTGCCAACAGATACCATCTTATTTTTTTGAGAAGAAGTGCTTTGCATGATACGATTATAGTGGAAAATGAAATTCCCAAAGAAAAATTTATAAAAAACAATTCATAAATCATTGTGTATCGTAGTACCTATGAAAAAGGACACAGCTTGGAATAAATCAGGAGTATGGTATAATGACCTTGTAGAGCAGGCCGGAAGTTATCAAAAGGATGTTATTTTACCTAATTTACAAAGGCTTGTTTCCTTGAAAAAGGGAATGAAACTTTTGGATTTGGGATGTGGAACTGGCTTTTTTTCAAGAGCCTGGCGGGCAGCAGGTGTTGATGTTATTGGTTTGGACAATAGTAAAGACATGGTAAAAATCGCACGGGAATCTGATCCATTGGGTACATACACCGTGGGTAATGCAGAAAATTTACCACAGTACAAAACAAAAATGTTTGATGCAGTCACCATTGTCATGGCTATCCAAAACATGGAACATCCTGCGAAGGTATTTAAGGAGTGTGCCCGAGTATTGAAACCACAGGGTTCTGTGTACCTTGTTATGAATCACCCCTGTTTCAGGGTACCAAAAAACTCAAGCTGGGAATGGAATTCTGAAAAAAGTATACAATTTCGTCGGGTTGATACCTATTTATCAGAGTCAAAAAATAAAATTCAAATGCACCCTGGCCAAGATCCTACTGATTATACCGTATCATTTCATCGGCCACTTCAAACCTACAGTAAAATTTTGAATAACAATGGTTTTGCTATTACTCGATTTGAAGAATGGATTTCAAATCGAATCGGACCAAAAGGAAAAACGTTTGCTGCGCTTGAGCAATCACGTAAAGAAATCCCCTTATTCTTATTCATGGAAGCACGTCTCATCGTGCACTAAATCTTAATCCTACCCACTATGGAACAAGAAAATAATCCTACCCATGTTCAGGCCCCAAAGACATCGCCAAAGGATTTCTTTATTCATCTTCTTCACATGGTACTTTTGTACGGTTCAATCGCCAGTCTAACAACCGCTGTTTTTCAAATTATTAATATTACGATTCCTGATCCAGTTTCGAATGGAGAGGGTTTTAATTACATGGCCACCCAGGCTAAACAATTATTACGTGGAGCGCTATCCTACTTGATTGTCTTCTTTCCGGTTTTTATTGGTCTGTCCATGTTTTTGAATAAAAATTATCGAACAAACCCAGAAAAAAGAAATCTCCGGGTACGACGCTGGCTTATTTATTTTACTCTTTTTGTTGCCATAATCACGATTTTATCAAGCCTTGTTGGAGTCGTTGATGCATTTTTAAACGGAGAACTGACCTTAAGATTTGGATTAAAGGTACTCACTTTACTCGTTGTTTCATGTGCTGTCGTTGGTTACTATGGCATTGACATTAAAAAACATAAAACTGAATAGTATGAAATACGCAGGAACTATTTCAGCTGTTGCTGGTCTCATAGTTATTGGTACTGGACTTTGGGTTGTTGGTTCTCCTTTTCGTGCCCGTGAAGTTCGTTTTGATGCTACCAGAATCAAACATCTTCAAATTATCAGCAACCAATTAAGTGATTATTGGCAGGCAAAGGCAACATTACCAGAGACACTCAGCCAACTTAATGATCCACTTCGGGGTGTTACGGTGCCAGTAGATCCAAAGACTCGGATGTCCTATGAATATAGCCATACCTCGGACACAGAATTTACCGTATGTGCTACGTTTAACCAAGAGGGGCTTGCTGATGAAATTATTGGACCAGATATGGCGTATTATCCCTATGGGGTTGATGACCCGGTACAAGCAGCAAACTGGTCACATCCGGCAGGACGACATTGCTTCACGAGAAGCATTGATAAAGATTTTTTTCGAAAAGATGTAAAAAATATTGATTAGTCCTTTGACATATACATAAAAATTCTCGACCAAAATCGAGGATTTTTTAATCCCAAAATAGCATTGGCAGGTTGTGGTAAGTATGGTATAGTTTTCCTACTTAAATTTTTTAAAATCTATGCAAAATTTACAGGAAATTTTTAGCCGAGTTCAAAAAGCAAAAGCACGTCAAAAAGAAATTAAGAATACATACCGAGATGCACTCACGGCAACCCCAGAGTATGAAGAAATGAACGACAAACTCAAAACACTTCGTGAACGTAAGAAACAGGTTGAACAAGCAATCCGTGAACAATTTTCTCATGAAATTACTGAACTTGAAGATCTAAAAGTTGATATTGAATCAGATAATGAACTTATGAATGATCTTGCTTTGACACAATTAGTGAAAGGTGAAGCAATTGAAATCAAGGATCAATATGAGAATGAATATGAACCAATTTTTAATGTTCGCTTCCGAAAAGTAAAATAATAAAGTATGTCACGTGAAATTGTATTTGATATAGAAACTATTGGTGATATTCGAGATATCTCTTCCATGAAAATCACGGTCGTATCAATCTATGAATACGAACATGACCGTTATTCCTCATTCGAAGAATCAGAACTATCCCAACTCTGGCCTCTCATGGAAAAATCCGAACGATTAATTGGTTTTAACAGCGAACATTTTGATCTTCCCATTCTTGCTCGTTATTATGGCGGGGACATAACTCGGTTACCTCATTTGGATTTGCTTAAGGTAATCAAGGAGTCATGTGGTAAACGATATAAATTGAATGATATTGCTAAAGCAACACTTCAAATTGAAAAAAGTGCGGATGGTTTGCAGGCTATGGAATGGTTTAAACAAGGAAAGATGGATGAAATAAAAAAATACTGCGAGCAGGATGTAAAGGTTACCAAAGAGGTTTATGAATTTGGACGAAAAAATCGGATGCTCTACTATCCAACGTTAACCGGAGAGGTATTACCAATTGCTGTTAATTTTGAATTAGAACCTCGTGTGGCAGCAGTGGGACAAAAGGGCGCTACGACGGGTATAAATTTAACCCTTCCTTTCTAGGAATTATTTTTCCTAAAATATTTCGAGATGGATTGAGGTAACGTCAGTACCACGATCAACGAGCAACGCTCGCACGTCCTTTACCATCTCAGTGCTTCCACAAAGAAAAAAACGAGCGTTTTGCGGGAGTTTATCCAAATACTGATATACTCTTCCTTGAGCCCCGGCCCACGTGTTCATAGGCTGTGATAGGGTGAGTATATACTCAAAATTGGAAAAATTATTGTGTAACAATTCAAGTCGTTCTAACCAAAAAATGTCTTCTTCATTGCGTACTCCAAAAAGCAGATGTAGGGGATTATTATTTTTCTTATTTTCAAGTTCATCTTCCAAAATACTCATAATGGGAGCAAGGCCAACACCAGTTGCTACAAAGCCTAATGGCATAGTACTCACTGCATGAGTAAATCGTCCAAAAGGACCACGGAACATGATTTCATCATTGATCTGAAGAGTGTTTAAAAAACTTGAAACAATACCATTCGGTAGGACTTTGACACAGAGTTCAAGATACTTCTCACTTGGATCAGAGGATAGTGAGTATGATCGAAAGATTGATGAATCATTACCTGGGATGATTTGAATAAACTGGCCAGCCAAAAAATTAAAATTTTCAGGTCGAGAAAATCGTAGCTCAAGAACTTGGTTAGCAATGTTTTTCTTGCTCAAAAGGGTGACGGTATAGGTATGAGGAGTCATATTGACGTAGTGGATTTCTTAGTATATCATACTTATTTGATTCATTGATACTATGACAGTGCTACCCAAAAAGTCAAGAAAAAAAACATACGTCTATCTTGATCACGCAGCTGCTACGCCGTTTGATCCCCGAGTGATTCGAGCAATGGATCCCTACTGGATACAAAACTTTGGGAATCCATCGGCCCTATATTCATGGGGAAGAAAAAGTAATGAGGCAATTACCACAGCACGCAAGCAGATCGCAGATATTCTTTTTACCCAGCCTGATTGTATTATTTTCACAGGGAGTGGAACAGAGTCAAATAACATGGCTATATTTGGAGTATTGAATAATATCAAAAGTCAAATATCAAAAGTCACCCGCCTTCGTTCTCTTGAACTACGGCGAGGCGAAGAAACTAAAACTAAAAACTCGAAAACTTCTACACCTCATATTATTACAACGGTGATTGAACATCACTCAGTTCTAGAACCAATTCGAGAATTGGAAAAAAGGGGAGTGGCAGTAACGTATATTCCGGTTAATCAATCCGGTGAAATTTCAGTAGAAAACGTAGTGACCGCGATTCGTCCTGAAACGAAATTGATTTCAATCATGTACGCAAATAATGAAATTGGCACGATCAATCCAATTGCTGAAATTGGCCGCGAATTATTAAAATATCGACAAAAAAATAAAACATTATTTCCCTATTTTCATGTGGATGCATGTCAAGCTCCTACAACATTAGAGCTTCATACTGAACGACTCCATGTTGACCTTCTGAGCATCAATGGAAGCAAAATCTATGGACCAAAAGGAGTGGGTTGCTTATTTATTCGTCGTGGAGTTCCTCTTACTCCCATACTCTTAGGCGGAGGACAAGAAAGGGGATTACGTGGTGGAACAGAAAATGTTCCAGGAATTATTGGGCTTGCAAAAGCACTCCTCTTAGTACAGAAAAATGTAACGAAACAAAAGATCCATGAGCAAAAACTTCGTGATTACTTATGGCAGGAAATAAAGAAAAAAATTCCTGATGCTTATTTAAATGGACCAGAACTTAATGGTAATCGTCTTGCTAATAATCTTAATGTACGTTTTTCTGGTTTAGAAACAGAAACTCTGCTACTGTATCTTGATGCTTATGGTATAATCGCGGCAACTGGTTCAGCGTGTACATCAAAATCAAATGAAACATCTCATGTTTTACATGCCTGTGGTTTACGTTCTGATGAAGCTCAATCAAGTATTCGGTTTACTCTTGGAAAAACAACAAGGAAACATGACATTGACTATGTCATGAAATTTTTACCAGATATAGTAGAGTGCGTTCGGGACATGAAAAAAGTATCATGAACCAAAAACCACCCGCCTCCGCATCAATCCCGGTCTAATCGGGACTCATGCAGTGTCGGGTGGCCAGGTGTTCGTTGTCTTGGTTGATGTTGATTGGCTCCGCCACTGCCCGCTTCATGCGGTTGGAGACGGTGGAGTTCCTGTACGGCGCTTCAGCGAGTCTTCGATGACCGCCGAAACAACCATCATGCTCGTGATCGGTCCCAGAAAAGCCAGGGTGACAGCGATCTTCGCTGCCTCCTCAACCAAGGGGAGTACTCGTCTTGTCCTTCGATGAACGGCTTGCCGTGCTTTTGCCACGGCGTCCTGGGCAGCCCAGATGGGCGGCCCGAGAAAATACACGATCGGCGGGATGACGGCCCGCCCCCAAGATTTTCCAGTCATAACGACCCTTTCCAGACAACGAACAAGACATAAGAATATACAAAAAAATAGTATTTGTCAATATGACGATTGGTAAACCAACAATCTACCTGGACCGTTCTCTCTACGATGATGCGAATACTGAACGGACAAAATATAAAAGTAAACCAGGACTTTCTCGTGATGTTGTTTTAGAAATTTCCAAACAAAAAAATGAACCAGATTGGTTGCTTAAAAAACGTTTGACCGCACTTGAGCTATTTGAAAAAACACCATTACCAACCTGGGGTCCGGATTTATCGAAATTAAAACTTGATGAAATTATTTATTTTGTTCGACCCGATACTGATGAAGCAACCAATTGGGACAAGGTTCCTGATGATATCAAAAAAACCTTTGACCGGCTTGGTATTCCTGAAGCAGAAAAAACAGCCCTAGCTGGTGTTGGAGCACAGTATGATAGTGATGTGATTTATCATAATATTCAAAAACAATTGAAGAATCAAGGTGTTGTTTTTGAAAATATGGATACAGCCGTACATGAATATCCAGAACTGGTACAAAAATATTTTATGACGCAATGCGTGCCGATTAATGACCATAAATTTGTCATGTTGCACGCAGCGGTGTGGAGCGGTGGTACATTTATCTATGTGCCGAAAGGTGTAAAGGTTGATTTGCCATTGCAAGCCTATTTTCGCATGAATGCGCAAAGTGGGGGACAGTTTGAACATACATTAATTATTGTGGATGAAGGAGCAGAAGTGCAGTACATAGAAGGGTGCAGTGCACCTCGTTATACTACAAATTCCTTACACGCCGGCTGCGTGGAAATTTTTGTACACAAAGACGCCCGGGCACGGTATTATTCCATTGAGAACTGGTCAAAGAACACGTATAATCTCAACACCAAACGAGCTCTGGTTGATGAAGATGGTGTCATTGAATGGATTAACGGTAACATGGGCAGCGGAGTTACCATGCTTTATCCCTGTTCAATTTTACGCGGCCGAGGAGCACGTTCAGACTCATTGGGCATTGCCTTTGCCGGTCCTGGTCAAAACCAAGACACTGGGTCAAAAGCAATTCATTGCGCGCCAGATACGAGCTCAACAATTCGTGCGAAATCAATTTCGGCCGGTGGGGGAATATCCACCTATCGTGGACTGGTAAAAGTCACCAAACCGGCAATTAATTCATCAGTATCAGTAAATTGTGATGCGCTGCTGATTGATGAGGCCTCTATCTCAAACACACATCCAAACATGAAAATTGATACTAATGAAGTGGACATTGTTCACGAAGCACGTGTGGGAAAAATAGGAGACTCAGAAATTTTTTATCTACAATCACGTGGATTAACCGAAGAACAGGCCATGCAATTGGTGGTTGCTGGTTTTATTGAGCCGATTGTTAAAGCTTTGCCATTGGAGTATGCTGTTGAACTCAATAAATTAATTGAGTTGGAAATGGAAGGAGCTGTGGGATAATATGGAAAAAATTGTTGTACCTAAAAATACTAAACTCGAAATTAGAGAAGAAAATAATCTTGATCATTTAAACGTGGAAATTGAGGTAGAAGCTGGTGCCTGTCTTGTTTATCGTGCTGAAAATAAAAATAATAAAATTAAAAGAACCGCAAAAATTTACGCTGATGCAAAAATTATTTGGTTTGATATCAACAAAAATAAATCGGCTGAATCGGAAATAATTACCAGATTAGTAGAACCTGGCGCGCGAGCAGAAACCTACGGTATTTTTTATGGTGAACAAGAAAATCAATTTAGTATTTCACACACAACCGAACATCTCGCGTCGAATACACACTCCATTATGGAAACTAAAGGGGTGCTGGATGACAAGAGCCGTGCCAGTATAAAAAGCTTAATTAAAATTTACTCATCAATAACTGGCTGCACTGGTCATGAACGTACTGACACGCTCATAGTGTCTCGCAACGCTCATATTGAGGCAGTGCCGGAATTGGAAATTGGCAACAATGATGTACAGTGTACCCATGCAGTTACAACAACAAGATTATCCCCTGAAAAATTATTTTATTTGGAGGGCAGGGGATTGGATGAGGAAGAAGCAAAAAAAATGTTGATTGAGGCACATCTCACTGGTCTGCATAGCCTTCAAGATCATCAAGCATAGTCTTCAGTTCCTCAAGTGTATATTTACAACCATATTGACGCGGGTCAACACAAAGTCCCTCGTCAATGCTATTTTCCATTGAATTAATAAGTTCAATTAAAGCGACGTCTCTGTCTCTTTCCCAATCCTTAATGATTTTTTAATCTGAACCCTCCGCTGGAGGATTATTCATGCTATCTTCCCAATTATGATAGTTTTCAGATTGGTAACTTACTGCATTCTCATAAAGATATGGGGTAATAAATTCAGTTATTTTCTTATTTTCATCATCACTAAAAAGACCCGATCTTCCATTGAGAATTTCCTTTTTCGGAATCTGACCGATAGCCGTTTTCAATACCCATAGATATTATCAAAATTTATCAGACTGGTTTAATTTCTTCCCAAATTCCTTTTAAAAATTTCATAACGGATTGGTCTCCCGGTAAATCAATTGTTGAGGTTTCACCAAAAAAAACAGTACTACTAATAGCTGCTTGATAAGTAGCACACCCTTTTAAGGTCTCTTCATCCACTGACGTACCAATATGTTCAGCTAATCTATCCACCAATAAATCCCACTGCTCTATGGATTCATCCCCATAGACTTCTTCCAGTCTATCACATATTTTTTCTCTCAAAACTTTTGCGTCATGATACATTGCCTCCCATTGTTCACGATTATATTCTTCTCCCATAGATTATTTGATAAATTTTATTGTTTCTTCACACCCAAATTCCTATCCAATCATATCAAACTCTATGACCGCATGTCCATTCAAAACCTTTTTTATTGGTGGCATGAAGTTTCCACTACCTGAATAGGCCCATTTTTTAATGTCTTCGAATTGGCGGGGACGCAAGTGGAGAATAAAAGGACTTCCACCAATTGGGACTTCTGTGTACGAAGCCTTTTTCATTACATAATTGAATGCAGAATTGTTTGTTCCAATTTTTTAGGTTCATCCGTGCCTATTCGGTACGTTTTACCATTTTTCAGTTTTATTTCAACTGCATCAAAACCGGAAACATTGTAAATCCACATTTTGGGCCAAAACCACACTCTGATTCCCCATCCATAATACCAATGATTCCTTACGGTTTTAGCAGACAGTATATCATTAAGCGAAAACTTTTTTTGAAAAATGCCATAACCGAATTTGATTCGTAAATATTTTCCATCAATAATTACTTGAAGTGACACAAAGGAAGCAAGAATAAAGACAATTAATACCATTATGGCAGTAACGAGAAGATTTGTGCCTGAATCAGCCGAGGGGGGCTCGGCGAGGGCTGTAATATGAGCCCTTACAAAAAACACCAGGACGGCCAGCGTAACAACCAGTATCAGGTAACCAATTTGAGTGTGTTTGTAGTTCATAAAATTATTTTGGCGTTAGCCAAGCGCGAACCGAATACCGTGCTGTTATATGATATAATAACCTATTATTAACTTCGATCAAAGGAGTTATGGAAATTAAGGTAATTTTTTACAGATAAGTATGATCCATGATCAAAATATTAATTCTAAAATTAAGCCAAATTTTTTGGAAAATATTAGATACACATCTAATTTTGTATTGCTATTTTTGTTTATAATGATTTTTTTAAAAGGTTCTTACGACGTATCAGAGGGTGCCAAAATTTTTGGTGACAAAAATATCTCTTTTTTTGACGCTTGGAGCATAGAGCATATTATCACAGGCATGTCGTTGTCCTATTTTTTCTTATTATTTAAAGGCCCCTTTTCACGCGCAATGGATAAAGATAACAATCTTGAATTTGATAGACTAAAAAAGGATGGAGCATATTCCCCTCAGCAAACAAAAGAAATTTATACTATTTTACAAACAAAAAATCATAAAGTAAAAATCATGCACCATAGTTTGATTGTAATTGGCATTGCTTATGCTTGGGAAGTTCTAGAGCTATATATGGAAACGGCAATTTTTAAAAACTATGGAATTGAAGGCTATTTTAAAATAGCACAGGAATGGTTTTCTGGTGTTGAACTTTTTTTAAATCGATCTGTCGTTGATGTTTTTTTAGTATATCTTGGCTGGTACGCTATCAGACATAAACCTGTTTTATCAATTATTGCACCCCCTCTATCTCTTTTTTGGCTGCTTATTCATATTATTGTTTTTAAGGACTCTATGTTTTTGCACAAGCATGATTTTTATAAAATTGTTGATACTTTCGTAAGTACAGAAACACTTTTTGTTTTAATTATTACGATAATTTTTTCATTGATAATGAGTCGATTTAAAAATAACTTAAAAAATAAAAATTACCCTGATTTCCAACCGTCACATTAGTGGCGGAAAGAATATATTATTTCATATAACTTCCCTGCGTATGCGATATTTGCCAGTGGCAAGCACTTCGTGCTGGCAAATATGGGTGGAAACTTGCGGAGGCACGGAGCAAACCGCAACCGCATACGCAGTGTTATGTGATGTAATAATTCATTCTCAACTCTGATTAAGGAAGAACTTAGCCGAATTAAAGCAATTATTTTTCTGCAACAATGCGGTACTGTGCATGATCAGGAATTAACTCGATAGTAAATTTACCACTTTCAAAAGCGGGACGAAGAATTTTAATAGTTTGGGATTGGTTTGGTGATAACCACTGCTGTTGATCCCTGGCGTGATACTCCTCAGATTTAAACCTAGCAATAAATTTTAAATCGTCTTCAGTTATACCCTCCCAAATTTGTTCGGAGAGATGTCTTTGTTCATCAGGATCATTGGTAATTCGGTATAATTTCGGTGTGACTGGTTGACCGTACCCCTGAGCTGGCATTATTTGTATTTGCAACCACATTTTTGGCTTACCCTCATCTTCATCTGTGCCGATTTCTGTCCAAAATCTAGTGCCACCATATTTATTTTGATCAACGTCTTTTTCAGATTGACCACCATAAGATTGACCACCAGCATGGTCACTGCGATTTAAAATTTGTTGCAACAGACCGCTATTTCGTAAATTATTCCAGACTTTTTGTTGAAGTCGCGCAATTCTCTCTTTTGGCTCTTCTTCACGAGACAGTTCATTGTTCTCAACCATAAATTTATTCGTTTAAGAAAAATAATTGCTTTGATTCCGAGCCGCCATTTGAGTGACGGGAAGAATGTATTATTATATCATATAACGTTTCTGCATGATCCGTCGTTTTAATGATGGATATGCAGTGTTATACAACGTTATTTGCAGGTGAATTTATGTGCTTTCTGAGCTGTTCTTTCATACTCTGAAGTTCTTCTGCTGATGGCTTTGTCTCCTCTGCATTACGGATAGACGCATCGATATTCCATGTAACTCCCCATAATCTAATATCATCGATGTGTCGTGGAAAAATATGCCAATGTAAGTGGGGATCCCCGTTGCCGAGTAATTCATAATTTAACTTCTTTGGTTTAAAAGCAAGATATACCGCTTCTGCAACCTGTGCCATTTCAGCGAGAAACTTTTGTTTGAAAACAGGATTGAGTTCGTGTAATTCAAACACATGTTCTTTGCATAAAAATAGAGTATAGCCTTTAAAATATTGATGATCCCCGAGTACGACGTATCCTGTTTCCAACTCGGCAACAACATAGGGATTTGTTCCTTCTTTGATTTGTTGAATTCTTTCGCAAGATTCACAATTTGGCATATTTTTCAATGAGGCAAATAATGTTGCATAACGTCCACCGATATCAGATGTGCCGCCGTTGTTTTCAACATAAACTTTGCCTTACATAATTCTGTCATAGTCAACTTTAACTGTCACATTACGTAGCGGCATATGGGAGAAAAAATTGCGCCACCTTTGAAAATTATTAAGCGTAATTTTCTGAACCTGATATCGGTTGTTATATGATGTTGTGCTGATTTTTTCAATCGATAAATTCAAATGTTTTGATGATCTCCAAATGTTTTTTATCGGTTTCGTCAAACTGTACGATGTACGTTTTATCTATCCTTTCATTCTGAGCTGAGTTAAAGATCATCATCGACTTTGGCGCTCCCATGCCTTCAGAGTAATCAAAATCATATGGAGTCTCAGGATCCTTGTCTTTGATCCATTGTTTAAATGGCATATTTTCAACAGAAATCTCTACCGAACCTCCACCCTGAAAAAGTTCAGCTCGAAATTTAGGATAGGAAATAAAGACTTGACCGTAGTCATTTTGATCTACTCTCCAGTCGCTCGGGTATTGAATGCTGTAGCCCATCTCATTGTTGGTATATGTTTTCCAATCGACATGTACTTGCTTCTGCAAAGTAGAGATTTCTGTTTGTAATGATTGTTCAGTTTGATTTAAGATTGATTTTTGCCAAGCATATACTCCTCCAACGATAATTGCAGTTATTAGAACTGGAAGAACAATCATTACAGCATGTCTCGAGCTTTTAGCCTGCTTATTAGGATGTGGAAAATTTTCATTGTCCATATGATTTTGATTAATTGGCTAGATAATAAATGAAAGAAAAAATCAGCATAATTTCATATAACTAGTTCATATCCCAAATAATCTGGGATATGCAACTTATTCTTGTATATTATCTATTGTTATGATAGCGTACTAATAATATGCCAAATCTACTGGAAATTATAACAAAGGAAATGACGCTTCGCAACTATAGCCAAAAGACAATAAAGGCTTATTCCGGCGTATACAAGGATATGTACAAAAAATTTAAGCGTCCTTTGCGAGACATATCTGAAAATGAAATAAATGACTACTTGTACCAAAAAATAAAGGCTGGACTCACGAGCCAAACAGTAGCTCTTGCTGCAAACGCCATAAATTTTCTTTTTACCAAATTGTACAAAAAGAATGATTTTAAAAAAATACGTCACCCCAAAAAAACTCATCGTTTGCCCATTATCCTCACCAAAAAAGAAATTGAATCTATCATAAATCAAACAAAAAACCATAAACATCGCCTCATAATGAGTTTGGCGTACAGCGCCGGCTTGCGTGTAAGCGAAGTGGTCAATGTACGCGTCAAAGATATTGATACCACTGAAATGACCATAACCGTCCGACAAGGCAAAGGAATGAAAGATCGTTTAACCGTCCTATCGCCGCGCCTTCTTGATTCCCTTCATACATTTACTGCAGGCAAAAAAAGCAATGATTATTTATTTGAAAGTGAGCGAGGAGGAAAACTTACAACCAGCACCGCACAATTAGTATTTCAGCAATGTCTCAAAAAATCAGGTATTCAAAAAGAAGCGACATTTCATTCGCTCCGCCATAGTTTTGCCACGCATTTACTGGAAAACGGAACTGATGTGCGCTATGTGCAAGCGCTGCTCGGACATGCTAATATACGCACTACCCAAATCTACACTCATGTTACCAACCCCATGATAAAAAACATCAAAAGCCCACTGTAATATGCTTGAACTGAAAAAAGACTTTCCCGTCCTAACCAGCAACCCAAATCTGGTGTATTTAGATTCAGCCGCCAGCGCACTCCGACCGCAAGCGGTCGTTGATGCTATGAATGATTACTACGCTCGTTATGGCGTCAATGTTAATCGTGGCATTTATGATTTGAGCGATTACGCCACAATCATGTATGAAAAAACACGAGAGAAGGTAGCAGAATTTTTACAGGCTGAAATTGAGGAAATCATTTTCACGTCAGGCACAACTGATGGATTAAATACACTCTCCCGAATACTAGAACAAAAAATCAACCCCGGTGACAACATTGTGGTTACCAGAATGGAACACCACGCGAATTTAATTCCGTGGCAACAACTGGCAAAACGTAAACAGGCTGAACTTCGTTTTATTGAAATTACGTCGAATTACGAACTTGATCTTGAATCAACCAAAAAAGTAATTGACGAGCGAACTAAGATAGTCAGCGTTACCGCGGCATCAAACGTGCTTGGTACCATTACACCAATAAACGAATTCACAGTGCTTGCTCATTCAGTTGGAGCGCTCGTGATTGTTGATGCCGCACAACTGATTCCCCATGGACCAATTAATGTAAAGGATATTGACTGTGATTTTTTGGTTTTTTCCGGACATAAATTATACGGGCCAACCGGAGTCGGGGTATTGTACGGAAAAAAGAAATTGTTGGAAGAATTAGAGCCGGTGGCTTTTGGTGGTGACATGATTAGTCGCGTGAGTTATGAATCAGCCTCGTGGGCCGAATTGCCGCACAAATTTGAACCGGGCACACCACCAATCGCCGAAGTGATCGGGCTTGGCACAGCGCTTGATTACTTAAGACAAATAGGTTGGAACAATATTCAAGCTCATGAACAGGAATTGGTAAATTATGTTTTGGAAAAATTACCCGAAGTCGCAACTATAATTGGTCCCGCAAACCAAGTGACACGAACCGCTACATTTTCATTTATTATTCCCAACACTCATCCGCATGATATTGGGGATATTTTAAATCGTGATCAAATCGCCGTGCGTGTTGGGCATCATTGTGCCATGCCACTGATACAACATTTAGGACTTGTCGGCACAACGCGGGCAGCATTTGGCATCTATAACAGCACAGACGATGTTGACGCGTTGATTGAAGGAATAAAAAAAGTAAAAAAAATTTTATTGAACGAATACCTATGACCGAAGTCGACCCAATGTACCAGGAAATAATCCTTGATTTATACCGTCATCCCCATAATCAGGGGATTCTTGAAGAACCGGATTTTGATCAGGAAGACGCCAACACCTCGTGTGGTGACATCATTCGATTAACCATTAAATTTGAAAATGGAGCAGTAGCCCACGTTGCTCACCATGGATACGGGTGCGCAATTTCACAAGCCGCAGTATCGCTACTTACTGACCACATTAAAGAAAAAACCAAAGAGGAGTTGACGCATATTACTGTTGATGACATGATTTCTATGCTTGGGATTCCCGTGAGTCACACCCGAATAAAATGTGCTACTTTAGGATTAAAAATCCTGCAAAAGATTACCTAGCTATGCAAAAAGCAATTAAAATTAAAACAAAAGATAATAAAATTATTTTTGGTACGTTGGATAAAAAAACAGAAAGCAAAAAAACCTTGTTAATTTTTGTGCATGGTTTTACTGGTAACCAAAATGAACATCATTATTTTAATGCAGTACCATTTTTTACTAGAAAGGGTTTTACTACATTTCGTTTTAATTTCTATGACAAAGATCAGCGATCACGGCAAATGCCAGAAAGTTCAATAAGTACCCACGTCAATGATTTGGAGACAGTTTATAATCATTTCACCAAAAAGTATAAAGAAATAATTTTAGTTGGCCACAGTCTTGGTGCATCTATAATTTTACTTTCACAGATGCCGGGGGTATCAAAAATTATTTTATGGGACCCAACGAGTGGATTTAAAAATATACAAGAAAAAGATGCTTATTTTAATCAAAAACTGGACAAATATATTTTTAATTGGGGAAAAGCAATCATTGTTGGCAAGAGCCTGGTCGATGAATGGCAAAAACTAGATATTGGAACACTCGTCAAGAATATCAATGTACCCTGCAAATTTATTTTTGCTGAAAAAGCAGATAAATATAAATCTTGGAAACCGTTTCTAAAAAAAATAAAAACACCATACGACAGTGTCGTGATCAAAAAAGCATCACATACATTTGTGGAAGAGGGTGTAGAAGAAAAATTATTTAGTGAGACTTTAAAATGGATACAGTAGTATGTCCCTCAAAATTTCAAATTTAAAAATAATGGTCAGTGACCAAGAAATAGTTCATAATCTCACGCTCGAAATCAAACCGGGTGAAGTTCATGCCATCATGGGTCCAAACGGCAGTGGGAAATCAACGCTGGCGAACACTCTCATGGGACACCCGAAATATACAGTGGCTGGAGGGACAATTGAACTTGACGGTGCGGACATAACAACGGACAAACCAAACGCGCGCGCCCAAAAAGGTTTATTTTTATCCATGCAATACCCGCCCGAAATTGAGGGGGTCACCATTGCCAATTTTTTGCGCGTTGCTAAAAATGCGCTCACGGGCGTCAACCACAACCCCTTAGATTTTCATAAAAGTTTACTGGCAAAAATGGCAGAACTTAATATTGATCCTGCTTTTGCTAAACGACATCTTAACGCTGGATTTTCCGGTGGCGAAAAAAAACGAGCTGAAATTCTCCAACTCGCGGTTCTTGATCCAAAATATGCTGTGCTTGACGAAACTGATTCTGGTCTTGATGTCGACGCGCTCCGCATTGTCGCAGATGGCATCAATCGTTTCCGTGGTCCAAAAAAGGGGATACTGCTCATTACCCATTACAACCGCATTCTCGAATATATAACCCCAGATTTTGTCCATATCATGAGTGATGGGAATATTGTCAAAAGTGGTGACGCACAGTTGGCCAAAGAAGTGGAGAAAAGTGGGTACACTACAATAAATCAGGATTGACAGATAATTCATACTATGAAAAAGTATATAAACTAAATCATTTATAGAAAGTATGGAAAAAATTAAGGAGGGGGCTGTATTTTTTGTTACATGGACAAAATTAAAAATTAGAATACACTTTTCAGTTCAAAATTTGTACCCGCGCGAACGTCAAATTTGGTGGGTTAATCTGGGTTACAATATCGGAGTTGAGATGAATGGTAAGAATGAAAAATTTGAACGACCAGTTCTGGTACTGAAAAGATTTAATGAGGATTCCTGTCTAGTTGTACCATTATCGACTAAGATAAAGAACGAAAGATATCATCTTCATTTTAAAAATAGTAAAGGACAATTAGTTTCTGCAAATTTTTCTCAAATAAAATCAATCAGTATAAAAAGATTTATACGTAAGATTGAGAAAATGAATCCTCGTGATTTTGAAAAATCGAAAGAATTTTTAAAAGAAAGTATATAAAAAACGGAACCGACCCTTTCAGGTTGGTTCCTCGGAACTCCATTGCTGGAGCAAAATGTAACTGTACTATATACTATTAAAAACTCTTTGTCAATTTTGCTATCGTATGCGACTAATAAAAAAAGAACTGGAAAAATCCAACAATATATGATCACTCGCGACACCATTATTGCCGAACTTAAAACCGTGTTTGACCCGGAAATCAACCTAGATATTTGGACCATGGGTTTGATTTATGAAATTGATGTTAAAAGTGAAAATGAAGTCCACATCCTCATGACCTATACTACTCCTATGTGTCCTTTTGGCCCACAACTGAATCAACAAATTCAGGAAAAACTCCATGATCTTGGTATTAAAACTATTGATTTAGAAGTAACCTTTAATCCTCCATGGAAACCAAGCGAGGAACTACGAACAATACTGGGAATATAGTGTCAATAATATATAAATACGCCTTGATACTTTGTACTTAAGGCTTTTTTATTTAACCAAAAATATACCCTGCTTGCCAAAAAATGCAGAAAATATATACTAGCGCAGTGTGTACAGCACAATGCTGAAGCTATGTCCTACCACCTAGGGCTTAAGACCACGGCAACGCAAGCCTTTGGACGTAGTAGAGACCTACTCTCACACACTCGGGGTGCACGGAGAGCTGACCTGACTCCTCCGTGCACCCCACTCTTCACACATATATGAGTATTGGTGATACATCTTATACACCAAACAAAAAATGGATTGTATTCTACGCTCTTATTCTGGCTCTTTTTGCACCTGTTTGGCGCCCACTATGTTTTGATGTTTGTAGTTGGGAGCTTCTTCCCTGGGGTGGTCTGTGGACCCTTATTATTGGCCAACATGTTTTATTATTCTATTGGTTATTTTTTAGTTTATCTCTCATAATGATTGGCATACGAACCTGGTCAAATCGTAAAAATTTTTTTCTTTCATTATTACTAGCATCAGCAGTACTCATAGTAATCATTGACATTATTGTCCCTACGATAGTTATTCCAGAAATTAGAAAAAAAGCACAATTACGCCAAGCTGATGCTTTTGATCAAACCATACTCGCACGATACAAGAAAAATTTTGAGAAAATAAACTTTGGCATGAACAAGCTAGCAGTACAAAATATGACTGAAGGGGGAGCAAACGCAGTTTATAATACTCTCAAAATCCCAAAATTGGATTTACCCAATAAACAAAACTGGACTGTCCGACAACCAAGTACCTATAATTCAATGATGTTCTTAGATGATCCAAGTTATCAGATATTCAAAACATACACAAAAATATATGATGAAACTGATGGTGAAGAAGGCGAAAAACAACGTACTGCTCGCGCTGCAGTTATGCCAAACATTAGTAAAACAACCGTGCATATCCAACGTGGTCTAAACTACACGTTTAGCATAGACAAAGAAATACCAAATCTCCTTGACCAGTACTTTAACGCTCGGCCAGATGCTGTTATACGATTTGATGTTTGTGAACATTTTGTTGAAAGAATTTTGTGTTTTAAAAATGATCGACTGATATTTTTTGGTGTAGGTGATATCTACCTATCCACACGTCAATCTGGTGATGTCATAATAAATATCCCAGGTAAAGCTCGATTAGATATCAGTTATATTAAGGAATTAATTCGAAATCCAGAAACATAATTGTATGCCTGAACCAAAACTCCCTGATAATCTTCCCGAAGAAATTTCACAAAAAATCCGCGCAGGTGGCAAAATTCGTCGCATTGTTGTTGATCGCCAAGCTTGTATTGGCGCGCGTTCGTGCGTGGTCGTGGCACCAACCGTATTTCAGATGGATGATGGTAATCTGGCGTTTGTCACTGATCCAGACAGTACTGATGAAGATACCATTCTCATGGCTGCGCAATCATGCCCCGTACTTGCTATTAAATTGTATGATGAAGATGGTAAACAAATCTTTCCCGAAGAATAATTCCAATTAATACTTTATTCTTAATCAAAATCGTATGAAACGAATTCTTGCCGAATATATTTGGATTGATGGCACAAAACCAAGTCCACTTCTTCGTTCAAAAGCAAAAGTTATTCATGGACCAATTGATACTCTTAAAGAAATTCCTTTGTGGGGATTTGATGGATCCAGTACAAACCAGGCATCGACTGGTTCAAGTGATTGTGTTTTGCAACCGGTTTTTTTCTGTCCAGACCCAATCCGAGGAGGGGATAATATATTGGTGATGAATGAAGTACTGAATGCTGATGGCAGTATCCATAGCACGAATACACGCGCAGAATTACGAAGTATTGCCCAAAAATTTGAACATGAAGAAGCCTGGTTTGGCATTGAACAAGAATACACGCTTTTTAATAGTATCAAGCCACTAGGGTTTCCTGATCATGGATTTCCTGAACCGCAAGGAAAATATTATTGCGGTGTGGGCGCAGGCCGAAGTTATGGTCGCGACATAGTTGAGCGGCATGCCACAGCTTGTCTTAATGCTGGTTTAGGCCTATCTGGGATCAATGCAGAAGTTATGCCTGGTCAATGGGAATACCAAATTGGCCCTCTTAGTCCTCTTGATGTAGCTGACCAACTCTGGATATCTCGCTGGCTCTTGGAACGAATTGCTGAGGATAACCAGGTACGCGTTTCTTTTGATCCAAAACCAATCAAGGGTGACTGGAATGGTGCTGGAGCGCATACGAATTTCAGTACCAGAGCAATTCGAGAACCAGGGGGTATGAAATACATTGAAGCCGCGTGTAAAAAATTGCAAACATACCATGCACAACATATTCCACTCTATGGTCATGGTAATGAAGATCGTTTAACCGGACACCATGAAACTTGTAGTATTCGAGAATTTCGTTATGGTATTAGTGACCGTGGCGCATCAGTCAGAATTCCGTTGGCTGCAGCTCAGGCTGGTTGTGGTTATCTGGAAGACCGGCGCCCTGCTGCGAACTGTGACCCATACCAAGTTTGCGGAGCAATTTTGCAGACAGTATGTGGAAATTGGTAAAGATAAAAAATCCCTCGGTAATACGGGGGATTTTTTTACAAATTATTAACTGATAACAAGCTCTCCTTTTTCTATACCAATTTTTAGACTCTGTGTTTCCGCGACTTCACCTGCAATAATCTTCATAGCTACACGATCCAATAATTCGGTCTGGATGACGCGCTTCAGTGGTCGAGCACCAAGATTTGGATCATAGCCCTTTTGTGCAAGCCATGTTTTTACTTCATCAGTCACCAAAAGACTTATTTTTTGTTTTTGAAGCCGTTCGGCAACAATAGCAAGTTGAATATCAACAATTGATCGAACGTCTTGCTCGGAAAGAGGATGAAAAATAATAATTTCATCAATACGATTCAAAAATTCAGGTTTAAAATAATCTTTGAGGGATTCAGTGACTTTTTCATTCATTTTTTCTTCTTGTTGTTTTACTGCACTAGCCCCGGCTTTCTTCTCACCAAAACCAAATTCACCGCGCTTACCCATTTGCATAATCATGTCACTTGCGATATTGCTCGTCATGATAATGACGGTATTCTTAAAATTTACTTTACGTCCTTTTGAATCAGTCAAATGACCGTCTTCCAAGATCTGAAGCATGATATTGAAAATGTCAGGATGTGCTTTTTCTACTTCATCAAATAAAATGACTGAGTATGGCTTACGGCGAATAATTTCAGTGAGCTGTCCGCCTTCATCAAATCCGACATACCCTGGTGGCGAACCGATCATACGTGAGACAGCGTGTTTTTCCATGTATTCTGTCATGTCCACACGCACCAAAGCTTCTTCGTCATTAAATAAAAATTCTGCCAAGGATTTGGCAAGTTCAGTTTTTCCTACCCCTGTCGGACCCATAAAAATAAAGGATCCGATCGGACGTTTTTCTTCTGATACACCTGCTCGTGAACGACGAATAGCATTTGCAACCGCAGTAATTGCCTCACGTTGACCAATGACACGTTGTGCAAGCTCATCTTCCATTCTTGCTAATTTTTTTGTTTCGTCCTCCAACATTTTTACGACCGGAATTCCTGTCCATCGTGCGACCACGGTAGCAATATCTTTGTCAGTAACTTCTTCCTTTAAAATTCCGCGTTGTTGTTGAATATCCAAAAGTTTATTTTGTAATTTTTGAATAGCTTCTTCGGTCAAAGGAATTTTTCCATAACGAATTTCAGCGACCTTTTGCAAATCACCACGACGTTCTTCAATTTCTGCTTGTTGTTTTAATTTATCAATTTCTTTTTTGTATTCACGAATTTTCGTAATAATTTCTTTTTCGTGCTGCCATTGCATCTCAAGAGCCTGTGTTTTTTCTTTTAAATTTGCCAATTCTTCCTTTAATTTCTGTTGTCGATCACGTGACTCTGTGTCGATTTCTTTTTTAAGCGCGCGTAATTCAATTTCAATCTTCATGATCTGTCGTTTCATGATATCAAGTTCATCGGGCATGGAATCAATTTGCATTTTGAGTGCGCTTGCTGCTTCGTCAATAAGATCAATGGCTTTATCAGGCAAAAATCGGTCAGTAATATATCGTGTAGACAAAGATACGGCTGCCACAACAGCAGGATCGGTAATGCGAACACCATGATGCACTTCGTATTTTTCTTTTATTCCCCGCAAAATTGCCACAGCGTCATCCTCGCTTGGTTCATTCACTAAAACTGGCTGAAATCGACGCTCAAACGCTGCGTCTTTTTCAATATGCTTATGATATTCTTTGAGTGTCGTAGCACCAATAATATGTAATTCACCGCGAGCCAAACCAGGTTTCAACATGTTTGAAGCGTCCACGGCACCTTCAGAACTTCCGGCTCCAACAATAGTATGTAATTCATCAATAAACATAATAACTTTACCCCGTGCTTCAGTAACTTCTTTAATCACCGCCTTAAACCGCTCTTCAAATTCACCCCGAAATTTTGTTCCCGCAACAAGAGATCCAATATCAAGAGTAATAATTTCTTTGTCTTTAAGGTTTTCCGGAACATCACCATTAACAATACGTTGTGCTAATCCTTCGGCAACAGCAGTTTTACCAACCCCTGGTTCACCAATTAATACGGGATTATTTTTCGTACGCCGCGTCAGTACTTGCATAACCCGTCGAATTTCATCATCACGACCAATAACTGGATCTAATTTTTCTTTCCGTGCTCTCTCGGTTAAATTTATTCCGTATTTTTCCAAAGCTTGA